>NZ_BOJU01000001.1:0-436468 GCF_016860625.1 Fructobacillus tropaeoli
ATAAGATGATAAAATTAAATGGCTCAAAGAAATTCTCCTTTTGGTTTGTCTAGCAACTACCATTGTAAAGAATTCTTTGGGTTTTTTATTTTAAATTTTCTCGTTCGAATTAATTATAGAATCTGCCATTTCATTAAAAATAGGAGAAAAAAAGCATGTTGACTTTACTTGCACACGCGCACCATTCAAATGGTGGCGCTAACATCATTCAAACCATCTTAAATGGCATTATCCGAGGATTTTCATGGCGCATCGGATCCAACATTGGCCGTGGTATTCCATTTGTTTTTTGCCTGTTAATTGCTGGAGGCGTGGCCGCCTTGGCTTGGTATTTTTATCGAAAAAACAAGTAAACAACTGGCAATTAAAATCCAGCAGCGGTCATACTTGGAGAAGTAGAGAAAAGTAGAGAAAAGTAGAGAAAAGTAGAGAAAAGTAGAGAAAAGTAGAGAAAACTCTACTTTTTTGGAAAGGAGAAGTATATGAACATCGAAGAACGGGCACAAATACTCGAAAAAGGGCGCCAATTAGCGATGGTTGACGTTGCGCATGCTCTTGATATGTCGTTAAAGCCTGCAGGAGCTCACTATACGTGGACGGATCATGATAGCTTGGTGATTGATACGCGAAAGAATATGTTTTATTGGAACAGTCAAGGTTTTGGTGGTGACAATATCAAACTGATTCAAACCGTTAAAGATTGTGACTTCAATGAAGCACTTTCTTTTTTAGCTCGTGTTCAGGGGCAGACGTTTCAAGCAACCCCTTTACAACCCAAAGAGTTCACGTATCGATTAAAAGACCATCAAAAATTTAATTTAGCCAGTCAATACTTACAAGAAGAGCGAGGCTTGAGTGCCGAGACGATTAACTTTTTTAAAGACCAAGGGCTCATCAGTCAGGCGAGTTATTTAACGGATTATGAAAACAAAAAAAGTGAACCAGTCATTGTTTTTAAAAATAAAGTGCAAGACGAAATCTTGGGCATTAGTGTCCAAGGAATCTGGCAGAAAAAAGAATACGGGAAGCGGGGACATTTAAAGCGGACACAGGGGAGTGGCTTTGCAGGATTTCAAGTTGTATTAGGCAAAGTACCAACAAAACCAACCGCTCATGATCCGCTGCGAGTGATTGCTTTTGAAGCGCCGATTGACTTGTTGTCCTATTACGAGTTGTATCATCAAAAACTAGACAATATTGTCTTAGTCGCCATGAATGGCCTCAGAAAAGGCACAATTAGTCAAAGCATTGCCAATCAAATTAACCCTGAGATGGCGGCCGAGAAGAAGCCAGAATTAATGGATTTTTTGGAAGGGAATGAAATTTTTGACCAAAATGCGATTCAAGTGATTCTCGCGGTTGACCATGATGAGGCTGGTCAGAAATTTATTGATGACTTTCATTATCAACACATTAAAGTGGCCCCACATCAACCACCTAAAATGGCGCACCAAGAAAAAATGGATTGGAATGATTTTTTAAAAGGGACCAAGGGGTTACAAGCCAATCACCGTCCAAATTTTCAAACCAAATATGAACCGCAAAAGACTGTTGCATTCAGTAAGCAACAGTCTTTTTCAATGCACTAAAAGAGGAGTCAATTATGCAGGACAAAATGTATTATGGCAGCCCTGAGGGCTTGTTTCAGGAGCCGAGTTGGCCGGCACAAGGCTTTCCATTATTTGACCAGGCGGAACCCGCAATCAAGCGAGCAGGCCAGGATGGTTTTTTGTACGAAGTCAGTACCGAACCTTTACTTTTTTTAAATGCTTTACGTCCAGATCGCCTTAGTTTTTCCAAAACTGAACGAGAAACGTTGATGGCTTTTGCGCCAGCTACGGAGCAAAAGCAGCTAAACGATTCGACGAATGATTTGGATTTGGTACGTCAAGTTTTGGCTCAGGTCCAAATGGGACAGCGTCAAAACGTTGCGCAGTATTTAACGAAAATCAATTATGGTTATGCCCTCGATCAAGGGCAAGTTCTTTTGTTTGATGGTCAATATTTGGATATTTTACGAGAACAAAGCGTCCGTGATTTTCAACAAACTACCATCGAACCCCGTCGGGTTGACTGGAAACAAATGAAGCAAGAAATTGTGTCCGAAAGTGCGTTGCAAGTCGGGTACTTGGCGGAAGTGAAAGCCAAAATGTTGGCGTTAGACCCTGATATTTTTCAAAAAGTCTTCGCTAATAATTCAAACGCCATGGGGCACTTGTTACAACATGCAAGTGAAGAATCACCCGAAAATATTGGTGCTTTTGATAACCTTTTAGTCACCGAAATGGTACGTCAGTTAAATTATCAAGATTTTAAAGAAATTGCGCCATACTTTTTCAATTACCAGCAAGTGTTGAATCAGCATGGTGAAACGGAATTTGTGGCGGAAGAATTTGAAACGGCGCCTGCCTTGCAAGAAGCCTTGGCGGCTGGCGCTTTGCAAAGTGTGAATGGTTTTGATGCACGAGCATTGCAAGAAAGCTATCAAAATCTATTTCAAAGCTATTTTGAGCCGGACACTGTTGCAAGCATTCAAAACGGGTTGGATTGGGTCAAGCTGTTAAAAGATGACCAGCAGGCATTTGAGCAAAACAAAGCAGCCGATGCGACTTTTAGTTTGGCAGATTATCAAGCATTCATCCAAGAGGCCGATCCATACGGATTAATTAGTTTTTATGGGCATGAGGAAATACAAGCGTTGGTGGCAGGTGATGAGAAGCAAGTAGAACAAAGTCAGGCTGCCGAAACCAAAGGGCCAAAACTATAAGGACAATAAAAAAAGCCGGGTTTCCCCGACTTCTCTCATTCTCATGGCACCAAAAAGGAATAAATAGCCTAATCTATGGCGCAATTTCGGCTCACGCGTGCCTGTACTACTTATTCCTAAATATTATATTAGGAGGAATCGAAATGGAAGTCAAGTATTTGAATCCAAAATTTCTAGCAGAAGAAATGGCTCGCACTGGTTCTTACCAGTTTGATTTGAAAGCTAACCGTTTGTATGTTGGCATTTATGATCAAAAAACAGGATGGTTTATTCCTTTAGAAGGGCGTCTTTCTTCAAGAGCCCCACGTGATGGTGTCTTTGAAACACCGTTTCCAAACCATAACCCTCACCTTAAGAGGCCTGGTTTGAATTTGCAAAAAGCCATTTTTATAGAAAAAGAAAGTGCACTGATTGCTATTGATAACACTTTGCCTAGGGATCAATATCAATTTATCCAACAACATTTAACGCAGATTGAAGCGCAACTCAAGGCTTATACCAAACGAATTATCCAACTGCCTAATCGACATCCAAATTTAACCATGAGTACGGTGCCATTCTATCCCAAAGGCATTGAAAAACTATTGCATCAACGCGTCGATCGTTTTGGCCTGGAAGGACCGGTTACACGTTATCAGGAAACCAATACAACATCAAAAGAGGAGAAAAAGAATATGTATGAAGGCATGAAAGACACCAACCCCAAACAATTAGCGAAAGATATTTTAGCAAAAGTCCAACAAGAACCAGAACAAAGCGGGGATTTAGTGCCCGATAATCAGGAGGAAGAACTGGATGATAATTTACAAGAAATCATTCAAGGAAAAGATACCAAGCGCCTGAATCGTTATTTAAAACGAGGGCTTTCAAAATATCGCCAGTCTGATTATTTGAAAAGTTATTTAAAGTTCGCCGCACAATTCCCGCAATATTCAAGTCGTAACCAACGGTTATTACACGAACAAGCCCCTGGTGCCCGACAAGTTGCGAGCTTCCAGCAATGGAAAAACATGGGTAACCCCATCAAAAAAGGTGCCAAGTCATTACGCATTTGGGCACCCGTAACGGTCATTCAAAAAGACCAAGAGGGCCAACCTGTGCTTGATGAAAATGGTCAAAAGAAACGCGATACCTATTACAAACTTGTTCCTGTTTTTGACCAAACCCAAGTGACTGATCCCCAAAAAATCGTCCAACCAGTCAAACCAATTGAAGGTGAACTAGACAGCCCTCAGCACCCCGATCGTTTTGAAAAAGCGATGCAAATTGTCACTGGTTTAACAACAGCGAAAGTGGTTTTTGGGGCCATGCCACCGAACCATCCGGAGGCCAATGGCTATTTTAATGCTGAACAAAAAACCATTGTTTTGAAGAATGGCTTGAGTCAAAACCAAACCATTCACACGTTGTTACATGAAGTGGCACACAGTCGTTTGCACCAAAATGAAACGGCTGAATTTGGCAGTGAAGCTTACCAAAGAGGTGAGTTTGTGGCTGAAAGTATGGCCTTTATTTTGTCCGAAAAGTTAGGAATTGATACCAAAGCATATAGTTTTGGTTACCTGGATAACTGGACACAAGATGATCCAAAACTCGAAAAGCTAACCGATGTTTTTGAACAAATTAGTGCTGAAGCCAAGACGTTAGCTGATCAAATTGATGAACGGTTAATTACTTTACAAACGCAAAGTGAACATCAACAAATGTTACAAACTGTCGTGCAACCAAACCTTGAAGAGGCCAAAGAAGCACAAAGTGAAGTGACCAAAGAAAACATTCCCAGTGAAAATTTAACCCAAGCGGCGGGGCCAAAAATGTAAAAAAACCGTCGCATTTACAAAATAAAAGTAGTGGACCGCAAATGAGTATGCGCCAAAAAATGAATCAATCTGCTAACACAGGAGAAGAAGAATATGTCTGATTACCAAACCATTTATGAAACTATTCTGGCCGTTTTAACGGACGACTTTACTAAAGAATTGACACGTGAAGACCTGCTTTTAGATCCCATTGTCATGATCAAACGCGTTGAAACCCTGCAAAAAAGTTATGAAGAATTGGCACAACAAGACCAACTAGCAGACTTGGATAAAACGTTAAAATGGTTAAAAAACAATCAAGGAAAACCAGCTTATCAGTCGCTTTTTGATGATTTGAAAATGGCTTATTTTGACGAAGAACAATGACTTTGTGAAAGAATTTAACCGGGGATTGGGGCAGCGCCCCAAAGTTTACCCCCTTCATCTGCGAGCAGAAGAGGGGGGAATTTCGGCATTGTGACTAGTCACATGCTAAACTTGCAAAAAGGACGACCCTCTTTTTTAGCCAACAGGTGTTGGCTTTTTTCTTTCCCCCTGGTTTTTAGGCTGATAACCACTCTCTATGTTTGATTTCACAAAGAAAAGAAAGGAGTGATTAGATGGTTTTGAACAATAATCGTAAACGTAAAAAACAAAAAATGGTTTATTTAACAGAACAAGAAAATCAACAATTAAACCAACGTGTTCAAGCAAGTCAAAGTCCTAGTTTTCAAAATTTTGCTTTGCAAATGTTGTTAACCGGGCAAGTCGTCCATCGTGATTTTTCAGAATTAAAACAACTGCGGTTTGAGGTCGCTAAGTTAGGAGCCAATGTTAATCAGTTAGCGCGGGCCGCCCAGGTCTATCGTCAAGTTGATGCCGAAGTCGTCGAAGAAATGATGACCATGTTTCAGGAATTTAAGAAAGAACTAGATGACTTACAACAACAACTTCTTCAAAAAGATTAAGAAAGGAAGTAACACATGGTGTACACCAAAAGTTTTGTCATTCACTCTGTTGATAATTTACGTCATGCTGATCAGTACATTAAAAATAAAGAGAAAATTTCCAAAGCCCAGCAAGCTGACTATTTGAAAAGTGCCTTAACCTATGTTGAAAATGCCGAGAAAACCAATGGACAAGAAATGTTAAGTGGGCACTTGATTGGGAACTTGGCAGACTCGTATAACGAAATGTTAGCGACGCAAATGTTAGCGTATCTAGAAAAAGGGAAGGATTTAAATTTTGATGATCAAGGGCACTTGATTCCTTTTGAGTATCAAGATTTACAAAAAATAACTGGGCGGGGTAGTCCCCAGTTGGCCCACCATTTAATTCAATCCTTTAGTCCAGATGATCCATTAACGCCTGAGGAGGTCCATGAGATTGGCCGAAAAACGGTGATGGAATTAACTGGTGGGGACTATCAATTTGTGATCGCCACTCATTTAGATCAAGATCATTTGCATAACCATATTATTTTTAACCACGTGAGTTCACTGGACGGTTCCGCTTTTCGTTGGCAGAAGGGGACGGCGAAACAATATGGCGATATTTCAAACAAAATTGCCAGTCGTTATGGGGCGAAGATTATTGAACCGGGTATGAAGTCGAACCACCAACGTTATACGAAATGGCAAACGGAAAACTTATACCGCAAAAAAATCAAAGCCCGCCTAGACTACTTATTAGCCAATGCGAATTCCAAGATGGACTTCTTAGAAAAAGCCGCGGCCATTCATTTACAAGTCGATACAAGTGGCCAACACACCAAATTTAAATTGGCCGATAGTGACCAAATCAAATGGACTCGGGCGCGCAGTTTGGATAAAAAGCAGCCAGAATTGTATCAAATGGCCAACATGGAAAAGCGCTTAGCAGAAAATGATGTGCAAGTCAGTGTGGCCGAAGTCGTGCAAAATTATCAAGAAAACATTGAACAAGAACAAGAAGACTTTGGTTGGCGTGTGGTGATTGAACCTTGGCAGATTTATTCCAAAACGAGTCAAGGTTTGTATGTCAATGTGGACTTTGGCTCTGATGACCAAGCCCAAGTTTTGATTTATGGGTCACAATTAGATGAATTAGAAAACGGCCAATATGCTTTTTTTGTAAAAGATAATGATTATTACAACATCACGCGGCCACAAAAAGGACAAGGGGATAAGCGCTTTATTAAGGGCTCGACTTTAGCCCAACAGCTGAGTCGTTATAACGGGCAACAACCGATCCGAAAAGAACCCGTGATTGCTTCTTTAGCCGCAAAACTCAAAGCGTTAGACTTCTATGCCCAACATGGTGACGGGACGTTACGGAGTGGTCAGGCTCAGCAAATTGAACAAAACTTAGTGGAAACCATGGCAACGGCTAAGGAACGTTTGGCGGACCTTGACGATAAAATGGTGCAATTGCGACAAGAAATGGCCCAGCAGTTAGATGATTCAAAAGTCCGGGCAAATCTTCAAAAGGAACTAAATGCTTGGACGATTAGCCGTGATTTGTTACATGAACAATATGAGCAAGCAGTTCATGATTTAGACTATCACCGTGGTGTTCATGCCAAGATGACGAATGTCTATGAACAGCAAACCCAAAAAGAGGACACAAAGACAAGAGGTCCCCAATTATAGAAACAGGAGAAAGCAACATGAAAAAACAGGTTTAACGAAAGCAGGGCATATTTTGCAAAAACTCGTATCGTATTGGTGGAAATGGGCGCAACGTTGTTGTTTTGTCGTTGTGCTCATCATGTTTTGGGGCGGTACACACAGCGTTACCATTGCCAAAAAACAAGGTGCTCACACCCTATCAGCCGAACAGTTGGTCAACATTTACACGTTGTTATCGCCATGATTGAAGTATTGGCAGAGCTATTGACCAATCGTAAATTCAAAAATATTAAATAAAAAGGAGGAGATTGTATGAAACCATATGTGAAAATGATTTTTGTTGGGAGTGTACTCTTTTTGACATAAAATACCATGTTTTATTAAGGGGCTTATCAAGGCATGGTAGAATTGAATTAGCAATTTGTAGTAGGAGACAAGCCCCGATGATTAATAAAAATGTTGAAAATAAGCATTCATTAGCAAAAACCAAATTTCTAAACAATGTCATTCAAGGTGATTCGTTGGAAGAAATGGCAAAAATCCCTAATTCTTCAATTGATATGGTTTTAGTGGACTTACCGTATGGAACAACTCAAAATAAATGGGATAGTATCATTCCGTTAGATGAGTTATGGGCTCAATACCATCGAATTGTTAAGCCTAATGGTGCCATGGTATTTACATCGTCTGGTATGTTTACAGCTCAATTAATGCTCTCAAATGTTAAAGAATACAAATATAAATACGTCTGGGAAAAATCAAAATCTACCAATTTTTTAAACGCGAAAAAGCAACCACTTCGTAAGCATGAAGATATTTTGGTGTTTTATAAAAAGCAACCTACATACCATCCTCAGATGTCACAGGGGAAAGCCTACTCGAAGGGTGTTAGGAAAAATCAAGTTACTGGATCGTATGGTGATTTTGATCCCGTTTTGGTTAAGAGCGATGGTCAACGGTACCCTGTTGATGTTATTTATTTTAAAACGGCTGAATCCGAAGGACCTGTGGTTCATCCAACCCAAAAGCCTGTTGAGCTAGGAAGGTATTTGATTAGAACATTCACAAATCCTGGGGACGTGGTATTGGATAACACTTCTGGGGCTGGTTCATTTTTGATTGCGGCTTTAAAAGAGGGCCGTAACTTTATTGGGATTGAAAAAAATCAAAACATTGCTTTATTTAAGCATCAACCAGTGGATTATATCAATGTCACAAGAAGGCGGATTCAAGAGACTCTGAATTTATTGGAAGAAACCAATAATGATAACTTAACAACTGTTGCTAATGTCAATCTTATTAAGGAGTTGCGTTAAATGTTTGATTCTGATTTATTTGCAAATGAACGAAGCGAGGGTGGCGAATTAATTGTTGAAATGAATTTACTATTCAATCGTTATGATTGGGGAATGAAATCAGCAGTTGGAGAACTATCATTGAAAACTGAATATGCAGAGGACGACCGTAATGAGACTTTGTTTCCTGATGCGGTTATTTTTGCAGATGTAGCGAAAAATGCCCCCCTTATGGGTTGGGAATTCAAAATGCCAGATGTAAAAATTGACGACCCCGAACTGTATTCTAACGCGTTAGATAAAGCGAACCGTATGGGCACGCAGGTGTTTGTCCTTTGGAATTTTCAGTATGCAGCGGTCTACGAAAAAAATGAAGATGGCTGGCCACTGGAACCAACACGCTTTTTCAGAGAGTTTGATAGTATTTTGACAAGTCGTCAAAATGTGCATTCTAATAAGAACGAATGGAAACAGCAGCTCTATGATGTTCTCGCTTACTTGAATTTAGAATTATTAGGCCAAAAATTTGAGGTGGCACCAATAGAATTCAATATTGAAAACTATGTCTCGACAATTGCCAACAAATTGTCGCCCGAAGTTGCAACAAATTTCCTTCAAAGTTCTGACACACGCTTAAAAGCAAGAATGAGAAAATGGCGGAAATCTGAACAGGCTGAATTGATCGAAGTTGGAAAAAATGAAAGTGATGAAAAGGTCGCTAGTGCATTTGCACGAAATGTAATCATTCGGTGGGTGAACAGAATTATATTTGCACATCTGTTGAAAAGTAAGCAAAATAGTATTAATGCTTTATTAATTCGATTTTCAAAGAATGCTGACATTGTTGAATTTGCTAAGGATTTAAACTGTGCCGTTAAAAAAACGGACTTTTATACTATTCTACACGTTGAAGATTATGAGGATGAATTACCTCAACGTGTAGCAACCAATTTAAACGAATTTAATTTGTATTTAGCAAATACTGATTTTTCAAACGTCAGTGAAAAATTTGTTTCAAGATTACTTGAAAGTTTAGTGGATGTTACCGTACGAGAATTAATGGGGCTGTATACAACACCAGTAAATCTTGCGAAATTTTTAGTTGGTATAACTGTTCAAAATACAGAAGGTAACTTTGCCGATTTGACTACTGGTTCGGGAACAATCGCCCATGCAATACAAAGTCTTCTTAAATCCAACGGGAAATCTGAAGATTTTGTGCATAATCACGTCTGGGCCTCGGATAGGTTTGGTTACCCTTTGCAGATTGCCAATTTGAATTTGACATCACCCGATAGTTTTAATTTAAAGAACATTGTCTTTCAGCGTAATGTGATGAGCCTCAAAGTAGGAGAAAAAATTTCGATTGTCGATCCTGCTTTGGGGGGGTTAACGCCAGTTAAAATTCCATCTTTTGACTATATTATTTCAAATTTACCATTTATTGGAAGTAATGATAGAAATGATGAAGACCAATCATATGTTAATGAGTTGCTTGAACGTTTTAATGATCTTGATAATAAAACAGATCTTTATCAAGCTATCATCTTGCATTTCGCATCATTATTGAACAACCAGCCAAATGCTCGAGTGGGAGTTATTACTTCTAATTCCTGGACAAAAGTGAAAAAAAATTATAAGTCATTTTTTAAAACATTGACCAGCATTTTTGATGTTGAGATGGTAGTTCAGCCTAAGCGAGGACGATGGTTCCAAAATGCAGCGGTCATGACTACTATTTTGGTTCTTAAATTCAAGACAACAGATACTAATCCACTGACCAGATTTATCATGATTAAAGAAGGGCTTACGTCGCCAACTGGGTATGTAGATAAAATTGATGATTTGATTGATGATATTAAGCTGAGCGAGTCAAATGATTTGTATTGTCAACAAGTTCTGTCACTTAACGAAATTAAAGAATATCTTAATATGGGAATTTCAGTTGAGGCATTGTTTGATGACATCAGTTGGCTAGGTTTGTTGAAAACGAAGATGTCACCATTAAGTAATTACCTCGAGGGTGGAAGGGGTACAAGAACTGGAGGCGATTCAATTTTCATCATGGATAGTAAGAAAGTAGATGATGATTATGCAGTCCCTTATCTTCAGACAATTAAGGACGTTACATCATTTGAGGTTGGAAAGACTCGCCATTATTATTTCTATACAAAAGATAACTTAACTACTATAGAAGAACGCGGAGAAAAAAAGACCCTTCAATATCTAAAAAGTGTTCAGATGTCACCTTCCGCCATTAATCGACAAGAAAGGTTCGGCGATAAGTGGTTTAATGCCGATCAAGCACCTCAATATGCAGATTTCATCACATCCATCAATCCTCAAGATAGGTACTTTTGGAGTCGAATGATTCCTCGTAGTGCTGTAAATCAACGCGTGACGGCTTTTAGAATAAAAAAGTCATTTCATAATGATATTGAAGTTTTACATGCGATTTTAAATAGTTTACCAGCACAGTACATGTTAGCAGCTTCAGGTTTTGGTCGTGGACAAGGGGTGACTGATCTGACTAAGGATGGAATTATTCAAATCTACATTCCAAGTTTAGATGAACTATCAACTAGTGAGAAAAATAAAATAGTAGAACTTTGGCAAACTGTCAAGTATAAGCCCGTGCCCAGAGTAATGGAGCAGATTGAAGATGTGGCCTGGGTGAACTTTAACAAAGAAATTCTAAAAATCTACGGCCTAAATATTGATGTGTTTGACTCGATGTCAAAGGCTCTTGTTGATTTACTCGAACGTAGGTCATCTGCTAAAAGTGTGGTCGGATAAGTTCTATAAGCAGATAATACTCAGAAAGACATAAAAAACTCCGTTCCTACCACAAGTCAGGGCGAAGCCGAGCATTTAATCGATATATATTGATTAAAGTACTTAACTTTTATATAATACATTTACAGTTAGTGATAGCTCTATTTCGTCCATTAAGCTGAAAACCGCTCAAAGTATTCAACGCTTGTGGATTTATTTATTTGATAAGTTTATTTTATCACATTAATTTAATAGACTACTGTAAGACGCTTATATAGGCGTCTTTTTGTTTATTTTATTTTTCAAACCAATTTACTATGAAAGGACATCTCACTATGCCAAAATATTTAATTATTACTGAAAAGCCTTCTGCACGAAAGAACTTTGAAAAGGCACTTGGTGGCATCACTGGGCACCTTACAAATTACGATTATGAACTAACCAACTTGCGTGGCCATGTGATGACCCTTAAAGAACCACAAGAACAGGTGAGTGCTGCTCTAAAAGAAAAGTATGAATCGTGGCAACTCAAGGACTTACCGTGGAATTTAAAAGACCTATCTTGGAAGCGTACTTACTTAAAGTCTTGGAACCCTCGATCTAAAAAGATGGAAAGTACCAAGAGCCTTGTGGATGACTTGAAGAAGAAGGCAGCGACTGCCGATGCTTTAGTCATTGCCACTGATACGGATCCATCTGGTGAAGGTGATTTGCTCGCTTGGGAAGCCATTGACGCCATTAAATGGACAGGCCCCGTCTTCCGAGCTAGTTTTGCAGACGAGAGCCCCAAGAGTTTGCTAAAAGCCTTAAACAATCTAAAATCCATCGAAGGCAAGGAGCAGCATGGGGCCTATCAAAAGGGGCTGGCTCGAAACAAATGGGACTTTGCCTCGATGCAATTAACCCGTGCAGCTACCACCTTAACTCGTGGACAAGGATATTCACTTGTTTCAAGACAAGGTCGCTTAAAATCAGCCATGTTACTCAAAATTTACCAACAACTGGAAGCGATTAAGAACTATGTCAAGGTGCCTTACTTTGAGTATCGTTTTAAAGATGAAAACGGCCATGTTTTCGCACGAAAAGCACCTGAGAAGGGGGAGAAAGTTCCTTTCCGTTATGCAACGAAAGAGGCTCTAACGGCGGCCGAGAGCTTCCAGGAGAGCAGTGCTGTCCAACAATTATCCGTAACTGACAAGAAGACTGTGCCACCGAAGCTTTTAGACCTAGCCTCGCTGTCAGCCATACTGTCAAAAGAAGGCTTTAAGGCCAAGGAAATCTTGGCAACCTACCAAAAGCTGTATGAAGCGCAGATTGTTTCTTACCCCCGAACAGAAGATAAAACGATCACACCCGAGCAGTTTCAAGATATGTTGCCTTTAGTTGATCAAATTGCTAGTTTGGTTGGAGCTGATCAAACACTGCTCACTCATCGTCAACCACGTCCTACACATGTTAAAGATCAAGGAGCTCACGGTGCTAATCGTCCCGGAACTAAAGTTCCGAAGGATTTAGATAGCCTTAGTTCCTTTGGCGATTCTGCTAAGCGGATCTATGAAGTCTTAGCTAAAAACTTCTTGGCCATGTTCGCAGAAGATTATCATTATAAGCAAATCAAAGGTGCCTTACATGATTATCCAGAATTCATCACGACATTAAATCAGCCCAGTTCTTTGGGGTGGAAAGCCGTTTACCAAGACCAGGATAACGATGAGGAAGACCAAGCCAGCCAAGGGCTTGGCACCATGGGACATCTATTTGTTCATGAAGGACAAAATAGTAAGCCAACAGCACCTAGTTGGAAATGGCTGAAAACCTTCTTAGAAAAGAACAACATCGGTACTGGTGCCACCAGAACTAGTACCTATGGGGAGCTTTCAAGTGGTAAAAACGCTTATATCATTGACAAGAAAGGGAAGATTGATTTAACCAAAGACGGCCAAGCAGTGGCCATCATGGCACAAGGCACATGGTTAGCAGATCCGCGAACCACCAAGCGTGTCTTTGAAATTTTTGATCAAGTTGGCCGGTTTGAAGTCAGTGCTGATCAAGCGATGAACTCGATTGTCTTGACGGTTAACCATGATATTCCTGTCATGACCGAAAACGCCAAAAAACTAAAAGACAGCCTTGGTGCCCCCAAGGAAACTAAAAAACAAGCCAAAAGTCCCACTAAGGAAAAGGTAACTGGCATATGGCGGGGCAAGGAAGTGTCCTTCTCAAGCAAGTTTTCTGGCCATAAATTTACTGAACAAGAAATTGAAGACTTGCTCGATGGCCAAAGAATTGCTTTTAAAGCCAGAAGTAAAAAGGGGAAGTCCTTTGAAGTAGCCGGAAGGCTGGAAATTCAAACATACAAGACCAGTAAATTTGTCGGCTTTAAACCAGAATTTAAATAACAGAAAACGAAGCCATCATAAGGGCACAGATTTTGTTTGGTTTAATTTAATCCTCGATAAAAAGAAATCGCGTAAAATGAAAAAAGTAGAGAAAATGCTACTTTTGGAAAAGTGGTTGCCATGTTACAGCAGGAATATGAACGGAGACTCTTGCAAGAGCGTGGATCGTGTTATGAACGTTTACCCAGTTTAGAGATTGCGATGAAGGTTGCGCAGTTATTAGTAGAACGCTTCTCCGAGGGACTTGATTTATCTCAAAAGCGTCACCTAGCTGATCAATTATCAATAACGGATAAGAGTTTAGAGCGCTTACTGGACTTGTTATTTGACAACGGACACTATGAGTTAATAACTACTACTGACTGATGAAACTGGTAAATAAAGGCCGATCAGTGTATAACGAACAAGAAAAGTAGAGTTTTCTCTACTTTTTATTTGAAATCTATATTATAATGATTGTATCCTGGCAAAGTAAACAGTAAAATCCGTATGGTTAAGACGTTTATAATATAATATTAGTATACAAACAAGTGAAGATGGTTGCTATCCTGGAGATGTGGGTTATGATGTTAACATATAAGCCACATAAGCCGCAGAGTTGGTCAACTTCGTTGGAAGTAACATCAATTGCTAATCAAATTCGTCACACTTGTAATTTTTTGTATTTATTAAGTCGCATTATTATTCTTTTTGTTATATAATAATCCTGTCCCTTTTTAAAGGGGACAAGAAAAAGGGGATTCTTCCTCCACCCGCTGGCTGACTGGATGAACACACTATCTTGTATGAGTAATGATTTTTCGTTTCATTTTGAAATTCTCTCTTAAAATATTTTGTTCAATCCACCATTTTGGTATTTACTCATTCTTCTTAAAACACTAAATACTCTTTAATTCATGCAGTGAAATACCTTGATATCAACAAGTATCAATTACAAATCATGTAACAATTTAATTTACTCCAATCAGCAAAAGCCGTGGGGCCTACCAGAGCATTGATCTGCCACTGGTAGGCCTTTTTCTTTGCTCATAAAAAAGGGGGACATGTTGTTCGTGTCCCCTCGATGTATTCAACTATGGCCATAATAATCATAATACTGAGCTTTGGTTTCAGCCAAGCACTTAGGGTCTTGATCCAAATATTTGTAAAACTTCACGGCCATTTTGCACGTGAATTTAATGAGACGCCAAGCTAGATAAATCGTCCCAAACCAGAAGACAAAATACATGGCAACAAACAAAAAGCCAAAGATGGCACCACCTGTGCTAGTTTCAGTGTATGGATAATATTTTGCATGTTTTATCTCCCCAAGTACCACCTATAAATATAATTATTTTTTTAAATAATCTTTTAGAAATTGTTCCAATAAAGCAGAAAAACTTAACCCTTGATCGGCTGCATTGAGCATTGCTTCATCATGAATTGATGGCTTCATCATGATGACATATTGCTTTTTATTCTCTCGTTTTACGCGCGGTGTTGCAGAAGGGGTAGGGCGCTGCTTTTCATCTTCTGCTGATTGGTTTTGGTGATTTCTTTCCGTCTTATATTTAGATATTAAGAGGTATTTACAATGGATTCCCGTCACTTAACTTTAGAAGATCGTGTCAAATTAGAAACCTGGATTGAAGAAGGTTATTCTCTATCACAAATTGCCACTCGTCTAGGTTTTGCCCGTTCCACTATTACCAGTGTTATTAACTTTTGTCGAAAGAAAAACGAGATATGCCGAAGTGGTGCTCGTAAAGAATAAGTGCGCTTATTCAATAAGCGAAGCGATTGGAGGATTATCGTTTGAAGCAAGAAGAACGGCAGGAAGAAATCGAAGAAGTCCAACAGCCTCGTGGTCGCAGCCTTTAAAAGACGGGAGTAAATAATTCAAAAATTAAATAATAGAAAGTTGAAGTTCTATGGGTTCCTAGAACTGGTGGTGCGTTTTGTGGCCTATTGGTTTTTTATGGTGTCAGCGCTTCGTTTGGGAATATTTTCCAATGTGTATTTTGGATTACCCTCTGTTCGAGCGACGGATGTTATCACGACACAAAGGATGATGACACTAGAAGACGTACAAAAAGCACTAGTCATCATCAAGTTAATCTATCAAGTTAATCTTAAGATATGTTTTATTTTATCTCTCAATGATTTATGCGTTCATACGATTGGCAATAAGGCTTTTTGAAAAGTGGTTTCATCGAAACAGGAAACAAAAAAAGATTATTCGATTAACAAAAACGCCTTTAACCGCATGGCTAAGGCGTTTTATAACACAATATGATTATGCCAACAAGTGAAGTCAGATGATTTGAAAAAAACAGTCAAGCTTTGATGGGATTGTCATTGCTACGGATACTGCCCCTTCTGGGAAAGGAAACTTGCTAGCTAGAGAAGCCCTCGATGCCATTAAAAGGACTGTGGCCCAGTCTTCCGAGCAAATGGGGTCCACTATCAAAGTTAACAGAGGTGTGGAGAATTGGTAAATTAACCGTTAAAAAACTACGGATCTTGGAATAAATTTCAACAAAGTTATATATAAATTATTTTTTAGTATCTTTTATTGGGGATAATGAGGATGAAGCCTGTCCATATATGCCAGCGTTTACATTTAACTCAAAAGGAACATCGAATGCATTTCCTGAAAGCAAGGCTGTTCCAGCTGGTAAAATGGGTAATCTGGATACCATTGAATTTGAAGCGGAAGGCACATTTTTTCGAATGTAGTCTAAATCTACAGAATTTTGTATTCGATGAATAAAGTATGCCCCAACTTGAGACATAACAGTTTTAGAGAGTTCACTAGGAATTTGACTAATAACACCTAGATATACATTAAATTTCCGACCTTCTCTAGCCACAATATCAAAAATGTTAGTTTCTTCATCTTGAGAACTTTGAACATATCGATGCGCTTCATCAAGATAAAGATAGTTAAAGGGCATCTTGTCTCTTTTAGTCCGGTCAAACCTTAGATTGAATTCAAAAACTGAGCGTACTAAATAGTTTGAAACAAGCCGTAAAGCTACATCATCAAGACCGGTTAGATCGAGAATAAAGAGTTTTTCTTTTTTCCATTTCTCATCAGTTTTTCGCAGAGTGATTTCTTCACCATGATCATTGTTCAAAATCCCATTTGCACCACCATAACGATTTTTTAAATTCCTGAATCGAGCCATCATTGTTTCAGAATTTGTTCTCGATCTTCTGTTACCCTGAACTTCTTCTTCGCCAAATACAATATCTAATGATTCTTCTAAATCATCTAGATTGAAATCGTTATTACGATCTGACATAATCAAATCATTAATAGTTTTAAAGCCACTCTGAGCGATTAATGAATCAATTTTTTTCTCTATTTCTGCTTTTTCAGTAGTCTCAACACCATAGTTTAGGGTCCAATTTTCAAGTAAATTTGTTTCCCTAGGGAGAGCGCGTCTGCACCATTTAGTAACAGTACGTTTCAGTGAAGAGAAACTGTCTTGTGTCGCATCCTCTAATGCCAACTTAGTGAGCATGGCATAGAGAGTGCACTTATTACTTTTAGAGATCCTTGCAATAGAAATTGCTCGTCTTAAAATTGGCTTTTGTGTTTTTTCACTCGGAAGTAGTGCGGCAGACCAGTCATCGATTTTCAAGTTTTTCAAAACGAGATGCATGTTACTTATTTTAATATGTTCAACAAAATCTAACTCAGAATAATCACCGTGGACGTCAAAAATAAACATTTTAAATAATTCACTTAGGCTGTCTTGAACACTATTAATTCGGTCAATTAAAACACGTAGAGTTGTTGATTTTCCTGATCCAGTGTTTCCAACAATCGCAATATGAGAGGTTAACAGTTTTCTTAAATTTAAATCTGGAACAACGTTTGGATAATTATTTACGGTTCCCAAACTAATTAAATTATCACCTACACTAGAGAAAAACAGAGTTAATACACTGTCGGTGACACCGAATATGAATGAACCAACCATTGGAAACTGTACTGCACCAGAAATAAACTTACCATCTCTTAGCACTCCTAAAGGTTCCGCAAAAAAAGTTATTTTGTTTACTGAGATAAACGAGTTAGGCTGTTTTAAAGATTCTTCGACACCGTTTTTTACTTTTGTAACACGCATCAATAAGTAGGTACTTATATCGACTTTTGAGTAAACAAAGTCATTAACACCCTTTATAGAAAGTATACTACCATCATTAATTTGATCTCCAATATCATTATAATTCGAAGTAAAAGATATTAATCCTTCTCCGACGGAGTCCACTACTCCTATTTTCCATTCATCATTTTTCATCTTTAGTCACCGTTTCAAAAGGATTTTGATAAGATAGTAGCTTAGCTAGAGTGGAGAAATAGTGAACTTCTCCCGAATTATTTTCATTTGTTATAAATGTTGCACCAGCAGAACCGCCAACAAGTTTCATAAATTTTTTTGTATTTTCTTCCTCTTCATTGACAAAGGCAATCAATCTAAAATCAGAGCGACCCAACGCTTGTATAATAAAATCATTAATGTGTTCATCTCCAAATCCGTATCCATTAATAAGCAGTACTGAATTGGATTTTGTTAATTCAATTGAAAACTCACGAAATAAATCAGAAAAGGGAGAGCCTTGACTATCAGCATATTTAGAGCTAGTAGGGGCAATAACGGCCTTTGTCAGATCGCTCGATTCTCTGTCTTTTAAATTAGAATTTTTCATAATCTCATTGTGGTTATTTTTAACCCAATCTAAAGATCCATGTAGTTTGTATACTCTAAAAAACGGTTTTACTACGGACCATCTGTCCCTGAACCTCTTTGTAATATCAACGGGTCTTCTATTGTACTCAGTTGTATCAAAAGTTTGATTAACTGAATTTTTAAAACCATCGGAATATGAAAAACCTAATGAATCTAGGGCAGTTTCAATAAAGAGGTCATAGTTTGGTGTAAATAAGTTAATTGTGTCATTCTGGTCATCAGAAAGTTGCTTTATAAAAGCTAAATTTTTTAGAAAAAGTTTGTATACACTTTCTGTAGTGACTTGATAACTTGAATCACTTTTGTTTTTCAAACAACCATCTACGATAGATTTTATCAGTCCATCTATTACAAAGTTTCTGATATCATGCTCATCATTTTTTAACTCATCTTCTGACAAACCATCAATTCGATTGCCAAGCCAAGATAAGAATAACTCAATATTTTTAGCATCACCATCTTCCTTGGCAAAACTACTAGTTTTGTATTTTCCAATAACGTTAACTAAAGCAGGATTTTCTTTTTTTAATCTTTCAAAAGTTACATTCATAGTCGGAATAGCAGGTAATGAACAACCAGATCCCATCAAAATATTTAAACTAACGTTTGCTGATAGAATGTTTTTTAAAAAATTCTTTATCCCATCTTCGTCTTGTATAGTTGCATTGTTATGATCAAATCCTGATTCGTATATTTTATATTTTTGGCTATTACTAACTTCATCATTATCAACCATCTATTTACTCTCTTTCTTAATTGGAATTAGATAATATTATAGTACACTAATTTTGCATTTCTACGCCTATTTAATTATTATTTGTATTTTATAAAAACGCATATTTGTGGATAATATACAAGAAATTTTGGGACTCCATTTAAAAGCTATAAAAAACTTTCGTTGATTTATTTGTGGAATCGAATAGCATCTTTTTAAATTCATAATTAAACAGTCCTCCTGTGATACACAGAAGAATTATTTCTTTGCATTTTGTTATGAATTTATTCTTATGAGATTGCCACTACTTTAGGCTACTCAAGAGCGACCGTGACTAAAGAGGTCCAGCGAGCTACGCAACACCTAACCGGGGGACGTAAAGTCTCGACCAACGTGTCCAAGAACTTATATAAAGCCGTGACAGCACAATCCCGTGCTGATAATAAACGTATCCGGTTTTGCTCTATTCACAGATACTCGGGAAAGTAAATGTATGTGACTGGATTTTTCTATTTGCAACGATTAAAAGCGGTCTCGTTTGAGGCCTTTTTTTGTTGCCTACTAAACCCGTTCAACGTTCAAGGGAAAGCGAAGGCATTTCCATGTTTTGCTATAATTTTTCTGTATGTGATCGCAAAAACAGATTTGTTGTTTGATGCAGAATAACGGGAGAATGAAGATGGGACAAAAGCATTTACAATTGGCACAACGAGTTCAAATTGAAACGTTACTAAAAGAAGGGTATAACTTAAGTTTTATTGCTAAAACAATCGGTTACTCCAGAGCAACCCTTACGAAAGAAATACAGCGGACAACGTTACATGCTACAATGGATAGAAAGGTAAGTGCACATATATCCAGAAAAATGTACCGAGCCATTGAAGGCCAAACGTTAGCTGACCAAAAACAACGGAACAAAAAGAAATCTCCAACTAAATTAACACTCAGACGTGAACAGCTCATTAAAAAATACATCCTCGAACACAAGTGGTCACCTGAGCAAATCGCTAAGGGGCCTTTACGAGTTGGTGTGTCCTTTAAAACCATCTACAATTGGGTTAATCATAAAAGAATTAAGGGACTCGATTACTGGGCCTTACGAGATAAAGGCAAGCGGCAACGGTATCATAAGCGAGCGTTAAGTTGGAGTGAACGCAAAAGTCTGTATCTGAAAAAAGAAGATCAGAAACGAGCGACACACCAGTATTCCATTGAGTTTCGACCAAGTGTGATTGAAAACCGTAACCGTTTTGGTCATTGGGAACTAGACGGTGTTGAGTCTCGTCAATCCAGTCACTTGTTATTAACTTTTGTAGAACGTTTTAGTCGGTATGCAGTCTCGATGGTCATTAAGAATAAGTCTGCTTATACCGTCAGCAATGCTATTTCAGATTTCTGTGAAAAATATAAAGGTTGTGTGGACAGTGTGACTTGTGACCGAGGGTCCGAGTTCATTGCCTTGCAGACCCGGCAAATGTTGGATCAGCATGGCGTGAAATATTATTACGCGCATGCATATTCGCCGTATGAACGCGGTTCCAACGAGAATTTTAATAAGCTCTTACGGGAGTATTATCCCAAGAAAACGGATTTCGCTCATATAAGCCAGTCAGAGCTCGATAAAGTGGTCATGAGTATCAACACTCGTCCGATGCGTACTCATCGTTACAGGAGCCGTTTACAGGCTTTTAGACGTCACTGCCAATATCGTCGGGTTGCGTTTGACCAGCGATTCTTAAACCCAGCTTAAAGAGCAACAATTGAATTTTTTGAACCAGTCAAGGGACTGGCTTTTTTGCGTTGGTCTAAAAGTTAACAAGATTGGCAGTTGAAGAAAAATACGTTATAATTCAAAGCGTTTAGCGAAAAAAGAAGCGAAAATAACCGATTCTTTTTCGACGATAGAAAAACAAAAAACTTTTTTTCAAACAAAAAAGGCCTTATACCAAGCCTCGGAGCGATTGTTTACTTACGTTGTTAATTTTAGGGTTGCAAATTTTCTTTAATATTCTACTTTACATAATATATATTATCGAAAGTAAATGAACTAAGGGCATTTGTCAAGTCTTAATGCAACAGTTTAAAATTTTTTCTTTGAAATAACCTCTTTAAAGCTGATTATAGCAAGGTTTTTAAGCTTTTTTATAATTTGTGTTCACTAAAAAAACTTGCCTATTTTTATCATAGCCAAGGATCCAATTTATGGATTCTTTTTTATGTGATTCCTGTTATGTGAAGACGTTGATAACTGAGATGGCGTTTAAAGGCACTCAGGCGCGTTTTAAAGCCGTGTAAAGCCATAGGACGTGTGTTGATACTCATGACAACTTTTCGAAGCTTTACGAGGCTTATATGAGCGAAATCTGTTTTCTTTGGAAAGTACTCCCGCAAAGTACGGTTGAAATTCTCGTTGGAACCGCGTTCGTGTGGTGAATACGCATGCGCATAGTAATATTTGATGTTGTTTTTTTGAAAAACCCGTTGGGTCATGGTTGCTAAAAACTCTGTACCACGATCACAAGTAATCGATTTAACAGAACCTTGATATTTCTTCAAAAAGCCTTCAATCGCTTCGCTTATTGAATAAGCGTACTTATTCTTTACAAGCACCACTTCGGCATATCTCGTTTTTCTTTCGACAAAAGTTAATAACAAATGACTGGATTGCATGGACTCCACACCGTCTAGTTCCCAATGTCCGAAAACTTCACGGCGTTCGATTGCCAATGGTCGTCTTTCAATCGTATGTTGTTGGATAACAGCTCGTTTATCAGAATTTGACTGATGAAGGCTCCTCATTATTTTTTGACTTAAAGCACGCTTATACCGTTTACCTTTTAGTCGTAAACTTTTATTTGAGAGACCCTCAATTTTATTTTGGTTAATCCAGTTGTATATGCAACGGGCTGATACACCAAAATTACGACTACCGTAAACAATCTGTTCTGGTGACCATTTATCTTCCAAAATTCTTTTTTTAATAATGCTTGCACGATGATTGGATAATTTACGTGGACGCAACCTTATTTTTGAGTGTTTGTTGTATTCAGCAAGTTGATGCGCCGAGAGCGCTTGATACATTGTTTTAGCACGGTTTGCTGGCAAACGTAGCCCCATTCGTTGATGCTTGGTGGCACGTTGTATTTCTCTGGTAATAGTGGAACGGGCAAAACCTAGACGAGTGGCAATTTGTGATAGAGAATAACCTTCTGCAATCCAGGTTTCTAATTTGACACGATCTTCTAAAGTTAAGTGACGGCAATCCATTGTAAATACCTCTATAAGACAAATACTTTGATTAATTTACATTGCATTAATACATATGAATATATGCGTAAATATATGTATGAATATATGCATAAATATATGTATGAACATATGTATAAATATAATTGCATTTATACATATGATTAGATATAATAATAAAGTAAAATATAAAAAATTAAAAGGAGAAAATTGATGGAAGTTGAAGGGCCGCTATCAGAAAGAAAGCACCAAAATCAATCAGCAGAAGATGAAAAGCAACGTCCTACCCCTTCTGTAAAACCGCGTGTAAAACGAGAGAATAAAAAGCAATATGTCATCATGATGAAGCCATCAATTCATGATGAAGCAATGCTCAATGCAGCCGATCAAGGGTTAAGCTTTTCTGCTTTACTGGAACAACTGCTAAAAGATTATTTAAAAAAGTAATGATATTTACAGGTGGTAATTGGGGAGATAAAACATGCAAAAATATTATCCATACACTGAAACTAGCACAGGTGGTGCCATCTTTGGCTTTTTGTTTGTTGCCATGTATTTTGTCTTCTGGTTTGCCACTATTTATCTAGCTTGGCGTTTCATTAAATTCACGTATAAAATGACTATTAAGTTTTATAAATATTTGGATCAAGACCCCAAGTGGTTGGCCGAAACCAAAGCCCAGTACTATGGCCATCGTTAAATAAATCATGAGAACACGTTATTCGTGTTCCTTTTTTTGTGAGTAAAGAAAAAGGCCTACCAGTGGCAGATCAATGCTCTGGTAGGCCCCGCGGCTTTTGGTGATTGTTGCACAATTTGTATTGTATTGATACTTGTTGATACCAAGGTATTTCACTGCATGAATTAAAGAGTATTTAGTGTTTGAAGAAGAATGCTTAAATACTAAAATGGTGGATTACACAAAATATGCTAAGAGAGAATTTCAAAATGAAACGAAAAATCATTACTCAAACGAGATAGTGTGTTCATCCAGTCAGCCAGCGGGTGGAGGAAGAATCCCCTTTTCCCTGTCCCCTTTTAAATTAAAAAGGGACAAGGATATTATATAACAAAAAGAATAATAATACGACTTAATAAATACAAAAATTACAAAGGCGGCGAATTTAATCAACAACTGATGTTCCTTCCAATGAAGTTGACCAACCAATTAGGGCCGGCTTGTACCAATTTTCGGTTAGGTAGTGTCCGTTTACTGGTCGAGTTCCGTTCATAATTTGTTGCATTTCGTCCCGTGTGAAGTAATTAGGTAACGATGAATTATTTCCTTCCCAGTAAAAGCCACCTTGTCCGTCCCAAATGGCAATATGGCCATAGTTAATGCCATCATCTTTGCTTACTAAGTTCCAATAAATTGGAACCCTTATACCAACAGGAAATTGATCGTTGTAGTGCATGGTGCCTGCCCTTCCGGCTTTATCCGCAGCTACTTTAGCAGAATAAGATCGATTTGAATTAATGTTAAAAGCATCATCTACATATTGCAAGCAGAGGCCGGGAGCACCATAGGTATAAACATTAGGGCTCATGATTTGGCGATAGCCTGTTTCTTGGGCACCATTATAAACATTGAAGGAGTACTCTACTCCATCAATCAATTTTGTCCCATATTCAATGGTACCGTCGTGTTGATCATAATATACTCTTCCTTGTGGCAGTTGTTGCCAGCCATACTGCATTGCACCACTTTGTGGGTCAAACAAATACCAATGACCTTGATCATATTGTTGACCATATTGCATCGTGCCATCATTTCGATTGTACAGAACCCATTTGTTTTGATCAGCAATATATTGACGACCGTATTGCATTGCACCACTTTGTGGGTCAAACAAATACCAATGACCTTGGTCATATTGTTGACCATATTGCATCGTGCCATCATTTCGATTGTACAGAACCCATTTGTTTTGATCAGCAATATATTGACGACCGTATTGCATTGCACCACTTTGTGGGTCAAACAAATACCAATGACCTTGGTCATATTGTTGACCATATTGCATCGTGCCATCATTTCGATTGTACAGAACCCATTTGTTTTGATCAGCAATATATTGGCGACCATATTGCATTGCGCCAGTATGAGGATCAAACAAATACCAATGACCTTGATAGAATTGCTGGCCATGCACTAGATTCCCTTGTGAATCAAACAAATATCGCTGCCCATTAATTGTCTTAATATTACTATGGTCATTTACTATAGCGTTTTTAGGAACATAATCGGTATTAGCATCAGCACTCACGTAGTTGTTACTCCAAAGGAGCCCCCCTAGTACAAGTGTTCCAGCCACCAATAATTTTAACGTGCTGTATAATTGACTTCTCATGGCTTACTTCCCTTCAAAAAACAAACTGTCAGTACTTATTAAATATTTGATTCAATATCCAATTTATCAAAAAGGTCTCCCTCACTGCAATTATTCCCAGTATAACAAAAGCCGCTCAAAAGGGCGGCTTTTATTGTTCACATATTAAATGATTTTCTTTCGCTTTAATGCAGCAAAGTACGCGGAGGTTCCAATTGCTAAGATTGCAGCAATTTCACCCTCCATGTTTGTGTGATTGTGCGCTTCTTGCCCTGTTTTTGGCAGGACAGAAGAGGACACAGGTGTCACTGTTGATCCGGGAGTAGCAATAACCTGTTGTGGTTGTTGTACCACTTCTTTTTGAGGATAGTTATTTGTAACGTTAGTCGTGTTGTAGTTATTCGTTGTATACGAATAGTTATTAGTAGTTGGAGTCTTAATTTCTGGTTGAGGTGTATGGGTCAGGACTTCATTTGATTTTCTTGTTTGATGATTAAACGATTCTGTGAATACATTTTTGGCATCTCCGTAAGCAATTCGCTTAGTCTGAACATAGGCCCTCCATTGAACCGGTACTTTTTTGTTATCAGGAAGATCAATTAACTTAAGGTACTTATCAGTCGCCTGAAGTGAGATTTTGCCATGACCATCCATCACTGCTGTGAAGTAACTTGGGTCCATAATTTGGTTCTTGACAATCTTTTGACCATCTTCCGTTGTTAAGTCGCCACCGCTGTTTAACACGGAGTATTGTCCTGTTAGCAAATCATGAGCTGTGTCGGTTTGATCATCAATTGACCATTCGTTCGTCTTACCACCATAATTAGCAGGACGTGTGCTGGATTCTAAAGCATAGTCAAACAACTGACCATAGTCGATTGTTTGATTATTTAAGCTTGAACGGTCCCCTACACCGGCCACAACATCCTTTTTAGGATTAATTTTGGGCAATGGATTTTGGACTGTTTCAGTTTGGAATGAACGGCCAGTTTTGCTTTGAAAATCAAGTTGGTAGGCCGTGTTCTGAATTTGGCCATCAACGTCATCATTCACAGTTGTATCAAACGTCGTTACCAACGTTCGGCCTGCTTGAATATACTTTGTTAAAAAGTCTTGAGCATCTTTAGCGTTTACTGTAAATTTATGACTTTGATTGTCATATTGATAAACAAAGTCATTATTGTCGAGCAACTGCCCCTTCTTAAGGTCTTGAGCTACTGTATCAGGGTTAAACTTATACCCCTCCGGCATCAAATATGTTTTTTCCGTACCTGGGTTTGCGGTAGTCTTAGCATCATAATTATCGTAAGCACCAGGGGTTGTGCCAATACTTGACTCCGTTAGATCAGCATCCTTATAACCAGTGTAATCTTGATTGACGTAATACTTAACAATGTCCCCACGCATGACAGGCTTGGTGTTGTTATTTTCATCTTCTTCATTGGTTTCTGACTTATGTGGTTGAACAACTGGTTGATACTGTAAGTCAGTTTTGTGAACCGTCACTGCTTGCGTTTGGTCGTATAAGTGATAATTACCGGTAATGACCTTAGGACTAACCGTTTTTAGACGATCATCAGTACCAAATAAATCATAACGGAAAGTATCATATCCATCAGTACTTACACCCCACTTGCCTGTATCTGGGTCAATTTGATTGGTGTAAGGGTTATAGAACTTATGAGAGAAATCATTTCCCTGGCCAATGGCAATATATTGACCCTCGTCGGTTTCATTTCCGTTCAAATCATGAGATGAAGTGGAATAAACAGTTCCATCGTCTGCGACCTTAGTATCGTCAGAATAAGTCAAATTAACAATATTTCCAGAATTTTCGCGAATACCCTGTTCAATATCAATATCGTTATAAGTGATCGCCGTTTTGATGTTTAGCGGTTGGCCGTTTTCTGCATAGAGCTTGGCATCAATATCAGCATAGGAGGCATTGGTAATGAAGATGCTTAGAGAATGAGCACCTCGATCTTGACCGTTTCCGGTGTTTTGACTTTCATGGAAAGCCACGTAACTGCCTTTATTAGGCTTGATACTTTGAACACTGTTCACTTTATAAATCAGATAAGCATTTTGACTTGGCCCACCATCTGTCGGTGTGACAGACAAGCCATTGACTCGATATGTGTCACCCGAATTCGTAGTAAAGAAAGGAACATTTGGATCAATAGCATTTGTCTTACCTAAGAACGGGTGTAGCGAGGCATTTGTGCCGGCTTGCGATCCTTGTTGGACATTAACGCTAACAGAATTAGGTACTTGGATTTGAGAGAATGGTGTGTTCTTGTCGCCGTAGTCAGAAGAAACGATAGCCGTTGGTTTTTGGCCAGTATTTACAAACTTCAACCCCCCTTTGGTCTCTGATGGTTGATTGTTGTAATTAGTAGTTCCCTTGAGCGCTTGAGCAACATAGTCATTGTCAGCTTTTTTCTCATCAGCCAACTTCTTCAAATTATCAGCTTGTGATTGAGCATCTTGCGCAGCATCTTGGGGATCCTTTTTAACCGTATTATCTTGGGTTAAAATAACGCCACTATTTTGGGCATCAGTCGCCGCATCATTAACCTTTTTGTTGGAATCCTTTAATGAATTAATATTGGCCGTGGCCTGATTGACTTGAGCTGTTTGGGCCGTTTCATCATTCTTAACCGCTTGACGTTCATTGGACACTTGGTCTTGCGTAACGGTTTTAGTCGTTGTGCCTTGATCTGTAACAGTAACTCCAGCGGCTTGAGCCGTCGTAACCGCTTGATTGAGGGCATTATGAGTATCTTTCAAGCCATTAACTTGATTCATCTCTCCTTGATGTTCAGCAGATGGAGCTGTACTGTCAGTTCCTTGAGCAGTTGTAGTTGGCGACACCTCATCCGCATTAGCTGACTGTGAAAGACCAACTCCTCCAGAAATAAGAGTAACGGCCGCCAGTGAAGCATAGAGCCAGTGTTTACCAGCCTTATACATTTTGAAGTGATTTTTCACATTGATTGATTGGGCTTGAATAGGCATAAGTTTTCTCCTTTGTCTCTTACTAACTAAATTTTTTATTAAATCCCTAGATACCTAGATATTGATTCAAAGTTTGATTATAGCCAGGGTTTGCTTGTGACACGGCTACCGCTGCATCACGACCAACTTGTTGATTCAAAAGTTGTCCGACTCGAAAGACACGATAGCTATCTTGCCCCAATTGATTATCTGAGAAGTTTTGACGATAAACATCTAAGCTATTTCGCTTGAGTGAATCGTCGAGAGCTTGGTAAGGGCGATTGTTTACGCTATTATCATTCGTTGTGCTGGATTGATTAGTCGTTGAATTGGTTTGGGCGGTTTTCGTGTTATTTGAAGAAGAAGCCTCTTTGGTTAATTTGGTGACTTCTTTTTGTAATCGCTGATTAGTTTCTTGCGTATTTTGCAATGTTGAGTACGCCTTCATACCTCCTGCCCCGGCGCCCAGTAAAAGAAGCGAGACCCCCACACTTGTAGACCACCAGAACTTTTTGGAATGGTGAGTTGGTTTAGGTTGTAGATTGTTCTTTTGTTGGTTTTCTTGCCAAGCCATGAAATCCTTAAAAGTAAAATCGTTATCCTTATCATTGACCAA
This sequence comes from Fructobacillus tropaeoli, assembly GCF_016860625.1. Taxonomy (NCBI): domain Bacteria; kingdom Bacillati; phylum Bacillota; class Bacilli; order Lactobacillales; family Lactobacillaceae; genus Fructobacillus; species Fructobacillus tropaeoli. The sequence continues at coordinate 28,291 of NZ_BOJU01000001.1, forward strand.
ATGATCAATTTTTTCTGAAGTGACATGATTTTCTTTTAATGTGCGATTTTCAGCCATCAATTCGGCTTCGCGGTTTTTCAAATTCGTCACGGCGGCCAATGTTTCGGCAAGTTGTTCATCTTTTTCTTCAAGGGATAACTTGTAGTTTTCAGCTTTACTACGTTGGATTGAAGCTTCATCGAGAGCAATGGCTCTTTTTTCCGCTTCAGCATGAATTTGGCGTTGCTGTTCCTCAAACTTGGCAAGAGAATCGTTTTGTTCTTTTACAAACATTCTCATATAATCATTAGAAGTCGATTGAAGTGTGGTAGCCAGAGTTTGTAGTTCAGACAAGAATTGTGAAGCAAGTGTTTGCAGGTCATCTGATTTTTGTTGATCAAACTTTGCTTGATAATCTTTCGTTTGCAACTCAAGTTCTTGCTTCTTCTTAGTTTCGTATTGTGCTGCTAATTCTTCTGAGGCCCGTTTCTTTTCAGTTCTTAAAGTTTCGTCAATTTCCCTTAGTACTTGGTCATGACGGTTATTTTCTTCTGCTCGTTGATTATTCGCGCGATCCTCCAGTGACTTAAATTCCTGATTTTGAGCATTATTCAGTTCAGCAGCCAAAATTGGATCGACCACTTCATGCGCCCGGTCTAATGCTTTGTGGTTTAAGTCAAAAGAACTGGCTGACTTATTTAATGCTCTCTTGAATTGATCAATCTTAATGCCTAATTTTTGAGATGCAGAGGTATTAAGGGTTTCTGCCACTTGTCCTCGTTCAACATTCAATTCATCCTTTTTATGATCAACTTGAGCTGAGACAAAATTGGTATCTTGCTCACCAACTGATGCCAAATCATGCGTGATGTAAAATTCTGGATCGACATTGGCAATATTCCTCATTTCTTCGAGTTCATCAAAAAATGAACTTAATGTAAATGAATTCGTTAATGAAGATTCTGAAGATGCCAGTGTATCATTGTTGGTTAAAGTCGTATTCATATCATCGTCAGGTCTTTTTGTAATGGCCATTGATGTTGGGACTTCTACGGTTGATACTGAATCGAAAGTATTATTCGATTCATCTTCCGATACTTGATCAGTTTTGTTTTCTTCTTGGTTTGATGAATTCGATTGTTCACTCGAAAGATTTGAATCTGACTGCTCAAGTACTGGCTTTTCAATATGAATGTTGGTAGCGGCTTCGTTTTCACGCGTTTCAGCGTTTACAAATACTTCTTTTTCCTCGTTATATTTTGTGCGCCACTCCTCTTCGCTTGGTAAAGTGACTGATGCACTAGGCAGGAGGCCAAATAAATCTTTAAACCCGTCACCGGATTGATGATCATAAAAATCTAAAATTAACTCAATATAATCTTTACGACCAGTATAATCAACGCTGTCATTTCTTATATTCAAAAAATAATTGGCAATTGCTTGAGGTAAATGAACATAATGGCGATCAATAACAAAAGACAAGGTAAACTGATCTAATACAGCATGTTCTGGTTTAGCATCAACCTGCTTTTTCTTCTTTTTTCGGCCTTTTTCTGGCTTTGGAGTTTTGTAGCCTGTTTCAAGAAAAGACAGTGAAACGGTACCAACATTACCATTAGCTATGAGATTCAATAATAGATTTTCGACGAACCATATGTTTGCCATTGGTTTAGTCGCTTCATAACTAAGCCACCCCTTAGATTGAAAATCCGCTGAGGTATTTTCAATTACTTCATGATCAGGAAATTCTGATTCTTCTAAGTTAAATTGGAACTTATCGTCTAACAGTTGAACACTTGGATCTTCTTTTTCAATTGTTTTTTTCTTTTTTAAATGAAAGTCCATAATATCTTATTATCCTTTTCATATTATTTTTAACTACGCATCTATACTTTGGGTGTTTTTTGTTTTTTTACTGATGTCCCCTATTTTTTTGTTTTTTAATGGCGTAGAAAAATCTGGCTCAAAATTAAAAAGGCCTTCCGAAAAAACCTTTTTTAAAATGATGTTGTTCTATTATTTGAATAAATAAAAAGGGCGCCCATATAGGCGCCCTCCAGTAGTCTATTATTAAATTTCAGCCCAACAAGCTGAGTGTATTGAATTAATGGCTCACTTTATTTTTACCATACATATACATATATTTATACGTGTATGTATATGTATAAAAATTCTCCCTTGAATCAAGTTATTACTTTTTAATCTTAATATGAACTACTTATAAATTTTCCGCAATGGTGTGTCCTTCTAGTGAAGTTGACCAGCCAATCAAGGATGGTGTTTGCCAGTTTTCTGTTAAGGAATGGCCATTTACTTGTCGAGTTCCATTCATAATTTGCTTCATTTCATCAAGTGTGAAGTAATTAGGGGTAGAAGAATGATTTCCCTCCCAGTAGAAGCCGCCTTGACCGTCCCAAATGGCAATATGACCATAATTGACACCATCATCTTTATTGATTAAGTTCCAGTAGACCGGTACCTTTATTCCAACCGGGAATTGATCATTGTAGTGCATCGTGCCATTAGCGCTCGCTTTTCCTGCTGCAGCAGTTGCAGAATAAGATCGATTTGAATTAATGTTAAAAGCATCATCTACATACTGCAAGCAGAGACCGGGCGCTCCATATACATTGACATTAGGCATTACAGTTTGTCGAGGATTGCCTTTATTAATATCTTGCGCTGGCTGAGAGGCAGGGGCAGCAACTGATGAAGAACTTGCTTGGCCCGTTGCTTTCTTATTAGTTGTATCGCTTTGTTGAGCTTGGACAGTTGATGAAGAGGTTGCCGAAACAGAGGCATCTTTTACTTGCTCGTTATTATCAGCGGCAGGTTGATTGCTTGTTTTCTGATTTTGATCATTGCTCTTTGTGGCTTTGGCAGATACAGATTTCGTACTCTGCTTATTAGACTGAGGTGATGATGAATGAGTTGCATGTGCATGATGTAGTCCAAGCATAATCATTGCAAGAACAGCTACAACTCCCATCAATGCGTACCATTTCTTTTTTCCTTTACTTGCTAACATGTTTTTAAAAATCATAATACCTTCTCTTATTGATTGTATACTTCAGTAGCCGGCTGACTTCCGAAAGTACACATATATTATACATATATGTATATTTACAATATATGTATATGTATAATGCTACTGAATAACTTTATATATAACGCGTATTAATTATTACCTTCTTTTTCAATGAGTTGTTCTAACCATGAAGAAAAGCTAAGTCCTTCTTCCTCGGCTAACTCAACCCCAAAATCGTGCACAGAAGGTCGAAGTGTTAATGTATATGGTTTTTTTGTTTCTCTTTTTTTCTTATTTCTAGATATCTCTTTTTTCTTCTCTTGAATTACATTGTTGATGTGATTTTCATCTTCCTCACGATGCTTAATCATTTGCGTAAATTCTTCTTGAGAAAGATCTTTATTTTTTCGTTCTGGAAGTTGTCCTTTTACAGCCATAATCAATTCTCCTTAAATTTTATCTACTACATTTGCAATATCAGCATAGGCCATGTTGATAGTATCAAAGAATTTACGGTTTGCGTTGAAAATCTTCACATCAGATTGCATATCAGCAATAGGCATATTTTTCCGAATCGTTGCTTTAAATAATTGCTTATTTGGGATTGTAGCAATCACTTGTGGGTCATTCTTTGTTTTTTCTAATAATGTTCGGGACTCATTAGTATTATGTTCAACCTTATTGTTGATAAAGAACAGAGGTGTTTCAATGAAAGGTTTTCTTGTACTTGGATTGATTAGATGTTCCAACAAATTATCAATGCGTGATTGAATTCTCACCTTTGCGGCCCAACCAAATAAGTTTGGTTCTAGTGGACTAATAATGGCATCCGAAGCTACTACAACATTTTTGTTTACAATTCCGAAATCGGGGTGCGTATCAAAAATAATGTAATCATATTGTTTCAAATCAATCTCTTCAGCATGGTCCTGAAACCAATAACTAAGAATCAAACTGGGCATCTCGATGTCTGTTAAAGCTAGTTCTTTTTCTAGGAGTTCAAGAGATAGACTGGCAGGTAACAAATCAATATTATTTTTAACGTTATAAATCTTGGCACTCTGATCTCGAAATAGATTAACACTTGAACCCTTTTCCTCTAAAACGCCAAAAACTTCTCTCGTTAACGATAGTTGGTGGTCTAAATCAATCAATAATACTTTTTTATTTTTTGCAGCTAAATAACCCGCAAAATTATATGACTGAGTTGTCTTACCGGCGCCACCTTTTTCAGCGATGAAACCAATTTTCTTCATATCAAGCCTCACTTTATATTTACAATTAAAATTGTTCTTCGATAAACTCGAATACAAGTATAATTATATCATACATATACGTATATGTATATGTATATGTATATGTATAAATATAATCATATTCATACTGCACTTATGTAGAAATTGTACATTTTGTTTTTAGGGTAGCATGGAAATAGGTATAAAATGAAAAAGACTTTCTAAAAAAAGTCCTTTAAATAACACGGTATTGAATTTTTATAAAAAAATTGATTATTTCCAAAAATCGTCTGGTTCATTATCAGGATCAACGTACGTGAACTCTAAAGTAATCGGACGTCCGTCATCATATTTTTTTAAACACATGGCATTGATATTAAGTTCATCTAAAATATCGTCTGTTAAAAGTTCTCGATCATTTAATTGGAAGATTTTTTTAAGGACCCACTTACCAAATTTGTATTGTGAGTCAACACTTTGAATAGCTTTACCATTTGCTTGAGTAAGAACCATTTCTATTTCCTCTTCTGAAGGCATAAAGCGGATAGTAAAAGTTCGCGTTGAAACCGGAGAAGTGAGTTTTGAACCCTCTAAAAGGCCCGCACCAGTGGCAAAAAAGTTAGGATATGCACGATTAAATTCACGTGCATTGGGTACTGGAATATATACCTCATATGGTTTATCACCACGCCATAAAGCGACTAATACTTTTTTCAATAATTCTGGGTAAGGCTCTGCTTGTTTTGTTAAGACTGCTCTTATATTTTCTCGCTTTTCTTTTTCTTTAGAAGTATTGAAGTCTCCAAATAAAACAAAATCAATATTTTTCTTCCAATTTACTTTTTTGCCTAATATTGACTCACCAAGAGTAACGAGTTCTAAGTATCTGTTATCTCTTTCTTTGATTGGATTTTTGGGTCCAGCGAACCATTCATTGAAACCTGATCTTCGGTTTGTTTTGATTGCAAACGTGAATGATTGAGTAACATGATTATTGGCTTTGGTGGTTTTTACAGTAGGAAGATTTAAGAAAAAATCAAAAGCGTTATCAATGTACTGAATCGGCCATTTCTCAACACCAATTGACTCGTTATCTTCATTCTTTTTATCCGTAGCATGAAAAGACATTAGTAGCTGACTATCCGCACTATTATACTGATATATGTGGTTAGTGTCTGTAAAACGAAAATTTTGAAGATGGTCCTTGCTGGTAGGACCTAGTATTTTCAAATTATCAATATCAATTGGTAAATATGACGTTTCCCCTACCATAATATATGGTCTATCCCCCTTTTTGGGAGACTTAATTGTTGGGGAGGGCATTAGAACATGGTAAACAGAAGATACATCTTGGGTATAATCAAAACCTTGTAATTGGCTTTTTGAAGACTCAATCCGTTTGTTTCTTAATGTTGCAATTCGTGAAGCCAGCTTCAAGTAATCATCAAAATCTTCCTTACTTTTGCCGTTCATGTTTCTGTTTTTTATAGAAGAAATAATTGAAAACCAATCTTCAGATTGACTTGATGACTTAAATTGAGCTATTTTTTGAAACCCACTTTTTACACCAAAGGCTTTTATTCCAACTAAATATTTTCCTTGATTTCCGTTATTGATAGAAGCATCAAAAGATGAGTTTCCTATGTCCTCAATGGTTGCATTGAAGGAATTCTTAAAAGATGTTTCTTGATATTTAGAATTGATAATGGGTGCAATAATAACATTTGCAGTTTCGTCTTCTTTTTGTGCAAAAGCTTCACTTAGAGAAGCAAAATTAGTAATTAATTTTTTATATATTTCTTTTTGACTTGTCTCCAGATTTTCCCACATATATAATTCTCCTTTATTACTTGTTAAGCATAACAAAAAAGCCCTCCTAAGAGAGCTTTTTTTATCCAGCAATAGAATAGAATTCGTGTTTTCCACCTTTTTTTATAGCCTTATAAAAATCCAGATCGTCATAAATAGCTGTATTAGTCTTATTACTGTACTCAATTAATTTCTGTTCGGCAATAGATTTATTATTAAACCATTGTATAGGAAAGGATTCGCCTGCCATTCTTCCATCCATTTTCGTATAAATTAATGCCACCTTACCCTCAACTTGGGGGAGCGACTCGTCCAAATTCCCTTTTTCAAGAGCTTTTGTAATATTTTGTGCAATACGACTAATAACAGGTACAGCCACAGAGTTACCAGCTTGTTTGTATAATGCACTGAGTGACGAATCTGATGGTAACACATAGTCAGCTGGGTACCCTTGAGCGTTGAATGTCTCTCTCGGAGTCAACTTACGAATCTCACCATTATGAGTACGAATTAATGGTACGTTATGGCCACCTGTTCCCATGTTAGCGGTTAAAGTAGGCACAACACCGGACTTATTCTCACGAACGTACTGCCGTCTCCATTGATAAACAGTATTGGAGCTTGTCATCTCCGAGATCAAATCAGGATAAAAGGTTTGTTTGTCCTTACGATAAAAGAATTTTTCCTCTAGCGTATCTCCAAATTTAGTCGTTTCGCCTGTTTTTGCATCAAAATCAATAATGTCTGATAGAGAGGTAGTTAAATCAATTTTTTCTGGAAAGGTAAAGTTTTTAAAGGCGTTTTCGTCTTTAAAACCAACAACGTAGATACGTTCCCTATTTTGAGGGACATTCCCGTATTCTTTCGAGTTCAGAACTTTCCATTTGACGTAATAACCAGTATGAACCATAAACTCACGAATAACTTTAAAAGTATTTCCGTGATCATGAGTAACTAAGTTTTTAACATTTTCTAGAAAAACAACCTTTGGTTGTATTGATTTGATAATACGAAGGGTTTCAAAAAATAAGTCCCCTCGATTATCTTCAAACCCTTTTCTAAAACCTGCAATACTGAACGGCTGGCAAGGGAAACCAGCAAGTAGTATATTCGCATTAACAGTTTGTTCTTTAATATCGTCGGGTGTGACTTCTTTAATATCTCGACGATCAAGATAGGCGCCACGCTTATTGAAATTTAATTCAAAAGTATGTTGAGCATTTTTATCAAACTCATTTGCATAAACTGTGCGATACTTGCCTGCATCTTCAAACCCTAGATCAATTCCGCCTACACCGGCGAAAAAGCTAATGATGTCATTTTTCATGCCAAATCCTCCTTTTTCAATTTTTTTATCTGTGGAACAGTTATTAATTTTACTATAAAAAAACCGAAAAAGCTGCACCTAAGAGGAATAAACTTTTTGAAAAGAGTCTTTATTTTTTCTTTTAACTACAGATTAATATTATTTTCTAATTGACTAGCAACAAAGTCGAGATCTTCTTGTTGCGACTGTTCCGCTTTGGCGAAGTTCATAAACTTAGGGGCTACTAATTTAAAATCTTGGTAATTTAATTCTCTCGTCATTTCAGTGACCAGTATGTTATCGAATTGGTTAGTTAATCCTTGATTAGCTTTGTTTGCTTCTGACGAGAGTGCTTGAACTGTATCTTTATTTGACAATACTTTTTCCAAAATATTTGGATCCAGATATAACATATCTGATTTAACTTCTTGTAAATAGCCAACGTTCAACGCATTGTTATCAACAATTTCTTTTTTTAGTTGCTTGTAAGTGCTTTGAGATAAATCAACAGGAGATGGGTTAAGGGACTTATAGCCATTTTCGGTGTATTCTTTTTGGTTATTAAAAAAGAAATCAGAAACACTTTCAAAGTCTTCTAATTCCATGTTTCGAACCATTTCAGTCACAAGAACATTATCAAATTCGTTTTGATGATTTTGAGCTCCTTTTTGGGCTTCAGCAGTTAAAATACTGACAACACCTTCGTCAGCAAAAGTTTTGGCTAATAAATCAGGATCTAAATCCAGCATTTCTGCTTTCACATTATTAGAGTAACCAACCTCTAGTGCGCCGTTCTCAATAATTTCATCACGCTGCTTTTTAAGTGATGACGTTTGCATATTGAGCTCCCTTTCGTTACCGTTTTGTGAAATTTGTCGTGAATCACCAATTAACCAGGGACTAGATACCTTCAGAATCGCGGCTTCAGTTATCCCTAACGACTTCAAATCATTTTGTGACGACATGATGTAGTCACGCATATCATTAGTGTATCCATCTAAATCTGTTTCGTCATTGAAGAGATGACCTTCTTGATTAAATAAAACATTTGGATGTGGAAAGCGAGCATCCAATGGTGTGGGGTAAAAATGGCCATGTTTCTCAAGATTAGCAAGAATCTCTGAATCAGGTCCAGCCGGATTAAAACGGTGTAGTCCGATTTGTTCCGCAGCGACTAACATTTCACGATCCAAAACTGTGTAATCGACATTATTAGGCCATTTATAGGGTGTGATCGCCTCGGGTAGCTTGCTTTCCCACTTAATAGGATTTGGATGGTTTTCTTTTACTTTATTTTCAATTGCAGTCAGTGACCAACGTGCGATTTCAAGATCGTGTTCCTGTTGTGCAAGATGATATAGATTTTTATATTCCTGATATAGATCATTCATGTCTCTGCCCCTTAGTATTCAATAGTTGATTCGTTAGATAAAGAATTAAGATAAGCTAAATCATCATGTGATGATTTAGCAATTATTGAATTTTCTGAAATTGGGGTCTGATCTTTGTCTGCTTGATTAATATTTACATCTTCCAAAAGCCAATCAGCTCCGGTTTTTTGAATAATCTCAACTTCCTCACTCGTCAGGTTTGCATCATCATCCGGTGCACTCAGAGCACCACCAAGATAATCCGTCATAAGTGCCATATCTTCTTCCACGTCGTCAATTATTTCTGGTTTTATTTCATCACGTAAATAAACACCAAAGTAACTTTCTGGTTCATCAACACCTGAATTTTCGGGATAAACAAAGTCCATGTCTTTTAAAATGACACGCAAACTTTCCGGCGAAGGTTTTTGAGAATTAAATCCATTTCTTTTTAAGTCGTCAACAATATTCATAGCTCCGGTTTTTTCTAGTTCTCGTTCGGCAGCACGAATGACTTCTTTTACTACCAGAGTGTTATAAGTTTGTTCAGATCGTTGCCAAAGAGCTAAATATTCTTCTTTTAATGATTGCCATTCTTTCTGCATTGCTGATTCCCTCCTTATTGGTGCAATTCAATTTCTGATAGAGTACTCAGATACTCGGCATCATCAGCTGTTAGTTCTGGTTGAATGGTTTGTTCTTGCACAAGTTGTGGCTCATGCACTGATTCTTTTTCAATAATTGAAAGATTATTAGGATCAAAAACTACTAAAGCTGGATGCCCCTCAGAATCGACCTGAGTCCAGTCGGGAGCGGATCCAATTATTGCTTGGCTCAATCCTCTTCCAACAGCCTCACTTTCATTAGACAAATTTCGTAATTCGTTGATCACATCAAGATCGTTAGCTTCATCTTCAAGTAAATTAAAAGCAATTTCTTGCGCAATCTCTTCATTTTCTTCGTTCCAACCAACTTCAAGATCAGGATTTCCGGAATAATCCACAAGTGTGTATGGATATTCATCTTGTACTTCGGTGATTGACTTTAAGATTTGAACGACATCTTCCTGAGTCATTGTTACTTGTTCTGGATCAAGTTGACGCATATCGTTAATCTTGGAAGTATCAACATGATAAACGAATCCCTGGTTTTCGTGACCTTTACCGGTACCAGCGTATGACCTTGCAACTTCTTTACTCTGAGTCAGATAAATACCAAAACCCTGTGCACGGCCATTTGTTCCAATTGCTTGGTGTTTAAATGAATCAAAGTTTGATGATGAACCGTGATACCACTTTTCCATCAGAATTTCCTCCATATAGGGAAGTTTCCCTACCATGACTATGGTTGAATGAAGGTAAATTACTGATATTCCCTTTTTTAAAAACAGCTGACTCATATTCGCGTTGAGCGTTCATAAAATCCAGCTACTTTAAATACATTAAAAAAAGCACCATCAGTGGAGATAGTGCTTTGTTATATGAAATAATTAGTTATTGTAGTAACAATTGAACCGATACACCCGTTGCTCGTTCTAACGATTGAACAAATTCATCAATATATTTTGAGTTACGTTTGGAATAGCTACCAACTTGGCGTGAAATGGTTGAATGATTGATCTTGTGCCATTCAAAGAAAATGTTATATTTTTCAGTAAAAGGGGTCCCAACCACTCTAAAATGATAAAGGGTATTCCTTTCTTTGCGAAATAAAGGCTCAATTTGGCGCTTTATTTTATTTACAGTCAAATCAATTTCATTATCCATGATAAACTCCTATCAAGATAATTATACGAACATTTGTTCGTATAAGCAATATCTTATTTTGGTTTTTGCTTACCATGCGTATATTTATAAATATGAGCATACATATATGTATAAATATATGTTTAATTTCCAGACATTACTGTACTATTTGCTTCAAATTTCTCAGTACCAACAAAATGGACGTCGGTTATCTTTTTCTGCGTTGTATCAAAAGTAACGTGATAATCTAAAATCGATTGACCACTATTGAAGCCATTATATTTGGCATTCACCTTCACTTGGACAATCCCTTCTTGAAGGTCGGTATTGCTTTGGTTCTTGTCTGGGAAAAATAATACATTAGTAACATCAGATTGAAGGCCTGAAGTATCAATATAATGGTTCCCATCTACATAATCATTTGGAAATAGTTGTTGATTAGAGGTTATCTGACTAGTAGCATACTTTTCACTTGCAGTAGCCCGTTGATTAAACGTTTGAGAGTCATTAAAAGTATGATAAATGGTAAAAAAACGTGTGGCGACATCTTGTGCATCATTAAATTGCCATTGGTTATTAACAACTTTCAAAATTTGAGTCGTTTTTTTTTGGTTTTTCGTAATCCGTTGTTTCAAAGCTGTCTGTTGTTGAGCTAAGAACATATTAAGCAGGGCAAACATAATAATAATTAGGATTGCTATGAATAACAAAAAATATTTTTTACTAAATACTTTTAGTTTTTGAATCATGACTGCCCTCCACTATTACCACTATCCGTTTGATTAATTGCGGCCGAAACAATGGAATCTGATTGAGGATTATAAACTGCCTGGACAATTTTTTGATCATTATTAGGCCCATTTTGATACTGAACTGTTAGCATCATTGAAACAAGGCCATCATGATAATTGGAACTGGAGTTAATCGATTGAATATCACTTCGATAACTTTTTCCTGAATCATTATCGGTATTTGGGAACATAAATGGTAAAACCGATTTCACGAGTGGTTCTAGATGGTTTTGAAGTGCTGTTTTGTTATCAATTTTTGAACCACCATAACTAGCCGCTAAGTAGATCATTTGATTGGCTAGTTGATTACCCCGACGAATTTGTTGATTGATTGTATCAACATATTTTTCTTTGGAAATTTGTTGATGAACTACCGGTGTGGCACTTGCTTGCTTGCTCAATGCAATTGTTTGCGACATGTTTTGAATCGTTTGAAAAATCAGAACACCGATAATTACTAAAAATGAAATAAAGGTGAGCCAGCCAACTTTTGACAAGTTTTTAAAGAAAAAACCAATGCGTTTTTTCATTTTCCTCCTCCTTTGCTCTTAAGAATTCAAAATAGCCTTCAATTGTTGAACGTTGGTCCCTGTATAACGTCCTACCACAGTACCATTCTTCAAATGCAAAATGGTTGGATAGCGCGAAATACCATAGTCGGTTAAAATATCTGGATAACTATTTCCTTCACTGACCTTTTGATGCTCATTTGTAGATTCAATGACTAATACTGGCCTTTTTTGATTCTTAGAACTATCTAAAGCTGGAACAATCGTCTTAGAAGCTTGTTGACAATGCTGACAGCCGGCTTTATGAACAATAATTAAAGCATCTGGAGCAGATTTAACCGTTGCATATTCATTAGGTACTTGACCGTTGGGTGTATCAGGATAAGTTTTAGGTGTGAAATACATAAAAGATAATGCAAGAATAAAAAGCCCAATGAGTCCAGTGAAAAATAAAAATGTTCTTTTTCGATTAGAAAGCATAAGTCGCTCCTTTAATTTGTATTAGAATCTTGACCAGCGGCCATGAAGAATTTTGTAAATCCTGAGCCAATGACTCGATCATCATTATCATGACTCGATTTATTGATATCAGGAAGAACAGCAGCTGGTAATGGTAAATAATCAGCTGGCGACAAAATTGGTTGATTCCAGCTAGGTGTTTGAGTATCGCCACCGAAACCGGAGTCTTTTTTTGATAAACCAAAATGGACGTGGGCTGCTTTTATATTTTTGGGTTCAACATCACCACCATATCCCTGATACGTAATATGATCGCCACGTTTTACTTGGTCACCAACATGAACAGGAGGCTCTTTCATGGCATGGCCATAATAGGAATAATTATTATCAGTTTGTTTGATGATAACTACAAATTCATCTTTATTATGATTAACTGCTACCACTTTTCCATCATGAACAGCATATACCCACGAATTCTTATTACCATTTTTAACATCATCTTCGGTTAGGTTTTGATTTTGAAAATCTACTCCATTATGATCATGTTTTGTTGAAAGTTCGCTATAAGATGGATAGGTACCAGTTCCAAGACTATATGAGCCCTTAACTGGAAGACTATATCCTTTAGAGTTAGCTGGATTTGTGCCACTATCACCACAGTTATCAGCCAGTTCAACATGTTGACCATTTGTCTCAGCCTTTTGTCCGGCTGTCGCTGCATCACGAGCACCCAAAATAGCCGTATTGGCTTGAATAGAAGATCCGCCAAACTTTTGATAATACATTTTGGCAGAACTAGTAATGTCTTCAGTTTTCTCGGCTGCAGATCCTGGTGCACCTGGTATTTCATAATTTCTTGACCAATCGATAGCCGCTTGAGCAGGGTCAGTCGCCTTCCCTACTTTCTGCGCAACGTCCGAATAAGTGTTATGCAGTTCCCACGACACTAATTTCAATTCATTATCCAAAGTCAATGTACTTTTATCATTAGCCTTAATCGAGCCTTCGCGAGTGATTCGACCGCCATTACGATTGTTTGAGAAACCGGACCATTGAAAGATGCCGGCAACACCAGAACCAGCAGGGCCAGTTACAGCAGGATCTAACGTTTTATCTTCTCGACCAGCTGCGTTGCCTAAAGCGCCAGCGGCACCAGCACCGGAGAACCCCTCGGCATGAACTAAGTGATTAAAAATGATTTGAGCGTTTTGCTCTGTATCACCGCTTGTATCGGTTTGAACAACGTGTTGAGTGCCGGTATCACAACTATCATCTTCAGTTATCGAAACAAAAAGAAAAATGATTAGGCCAACACCTAAAAGTAAGAATCCGGCAATTAAAAAATAAGGACGTAGAATTTTTTTTAAAGAAAAAATTCGACCGTGAGATGATTTTTGAGTAAACATTTAATCACCTCCTTGAAACCTTTTTAATTGCGACTCGGTTGGTGAAACGTATACCTGGATATTAAGATCACCATCAATATTTAAAAGTGTACGTCGTGCTTTTAAGCGCGTAATTGATTTCAGCTCTGATGAAGTAATTGAATTTCCTAATATTTGATCTAAAGTATCAAGGTTACTATCGGGTAAATGGAAGAAGAAACGATATTGCAGTAAATCCATCATTTTTTTGATGTTTTTGTAGTATTCTTTGGCTTTGGCATCCGTTGTATTAGTATTAGTGACACCTAGGTCTTCAATCGTTGGCATAGCAAGCATGAGGCCTGCATAGTTTTTGCGCATTTGTTCCATTAAGGACACGATGTAATTCAAGTTATAGGCATTATCCATTTGGACATAATTTTGAGCCTCATCCAAAACAATCACAGAATGAGGAACTTGATCATAAGGTATATTTTCGTTTTGACGGCGAAGTCGCCAACGTTTTCCATTATTAATGATATTTTGTTGTTCAATCGTCAAGGCCACATAGGTCATTGCATTAAAAATATCTTTAGTGGTTAATAGACTAGAGACATCGTACCGAACAAATTGTTCGTGACTTAAGTCGGGAAACGTTGTTGTGCCATTAAAGACAGTTCCATGTTTAGATGCCATGACTTCGAAAGTGGCGATAATACGGTGCAAGCTGGCAGCCGAAAAGAGATTGTCAGCAGCATCACGGCCGTTTAAAGCTCGGTTTTTTGCTCGAAGGAACGGAATAAATTGGTTCAGCGTTGGGTACTCACTGTCGGGAATAAAGATATTGATCTGTGAGGTATCTCTCATTGGATTAGCCGTCCACATACCACGATCAATATAAAATTCAGTAATTAGAGAATTTAAAGCAATACGATCTTCAGCCAGCATTTCCTGGGTTAGGTTTTGGGACATAAAACCGTAGATTGCCAATAACTTTTCAATGTGTTGGTTAAAAGAACCAACCACGTCTACATTCTCACCCGTGGAATCGGTGACTGTCTTATAAATTTGAAAAGGATTGATTAAGCCATCTTCTCCATTTAATTTCACCGAAATGCCATCAGTGTATTTAGTAATTCCTGCATATTCACCAGATGGATCCATTATAGCCATCCGATGCCCGCGCTTAAAACCATCTTCAACCAACATTTTTTGCAATGTTGACTTCCCATAGCCTGCTGAACCAAAAAAGCCCATAAACGGACGAGTACGATTTTGTCCATCTCGCAAATACGGATTAAAAATAACGGTACCACCGGTTGATGTGGTACCAATAACCGTTCCATAAGCATCATCTTGTTTAGATGAATCTTGCCAATAAGCACCGCCTAAATCAGCAGAAGACATGGATAGGCCTTCTTGGCGTTCCGTTAAGAGTTCTAATTGCTTACTAGCTGGGGTCCACATTGAGCGCCATTCATCAAATTGAAATTCGCGTAGTGTAGCAAACTTAAAGTCTGTAAATTTTGCTTTAATATCTTTGACATTTTGACGTAACGCGCGTTTGTTGGCGGCATAAACTAATAAACGAATATAGACTCGCATTGGTTTTTGATCCGCCTTATTGACATTAAATGCTAATCGAGCAAACTCATCACCGCTGTCTGTGAAGGCATCGGTCAGTCCACCTTTAGAAGTGTCCTCAAGGTTGGAATCTGCACGATTTAAGCGTTCATTAAAACTCTTCTTATCTTCAACACTGGTTGACAACATAAAAATTGTATTTGGCAGTGTGGCGAGTTGAGAAAGCCAGTGGTTAGGTAATTCTAGAGATTTGACTTCATGGACATACATAAATTGCGCATAGCCATTGGACAGCTTGATATAATCACTAAAAATATCAATGCCACCATGAGGTTGTGTATTCAATATAGTTTGAAAATCATATTCGTTGGCCACCATTGGCCCTTCGTAAAGTTTTCTCATTTTAATCAATATAGGAAGCTGGATTATTTAAAGCGTATAACCGTTCCTCTTTCTCCTTTCGTGTCATTTCTCGGAACCGAAACGGAGCATTATCCCCCGAAGATAAATTTCTTAGCAATATCATTTTGTTCTCCAATTGCCCTTTATTTTTCGCGAAAACCGCCATTAAAAATTCACGCGACCAAAAATTATTTTCAACAAAAATTAATCGATTAATCTCACCATTAACCATTTTTAAACGCTGATTTAATTGGTGTTTCCGACGAGTATTCGTTTCATTTTTAATTTCTTCTTCAAGTAACTCTTTATTGGTTTGCCAAGCCCGTTGCTGCTTGTGCGTATTTACTTTAAAGCTGTACCCAAAAAAGCTAATATTCGTTCCGGCGTTTTGAGCTCGAAAGAATTCCCCTGCTTCATTAACCAGAACACGACTTTGTTCCCCTGTTAAATCAGCAATTGACATGCCTCGCACTAAAACTAGTTCTGCATATGTACCGTCTTTCAAAGCAATATAGTTATGAACGTCATGCGTTAGGCTCTTATACCCTAAGAAGACAACCATATTATCCATTTTGTTTTGTAATTTTGGATCATAAAAATCAAATTTCTCTGGTTCATATACTGTATTATTAATTTTTTGTACATGTTCATTTACTAGTGGCATAATTACTTCTCCAAATCTTCAAGTTTAAATGCACGATAATGCTTTTTTCTTTTATGACGATTGGCATCAAATTGCCAAATCATAAATAGTTCATAGTTTCGTCTTTCTGGATTATCTGCTGGCCGTAAAAGTAAATAAAAAGTAAATGCAGCTAAAATCAAGATTGCTAAGACAGCCAATGGCATTTGATCAGCTGGGAAGAATCTGAAAAGAAAGAAACCTATAATGAGTGATCCTCCAGCAACTGAAACGTCTTTAAAAGTGATTTTGCTTTTTCCAAAAGTAATCTGCTTTCGAACTTTTGAAGCAACACTCCAATTATTATTTGCCATATCCAACACCTCACTTTGTTTTCTATTATGACTATGGTTGTTTTTTTGCCCTGTACTGATGTACCTTAATTACAAATTTTTAGACACAAAAAAAGGAACAGGTCATCTCCTGTTCCCTTTTTAATATATAAATTTAATCAACTATTATTGTCTTGTTTAAAAATAAATGTGTTTCGATCTTTATAGCCATTAACGTAGTAATCGGCAGTTAAATCAAATAAAAAGCTATCTTTGTCATGACCATTTCCGCTATCTTGGCTTAAATCACCAATTCCAAAGCCACTGTCGACATTGTCAGTATCAGATGATTCCCCGGTCCACCCTTTATTTACACCAATCATAACATCTTTAGGGGCTTTCATTGTAGAAATATAACCAGAATACGTGTCACTAGTCACGTTACTTAAATCCGGGTAAAGTGTTTTATCTCGAATCGTACTCTTCAAACCAAAAGTAGTTGGGCGAATGTTACCAGCCGTCACTACAGTTGGTGAAGAATTTGGATTCTCCTTTTCTAGTTCTAAAATTACTTTTTTAGTATTATCACTGATGGTTTTTCGACTAGGGTCATTTGTAAACAAAACAAGAACATTATTAGTTTTAGCTGCTTTTTTGACATCTTCGATGGTCCCAATTTTAAATTGGTTCTTTTTCCATGAATTGATACTTGATGAAGAATGATCAGTGTTTTGCATGTTCTTCGAATTGTGGTATTTCATATATGAAGCGCCGCCAATCACAATAATGACAGTGACAAGCACAATCCATAATATACTTTTCGTTTTCAACATAACTCATTTCCGCCTTCTACTTAGTTAATCAAAATATAGCATGACAGCGGTTTAAAAGCAAAAAGGCCAGCCTTTTTAAGGGCTTGACCTCTACTAATTCGAATATAAAAATGAGCCATTTATTTTTGATGAGCTGACTGATGTGGATCTTTTGAATCTTGTGCCAATTGTTGCATTGCACGTTGTCGTTTTTGTTTTAATTGAGCTTGGCGTTGCGCCGCTTTTTGACGAATTCGTTGAACTCGTTCTTCACTTTGGCGCTGCCGTTGTTGGCGCTCCATTTGCTCTAGACGTTGCTGAGTTGAAGGAGTGGAACTGTCACTTACCTTATTCTGATTGCCACTAGCACCATCTTCAGATTTCTCATTGGCATCACTGAAACTAGCTAACTTATCTGCAGCCTCTTGGCCTTGGTTATTAGTATTTGATTTTGAGGAACTACCTTTTTCATCGGTGGCTTTTTTACCTGCTGGAGTCCCTTCTGTTGGATTATTCTTGTTCGATTGATTTTTCTCAGAAGGAGAATTAGTTTCAGAGGAATCACTAAGTTTTCTAGAAGAGTCCTGTCCAAGCTTATCATTCTTTTTTTGATTTGAATTTTCGCTACCATCAGACTGCTTCTTATCTTCAGAACTCATTGGCTGACTACTGTCAGCGCGATTTTCTTCTGGTGTATCGGCATTAGATAATTGCTCAGCCTTTTCTTGATCTTGGTTCCCATGATCAACGACTGGATTATTGGGATTATCCTTTGGCTTATCATTTTGCCGTGCACGTTCTTGGCGAATCTTGCGGTGCTCATTCAATTTAGTGGCACCTGCTCCTGCTAATGCTCCCAATGCAACACCTGGTGCTGCCATACGGCCCATAAACGATCCTTGACCTTTAGCACCACCAGCCATACCAAATTGCTTTTCGATAGCAGAGGATCCATCATAACAAGCCCAAGCCAGAACACCCATTGTTAGTAGGTAGATAATTCCTTTGATAAAACCACCAGCATTTGCAAACTGGTTCGCTACACTATGTGGTAGTGGGCCAATTAAACTCGCAAAGATTTGAAGCATAAACAAATCCAGGAATATACCCAAATAGCCATTTACAATATCTTGTGCTGTCCCTTTAATGCCTTCAACTGAATTAGCGCCATCACGACCAGCTGCTACTGGAGCCACAATTATCTTTCCAAACATTCCAATTGAAGCACGCATAATCTTAATGGACATCAAAAAGCCAACTACAATAATGATAATAAAAGCGCCTGTTGCTGGAATATTTTGGACACGATAGCGCTTATAACTTACACCAAGACCTTTTAAAAAACCACCATCAAGGTCAATTTTTGTTAATCCATATTGAACACCACCGGTTGTAGAAGGGACTGTTTGTAATTGATAGTTAAAAACGCTACCGATATGATCATCTTTGTTATTATTTAATTTTTTTGTTCCGTAATCGTCCAGCGGACCAACGTCACTTTTTCCAATAGAATCTGTGAAATCAGGCACTTCATTATTTTGACCTAACTTATTATAGATTGGCGCACCATCTGAAAAAGGAGCTTGGCTAAAATTATTAATTGCCCACTGTTCCAGATCCAACGTATTGGTTTGCAGGGGTGTATCGGCGAAATTTAACGAACCATTCGAATTTCCAACAATCGAATTCATCAAACTTCCTGCCATGTAAAAAATGAATGGTAACAATAAAATCATGGCTAAATTTCCAAATATGTTTTTGGTTTTGGATTTTAAAACATCTGTTTTAGCACTCGTCATATAGCCAATCATGGACATAATGAAGTAGATACCCATTAATCCAGCCCCTAACGCAACTGAGGCAAGATATAGTACATGTAGTTGAGAGCCGGTGTCCTCCATGAGCATTTTTGGTAACGTATACAACGGAAATAACGCTGCCTGAATCAAATAATCTACTCCCGTAGCTAATGCGTGCAGTAAACCGTACCAAATGTTTTGAATCCATCCAAGTAAATTATTGATGACGTTTGTATTTGGCTGTAGCCATTCTTTACGATCCAAATAGAACTTAATTAAAGGATTGTCGCCATTTGTTGTCGTATGATCCCCAGTAGCCCACTGAATAATGTTTTGATCAAAATCAGAAAAGCCCTTCCCGGGAAATGGTGATAGTTGTGTCATATTCTTTTTCCTTTCATCATATTAAACTGGCTTGATATTTTTCCCAA
The DNA here is from genome assembly GCF_016860625.1 of Fructobacillus tropaeoli. Classification (NCBI taxonomy): domain Bacteria; kingdom Bacillati; phylum Bacillota; class Bacilli; order Lactobacillales; family Lactobacillaceae; genus Fructobacillus; species Fructobacillus tropaeoli. The sequence continues at coordinate 47,868 of NZ_BOJU01000001.1, forward strand.
AATTCAGCATAGGCTGGATGCGTTTCTAAATACAATTCATCGAAGAGCTTTAGATAATCAATTCGATAATCATCTAGGTTGATATACCGCTGTGGACTATCTACTTTAATTTTGGCCAACTCTGGCGAAGGATTTAAGTACCCTTGCAATAAATTATAGGAAGCTGGCATAGCAGTCCAGCCATAATCATAAATCGGATTAGTAGCGACTAAACGGCCCTTTTTATCCTCATTTTTTGCTGCCCGGAAGAATAGCATTTGGCCCGGCTTAAATTTCATAAGTTGTTCAGGATTTAAGAGAGGTTGCTCCTTCATTTGACGATTTCGATTATCGCCTTCTGCATTATTTTGGCCTTGATTTGAGTATACAATCGTTCGATTACCCAGCATCTTACTGATACCATCTGCTGTATCTTGCGAAGAAGTCTTAATATAAGCAAAGTTAGACGAGTTAGCACGAATAGTCGCTGCCGTTTGTTGACCGTAAACATCAGTCAATTGTTCCAGGTTTTGCAAGACCAGAGTAAATTCAATATTATAGCCCAGAGCTGAGGATAGTTTGGTTTCCAATCGAGGCCACTTAGGGAAGTTTCCGAATTCGTCCATTAAGAAGTGCATTCGATTAATAACTTTATTCTTATTACGTTGGGCCCAGTCATAATTTTCTTGATAAAGCTGTTCAATAAAGAACATTGCAATCGTGTTATATTGCTGATTTAAAGGCGGTAAAATTACGAAAAGAGCTGTACGCTTTTCAGAATAATCAAAACTAATTTCAAGTTCGCCATAAACCGGATCGGATTCGATATTCGTCTTAATGGACCGCACTGCATAACCATCAATAACATCTAGTCCTGAATATTCATCCTTAACCCTTTTCGCCTTAGAGCCAAAACCAGCTGTCTCATATTTTTTATAGGCCTTAACCGTAATATATTTATCGACCAGGGACATATTAGGTGGCAAAGATTCAAGATCTTGCCTATTTTCAGCATTAGTGAAAGTGACATTAAAGGTGGTCTCGTCGTCCAGTTTTGGTTCAATGGCATATTGAACCAGACCCATCTCGTCGGCAATCACCAAGTCCTCATATTCCTTGTCTCCAACTTTAAAATTGATTTGAACCTTACGATTGCCAAAATAATGTGGTAATTGAAGTTCCATGACACGAGGGAATCCAATTGATGAATAGCGAAAATCGTTAATTGTCGTCAACTTGCGCACATTAATATCAGAGGTGAAAATTTCAATATCGGAAAACATCGAGGCATAAATGTTACCCTTTGTTTCGGAGCCACCCATACCTGATTGATTAAAGGCAGCTATGGCCATATCTAAGAGCGGATCGGACTGGTGATTTTCAATATTTTGCTTTTGCAAAATACGGAAACAGTCCACAAGCATATCCAATTTATTCTTGTTTTTAGGACGGTCTTGAAAAGTAATGGCCTCAACAGGTTTTAAGAAACGTTCACCCGTGGCTGAACTAACAGACTCTTCCATCGTTCCCAATACCTGTAACATCTCCGCCACATTCGCGATTGTCACACGATCCCAGTCGTTTTCTCTACGCATCAGCCATAGCGTTGCCAAAGCCAAACCTGAAAATGTTGCGGCTGCTCCATTCGTAAAGAACTTACTTTTGGCATCTGAACCTTCATCAGGGAAAATAGTGTTAGCCAACTGACTAACCTTCAATCGTGCTCTAGGATAGTTGCCTTTTTTAGCATAATAGATAGCCTGAGTGAGCAAGTTAATCGGCATAGAATAATTAAGGTTATCAAAATTAGCAATTTTAACGTCATAATTATGTCGCCGTAACAAGTCTACTGTCATCGTTGACAGCTCACCTTTTAAATCGCCAATAATTAATGATTGTTCACCTGACCCTCTTGCAATTAAATCAATCGTTGGTTCAACGATTGATTTCCCTTTTCCCGCACGTGTATCAGCTACTAATAATGTATTAGTAGTCTTTGGATCAATAAAATATTGTCCAGGAATATTCTTTTTTGAAGGATTCGATTCTCCTTGAGCTGAAGAAGTATACTTGAGTAATTTCTTAGGAATTAAATGTGGCTTCACTGTCGCCAAAAACAAACGCAACCCTTCATGGGACAGATTAAATTGATGGCCAACAGGCACTGAGCCAAAACCTTCATACTCTAAACCACGGTCTGGGACTGCTAAGTACTGTTGCCTCATTTCATACGGTTCTGTCCATTCAGCACCACCAAACTCATCTTGTTGATCGTTTTTAATATTTCGCCACTGCCGCCTGAGATGATATAAGCCTAAAATGAAAATGCCGGTAAAGAACATCGTCCAAGCTAAAGAGTTGATTGGTGTTGTGTGTGGAAAAGGTGACAACACCTGAACCCAATTAAACGGATTAATATAGTCAAATAATTTCGATCCTACTCGATTAAACTGATCAGCATAACTGCCTCGGTTAATCCCAACTAATTCATCATAAAATGCAAAAGCAATCATCATGAAAAAATTAGTCATAATCACGCAAACCCACGCGGTAGCAATCATGTTTTTTGTCACCCATGCCGGTGTACCTTTTTGAAAAACACGGCGACCGAAATAAGGATCTCGCTTGCTTCTCAATTTAGTTAATTTAGAATATCCAGTAATAAATAATAATGACCCTAACACTTCCAGAATAAACAGAAAGAATTGATGAAAAAGAGAAATCATTTGGCTCCCCCCTCCACCCAAAGTGGTTCTGGTAATTGGGGCCGATTGTTACTTTGCCAAGGATAATCTTGGTTAATTTGTCGGATAATTGCTGCCTCACTATCTTTTGTGTAATAAATTTGACCAGTGTTGTGACCACGTGCGTGGTAATAAACATTTTCCATCTTTTACCTCACATTTTTTGTTTCTACAATTACTTTGGTCGTTTTGTCATTATTTACTGATGTACCCTCCTACTGAGTAATAAAAAAAACCTCCCATTGGGAGGCCAAAACTCATTGATTTAAATTGTTTTCTTGCTGATTAACAAGCTCAGACAGATATTCTTGCAAGGCAACGTTAGTCCACTTAATAAATTGATATATAATTAATTATCTTTCTTAAGTGGAGATTTTTCAAATAGTGGTTGCAATTTATTATTGGTAATTTGGAATTCCTTAATAATTCTGTTGTCTTTCATCCATTCTAAAATAGCAATATTTATTTTATCATCGTCGTCATTAAATTTGATTTTCTCGTGACCTCGAGTTTTTTCCATGATTTTAATAAATTTACCTTGAGATAAGTTTCGCCGCTGTATATATTTTTTCACTTCATTCATTGATAAAGTACCGATGTTCATTGCAAAAATTTTATCGGTCAATTGATTTTCTTCGTGCAAGGATAATGTTAACAGCGGATTGCTCAATTGAATGGCATCTTTTATAAGGAGTTCCATTACTTCGGGTGAGAAGAAAGTTGAATCAACTTCAACTTCCCTCCGGTTCAATAATATTAATAGTTCTTTATCTATTTCAACATAATGAAATTCTATTAAAACTAATATCAGGTAATTGGTAGCATTTGAAATATCTGGAGCCTTTAACTTATCACCGCTATATTGCTCCCACATTCTTCTTAGCCTCTCCTCGGATAACGAATTTTCTACAAGTGTTGACTTTAGTGTGCTACTAGTTAGAGGTTCATCAAATATAATTTCATTTCTATTAATAAAATCATTTAGTTCTTCACTGAATGAATTGTGTTCAATATAGTAGTTCATGTTTGAAGCAGTTGGCTCAAAACCATCATTGCACAATAAAAGATCAACAAATTCTTTTTTAACTAAAGAAATTTTACTTATCCGCGGATTGACTACTATGTTTTTTATGAGATTAACTTTAAATTCATGAAAAACATCTGCAGCGTTTATCAAATGGATAAATTTTTCAGGCGATATATTCGGTTTTAATCGGTCTATGATTAATTGAATATTTTGTTGAGACAGACTGTATCGATTATTTAAGGCAATATCATATGTTTGAATGGGAGCTAATACGCGCAAATTAAATTCAATTGTTGGGAATATTTGTGTAATCGTGTCATAGTAACTTGAATCCAAGTTAATTAATTCCTCAATAAAATTGATATTAGCATTTCTAGCAGTTTTAAGTACCTTTTCAAATGTATTATATTGATTTTTATAAAGCCATATTATTAATTCAAAATTTAAAATTTGAGCTTGTTCGTAATCTTTTTCTTCAAGCTGTTCAACCAAACCAGGTATGTCACCTAATCTCAAATTAAAATCAATTTCTGATGACGAGGTATATAGTTTACGCATAAATATCTGAGTTGATACATCGCCATAGTAATGATTTATTATATTAAGATAATCCAATGTGATAAATCCATTTTTTATTAAAGCACGAATTAACTCTTGTTCATCTTCTTGTCCATCAATATTAGAAATTTGAGGGAAATTATAATCATTTAAATTAGGGGTATTTAAAGAAGCTAATTTACGATTCAATTTTTTCATTTCAGGTTCATAATAAACGGTTGGAGATAGATATTCTATATAATCATCTGCGTTCTCTTTATATTGTGAATATGGGCCATCAAAATCATTTTCAACATCATCGGTAATATATAGTTCCTCTTGTATAATTTTTTCAACAGTACCAAAATTGTTAATAAAAGATTTACTATAGGGATAATCCTTTGTATGCCACTTAATTCCCTTTTTTATAGCCCATAGTAAAAAAGATTCAGTTTCATTTTTTGCTGCAACGTTAGCTTGTTTTTCTTGCAATTGTTCGATTGACTCTAAAACTTTATTTTTTTGTTCTTTGATATTGTTTCTGAAGTCATTAACAATATCGCCTAGCAAACCTTTTCCATTTTGTATTTTGTCAAATTGGTCTGGAAAGATATTTTTATAGGCTATTAACGCTAATAATTCATTGTGTTTATTAATATAATCATGATTTTCGACTTCAATGCTTTTGTTTAAATTAGACATGTTTGAATAGATTGAATATTCATTATGAATATTCAATAGCAAACGATAATCATCAATAAACTGGCTGAGAATACGTAGTAATCTCGGATTAATATTTTCTCCAGAAAACAATTCTCTCAATTTATCAAAAGAATTATTAGTTGTAATAAATGGTATCACTGGAATTATTTGATCGAAAAATTTCACGCGGTCATTTTTATTTTCAAATAAATCGTCTTTAATCAAATAAATAAAAGTCCACTTTTTTGTGATATTTAGTTTAATGTTTAGTTCTCTTAGTTTATCGAATATTGAAATATCTTCAAACCTGTCCAAATCTTCAATAATTAAAACAGATTTTCCAGAGTGGTCAAATAAATATTTAATTTCATCCGTATATTTTTCGAATAAATCATCACTTTCCATATTTATTTCAGTATCCACTGGTTTTATTGAAAATTTAAAATTTCGTATTTCTATTTTGGAAAAAAATCTCCAAAGAATAACAGCACCAATTGAAAAAGAGAGGAAAAATAAAATAAGAGACGGTAAGAACCAAGATGTAACATTACGATTAGGTATAAGGACTAGGAATACAATTAAAAGAAACTCTACTATTGACATGAATTTATCTATATTAGAGATGGGTCTTTTGATTTTAAATCGTGTTAATGGGATTTGCTTTGGATCTAGTTGATAAATAATTTGATTAATAATATTTGCAAATATCATTCCTTTAGACTTTTTTGGATCTGTTTCTTTTAATCCATCAAAAGTAGAAAAACTAACCTTTAAAAAGTTACCTTCTTCATAAAAAAATGTATCTATAATGGAAGACTTGCCGCTTCCGTACTTCCCTGTAATAGCCAAATTATGGATGTGCTTATTATTCAACGCATTCCTTAAATGGACCTTATAGGATTCATAATGACTGTCATTTTTTAAATTCTCGTTTGGTGCTAGAGAATGTAACATTTTTTGTTTTGACTCCACTAAAATTTCCTCTCATATGTACCTGTTTTTATTAATTTTACCATGTTATTGTTACTCTTCTTAAAAAGAGATTTCTGCGTATTAATGCCTTATTTTTTCATGATGATTGAATTTGCCATTTTTCATCATTATCTATTTCAATTCTTAATACGCTAAGAACAGTATATAGATATTTGTTCGTATTATTAGAATAAATATTAAAATAATAGGTAATAAAAAAGCCTCTTACCCTATTAAGTAAAAAGCTTATCAGTAAAAACATTTCAAATTAACAAATCTAGAAACATGACTATGCATTGCCACGTGCTTTAGGATTTATACAGAATTAAGAAAACCATATTATTCATAATTTCCTTGTACCTCATTGTTACCACTATCATTTACAGAATCAAATGACTGAATGGCATCATAGGCAACTTAAACATCAGTTGTATTTAACTTTTCCATCAATTCTTCAGCTAAACCAACTAATAATTCTTGCTTAAGCTTTTTTGAATCAGCTTTTGCTTGCTGTAATTGTTCTTTGGCCTTGGCCTCCTTTTCTTCTTGATTACGCAACTTCTTTAATGTTGTTTGATTAAATGACATTTTCTTTTCCTCACCATAAATTTATTCTACTTTTAGCCTTTAGAAAAATCTGGCACAAAATTAACATAAGTCCGGCCATTTATGACTTTCTCTTCTAACTGACCCGAAGCAGTGTACACTTTGCCTTTTTTACTGGTAGCTTGAATTGATATTTTCTCGTTATTAAGCAGTTTTTCTACTTCCCCATCAGTAAAGCGATGCCCACTAAATGAACGATTAAATTGGATTTCTTGATTTGTCTTGGTCCAAATACCGCTCACAATATCAGGTACTACTAACTTTTGACTTGGTGTACCCAATACTTCTTGCATTTTCTTAGCATTATCAATAATGATTGGCATATCATGGGCAACGGTCAAACTAGATGATTTCATCGCATAAGCTATATCAACCTTAAATTTTCCAACTTGATCAAATATATCAAAAATTTGTTTCGTAGTTGTTGGTTGCGCAATGAAAGTCCCTTTCACAACGAATGCAGCGACCCTACCAACATCAGTAAGTTGAATTTTCCCTTTTTTGTCTTGAATATAAGCATCTTGCTTTTTTGTGGGAGAGGTCAAATCAGCATAGGTGCTTGTCCGAGTCGCTCCGGTGCCAATCTCATTTTTTTGCAGGAAGGTCTTGAGCCATGACCATGTAGGTGCTGATGGTTTACTATTTTGTCCCTCATGAATGAAGAGTTCTGCATTTTTCCCAATATTTTTATAATTGGTTTCCTCTTCTTCATGTTCTTGGTATATATCGTGCCAGCCATTTACCAAGGGGCGATTAATCATTGTCGTAAAACTTGGATTCTCTTTTATTTCAGCCTTAATTTGCTCATATTGGTAATTCTCGGCAAACATAGCTAAAAAGTTTTTTGAGAGAATTTCATAAATTTTGGGACCAGACATGCCATACTTTTTCAGGTCGGCTAAGCTAATTGGAACACGGGGCCCTGGTCGATTGGCGCCGTGGGCCCCTTCTGCTTTAACGTGTGTTTTACGAGGCGCTTTGTTCGTAAGTTTACTTACATCAACGCCAACTAAATCTGCGATTTTATCAATGTTTGGCAATGAATCATTAAACTGCTCAGGGGTAATCGTTTTATCCTCAGTTCGAGGATAAGAAACAATCTGATCTTCATAAAGCTTTTGATAAGTTTCCAAAACCTCCTTAGCTTTATAACCATCTTTAGCTAGGAGAGCTGATAGTGAAGATAAATCTAATAACTTAGGAGGTTTTGTCTCTTTTTTCTTAGTAGAAATAATCACTGGCGTTCCGGAAGAAATCAAACCCTCCTTCTCGTTTTCAGCTTCCATTTTGGAAGAAAAACGAAAAGGAACTTGCTCATCATCTTTTTTTACTGACCGGGAGTAAATATTACCAGCATTGTCCTTATATCGGTTTTCAAAATAAGGAATCTTTACATAGTTTTTAATAGCTTCTTCTTGTTCATAGACTTTATATAGCATTGCGGACTTAAGTCGTCCTTGCCTGGAAAGTATATTATAGCCACCATACTGACGGGAAGCAGTCGTTGCAATTCGAGTCAACTGCATCGAAATAAAATCCCAGCGATTACGTGCATTACCACGAATTAAATCACCATCTTTGGTAGGATCTGAAATATCACGTAGGTTAGTCATGGCCTTTTGAATAGACTTCGCAGATTCATCCAAAAAGTTCGCACGTAAAACCTTACCCTTCCAGTTGATGGCAAACAACACTTCCCAAGCTAATAGTTCCCCTTCGCCTGAAGGGTCAGTATCGGTTGCAATCACAATGGCATCAGCGATTTTTGCTTTTTCCTTAATTGCATCAACTTCACGTTTGGTGGAGCTTTCTTTTTTTGTTTTTGGGTTGTAGGAAGAAGTGTACTGATTACGCCACTGGAAAGGACTAATATCCCAGGGGAGATCGTCAAGGGACCATGATTGATATTTTTTACTTAGTTCTTTTGGCACTTGATTTTCAGGAGCTGCTAGTCCTAACATGTGTCCGTGCAAACTAACAAGCTCATAATCAAATTGATCAAAATGACCAGCCTTCCCACCCAGAGCCTTTTCAAAATTTTTACGAGCACTAGGTTTTTCAGTAATAATTAAGTATTTTGACATTTTTGCTCCTTAAATTTTTAAAATTATGTACACAGAGGACTTCCCTCTGCTTTTGAGCGCTTACGATGAAAGTCCTTGAAAATATTGAGCCAACATTTGCATTACAACCCAACCAATAGACGAGACCAAAAGTCCAATTGAAATTGCCTTTAGCTTGCTCTTTCCTTTTTCAGTCCCCTCGCGATCGCTACCAAAAAAATGTACACCAGCAACGACAGCTAACAATCCAGCTAAGCCGACAATTAAAATAAGCACCCATCCTGAGGCGGTGTGCATAGCATCTGCAATTTGCTTTGCTTTTCCTGCTAAATCAACCATTATCGTTCCTCCAACGATTTTATTTCAAAAAAGACGTAAAATTCTTTCTTGCTACATACACTATGGTTGAAGTTAAATATTCTACTGATGTCCCCAACTCAATAAAAAAGAGAATTGTTAATCAATTCTCCCTTTAGCTTTAAGAAATTTCCATGAGTGGTTTAATCCAAAATTTCAATTTTCGATCGTCATAAAGACTGCTTTCCGCTAATTGAAGATTTGGATTTTTAGCAACCCTTAAGCGCATAGCATACTTGCCCATGGGATTGATTAGCTGATATTTCAGAATCTGTTTAGAAACAACGGTATCAACTAAATCATTAATCGTCCGTTGGACTGGTCGTGCCCCTTCTTCTGGATTGAAGGCATTTTGAGCTAAATATTTAATCACCTCATCATCATAAAGAATTTTCCAACCGTTTTCATGCTTCACCATTTGAGCATATTCTTTGAATTTTTTAGCTGTAATAGCCTGAATGCTTTTCATGCTCAACTGATTAAACATAATAATATCGTCAATTCGATTAATTAATTCTGGCCGGAACCGATTTTGTAATTCTTTTTTAATTCCACGTTCAATACTCTTATCTTGAACATTAAATTTACCCTCTGGCAAACCACCATACTTCATTTGATCATTGATAAATTTAAAGCCTTCGTTAGAGGTCATGACAATATAAGCATTACGAAAAACAGCTTGTTTGCCTCGTTTGTTAGTCAAGATACCGTCCTGAAAGATTTGTAAGAGTAAATCAAAAACAGCTGGAGAAGCTTTTTCAATTTCATCTAAGAGGACAATGGTATACGGATTTTTCATGATACCGGCCGTTGCGCGCTCAATAAATTTATCAACTGCTTGGGCATCAACGAATTCTGACATATCAAATCGTAATAAGTTATCTTCTGAGTCAAATAAAACCTCGGCCATTGTCTTTACTAATTCAGTCTTACCAGTACCTGTTGGACCCAGTAGCAATTCAACAGCTAATGGACGATTTGGATCGTTGTGGTTGACAGCCACCTTTTGAACTTCTTGGCTGATAGTATCAGTGGCACGCACTTGTCCTAATACCCGCTTTGATAAAATTTCCGAAAGTTCTAAGGCGCGTTGCACATTGGATTTACTTAACGATTCAGTTGGGATTCCCGTCACCTCCTGCACTTGATCTAAGATGTCAGCAAGGACAAGGTTGTTTTTCTTTTCCAAAGTCACACGGGCTGCGGCACCTTCTAACAAATCAATAGCCTTGTCAGGTAGAAAGTGGTCATTGATATATCGTTTGGATAAATGAATGGAAGCGTGAATGGCTTCATCATCAATTTTTAAATCATAAAAAGCTTCAAGAGAAGGTTTCAACCCCCTCATAATGATGTTGGCTTCATCATCACTTGGCTCATTGACCATGATTTTTTGAAAACGCCGTTCCAAAGCCGCATCCGGTTCAATGTATTCATGGTATTCATCAGTGGTTGTTGCTGAGATTACTCGAAAGTCGCCTCGAGCCAAGCTAGGTTTCAACAGGTTACTCATATCAAGTAAACCTCGACTTGCACCAGCACCCATAATCGTGTGCACCTCGTCAATAAACAGAACATAAGCATCGCGCTTTTCTTTTAGTTCTTGAATAAGAGCTTCAAAATTTTGGGTAAAGCTGTCACCCTGAAGTGAGGCCACTTCCAGTATAAGGACTTGCACTCCCATTAATCGCTCCGGTACGTCACCATTTAAAATCCGTTTGGTTAGCCCCTCGACAACAGCGGTCTTTCCAACACCAGGTTCACCAATTAAGACCGGCGAATTTTTAGTTCGCCTTTGTAAGGATTCAATCACCTTTCGCGTTTCTTCATCACGCCCAATCACAACATATTGTTCAGGATGATCTGAAACTTGTTGAGATAAGTTTGTTGTAAATTGTTCAATTGCAGACATGATTTTTTCCCCTAAGCTCTACCAATCCTACTCATTGTCTTCAGCAGCAGCCATTGCATCAAAAAGTGTATCAGCATTTGTGATATTCTTTTGGTTCACTTCTTCATTGGTCACCTCAACGGCTTTGGCCTCTTCATCTGTTACATCTGGTAACAGATCACTTTCCGTTGAGGGCTCAATTGTAGAAACTTTATTAATAGTAGCCGTTTCTTCATTATTTTGTGCAGATGAAGTAGCATTATCGTTCAAATCAGTTGTTATAGCAGCATTATCCGGTTGAGAGTCAGATTCATCCTTTAAGGCAAAATCATGAACATGAGATGGATCCGGCAACGAATTAGATTCTTGCAAAGATGACTCTGGATCATTCGATTCTACTGCCTTATGCGATTTTAAATCGGTTTGAATTTGAGTCGTTGCCTTAGGATCCAATAAAGATTGATTTGACTCTCCTGTTTGATTAACTTGCCCTTGGGTTCCTTTCAAAATAGCAAATTTAGATTGATAAATTGCGTAATTCAACCCTTCCGTCAAATCTGATAAAGGCATAAATTGGTTGTGTACCCCCTGTCCTTCTTGGTTAAGCAATGAATAGTGAATCCATAGTTGCCCAGTCTGTACAAATGTTTGATGAATGATAAGTTCATAATCTTTTGATTGCATGGTAGCTCCTTAAATTTTCATTTCGGCATCTTGAGTGGCGAGTTCTTCTTCAGCAGTAGACTCAAGGCCTTCTTGAGGGTTTTCGTTAACTTCTTGATAGCCTGTTAAATCTTCCTCATTTGTGGTGATGTTGGTTGATTGGGTTTGATTTTGGTCCATTGTTTTCTTGAGTGGTGAGTTTTCAAATTCTTTAGGTAAAGCTGGCTCATCTTGTAAGAACGCTTCTTCTTGCTTAGGGCTTGCATAGGGTACTTGATCAATGGCATCTATGTCGTAACTAAGTGTTTCGTTCGTTGAGGAATAACGCAACTGATCGTTCCAATCCTTACAATTTAAATCAGCAGGTATATCAATTTTCAATTCCACTTGGTCAAAGGAATTCAAGCGACTTAACATCAAAGCATACTTCTTAGCGAACTTTCTTCCAACTTTATCGTTGTCGGTTGCGAAATGGATACTTTTAGGCAAGTTAATTTCACCTTTATCCGCGTTTAAATAGTGGTCTGAAATATATCGATTTAAGACCGAGTCTTTTACTCCTGATAACGAGAGAAAAGCGACTTGTTCATGTTTGTCATGAATTTCTTTAAAGTGCATTTGCCAATAACTGATAGCATCAATTGGAGCTTCTGTAATCACTAATCGATCCGGTTGCTTTTTTTCAGAAGCCCCGAAGCGAAAATTAAAACCATAATAAGAAGCCGGGCTACCTTGAATGATCCCCTTCCAGTAGCCCTGGTGCTTATCATTTCGATTTTTAGTTGGTATCGTTGCTTGTGTATCAGACCCAACAATTTTTCCAGAAGAATCTCGCCAATTGTACATGAGGTTATGAATAGTCTTCGTATGGCCATTCCTGGTAAATTTCTTCAAATGATCTGTTAAAAATCCGCCATCGGCAAGTAAATTAACTAAGATGGGATGGATCCCACGTTTTTTTTCAAGGTATTTTTTGGATTGATCTGAAATTGGACTCGTTTTTAACGATTGAAAGTCGTATTGCACATGTTCAATATCTTCATCGACGGAAGGATGAAAGTCTCCCGTCCGCTCATCTCGAATTTTCTTTAATTTTTGAATATGCTCTGCCTTATTAGTGTTGTTTTCTAAAGCATCCATCAAGCGGAGAAGGCCGCCTTTTTGATCACGGGCAAACCAAACAAAGTTATTGCGAGAAAAATTAACAAATAAGCTGTCATGACCGTCTAACAAACGATAGCCACCTTTATTTGGTTTGCCCCACTTATACCCTTCATAGGTCAGGTATTCTTCAACAGAGACGTAATTTGGATTATCTGTCATTATCTTTGCGCTCCTTGTCTTTTTCTATTAAGACTATGGTCGCGTTTGAATAATTTACAGATGTCCCCTAGTTTTCGCAAACGTAATTATACTTACATTTATAATTGTAAATATAATTATAAATAAAAAAGGCAAAAAAAAAGAACACTGACGTGTCCTTAATCCGCCTGAGGAACTGCAACATATGAAGGCGAATTCAGCAGTTGTGTTCCTACAAGCTTATGAATATATTCTAACAGCAAACAAGCTAATATACAATGTAATTTAGAATTTGTTTGAGCAATGTAAAAAAGTACATGAATAAGAATTATTTAAGGTTATCTTGTATCATACTTGCCATTTGTTGACGTGCATCCTGACTGACCTTGGAAATGTGCTGTTGACTGACATTTAATAATTTACTAACTTCCTGTGTTGATCTAGCACGGCCTGTCATATCAAATCCGTATACTAAAAATAAAACCATTCGTTCTTTTGCGTTTAATTTATTCATTGCTGAATGGACACTGTTATGAACATCTTGCTCATTTTCATTTGAGTCTGGATCAGTAGTTAAATCATCATCAAGAATAGTTGGTTTGTAAGTGAGTTCTTGTAAGCCATTTTTTACGCGTTGAGGGCTCCAACCAAGCTTATTGGCTAATTCATCAATCGACGGCTCTCGATTTAAATCATTTTGTAAAAGACTGATTTCCTTTTTTAATTGGTGCTTAGCGCGCAACTGATATCCTGAGTAGGATAAAGTGTGCTTTGAGTTATTAAATGCCATATAAATTTCTTGATTAATTCGTATATATAGATAATGAGTATGAGAATCACTATTACTTTTTTCGGGATTAAAATCTCTGATGGCTTTCAGCAAACCAAATTGGCCTGCTGATAATAATTCTTGATATAAATCTGCATTACGACTACTAGCATGTTCAGGTATATATTTATGCACACAACTGACTATCAGTCCTTGATAACTGTTCATTAAACGCTCAAGTTTGGAATCATCTCCCGAGACCACTTGATGAAAAAGTAAATTCTGTTCCTGTGTGTTCATCATTACTCCTCCAACTCTTTCTTACGTTCTGCTGATTTAATACGTGCTTGTTCCGCTTCATAAGCGTATTCTGCCTCGTCCATTCCCCGTTGGCTGTCATCCTTAGCAAGTTGCTTTAAAATGGCCTCTACGCCGAGTGAGTTCAATTTAATGAATGAATGCTTTTTCGCTTTGGCAATATGCTTTACTGGTTGTTGGATTTTAGTAGCACGAACTTTTTTGTCATCATCTTGTTGACCATTATTAAGTGAATTAATATGTTCAAATTGATTACGATTTTCATTTAGTAATTTCCGCCGTTCAGTGGCACTTAACTCAGATGATTGCATCAATTCATTATTGAGAAATATCTTGTGTTTAGCGAATAAGATTTTTTCCCGTCTTTCCAGTAAGGTCAATTCGTCTTGACGTTCTTTATCTGATAAGGTTTCCATGGATGATTCATTATCCGTTAGCAAGACACGTTCATCTTGAATTTTTTTCAGGTGATACTTGTAATATGAATCGCTGACCAGCTTAACGTCGGCCTTCTCCGGTAATGTTGTTTGCCAAGCTAGTTCTTGTTTTGTTTCTTTTTGTGAATCGGAAAGTCTGAAATTTGGGGTTTGATCAATTTCTAAATACTGAATTCTTTGTTGAATCTGTTCGTTTTGGAAAAGGGAGAAACCATCGTGCTTGTCTTTTAAGTTAGCTTGCTTGATCTTTAAATCATCAAGTTCCTGTTCACGATGGAAAACATGAATGGCCCTTTTTTGTCGTCCCAATTCTTTGGATAATTTTTTGGGTACGGGTTGCTTTTTCATTCTTAATTCTTTGACTTGTTCTTCTAATCGATTTTTGATTTCAACATGTTTTTCAAGCGAGCGTTCTTCTTGTTCATAATCAATTTCAAAATATTGAGGTTCAAGATTTTTAATTGTGCGATAAAGTTCATTGACTAATCGATTTTGAATTTTTTCCTGTTGATTACGAGCATATTGATCAGTTTTGGTCGAATGACCATAACCCTTTTGATAGACTTTTTGCAATTTTTCATTATCGTCCAGAAGGTCTAGGTTAGCAGGACTATTTTTTAAAAAGTCTTGAATAAAGTCATTTGCTAATTGATTTGCAGCCTTCATTTCAATTGCATTCGATTTAGCACGCCATTTTTTTGAATCCTCAGGTAACAAATGAATAATGGCATTTAACATTTCCTTTTGTTGGTAGCTATGATAAAAAGTATCTTGTTTTTGAAAACTTTGAATTAGTTTTTTACTATCAATTTGTCTTTTAATTAATAAATTTCTTTCAATTTCTTGATTTTTATCTAATCTTGCAGCGTTCCAAAAATCTCGTTTTAAATGATTAATCGTCTTTTGTTTAAAGACGCCCTTTGGTTCTAATTGACCGTTTTGGATGTTTTTTTTAATTGGTCGCTTTGTATTGACTTCATAAGTTGCTAAATGAATATGAATGTGATGATCATTAATATCTCCCTTCAAATGAATGTTGCCAAACCAATTGGCTGACTGGTCAATACCCTCCGCCTTTAATAAATTAGGCATCACTTGTTGCACAACTTTTTTTAAACGACGTTGGTCAAGATTACGATCAACCACGTTATCCATAATTTGTTGTTTCACTAGAAAATTATCGGATAACGAAATTACGGTTTTCCACATCAAATTATTGTTCTTTGTAGCTTGATTAATTTCTTTCTTGATATCTTGTAGCTCAGGTTGACTTAAATTAAATTTGTTTTTGGAAAAAGTTGGGGTTAAATCATCTTGGACATTTTCTTCCAATGCTGTCGCGTATTCTTTTTTTCCATATTCAACATAATCAGTGTACCGGCCATTTTTCTTAGCTAAATTTTGCCCTAAGATGTCTTGGTCGTTTTGAATGCTGGTAACTTCTTCATCTCTACCACGATGGTCCAATAAATAATCCACATAGCCAGACCGACATTTTGAAAATTGATGCTTAATGATAATGTCTGGGTTTGAACCTGAAGTCGCACTTGTTATTATATTTTGACCCATTACTGTCATTTTCCTTTCTGTTTTTATTATGTATAACTGGAAAAACCAGTTTTATTTCTTTTTTAAAATTGACTTAATTGCTTCTGTTTTTTCGCCCAAGACTTCTGCGCATTGCGAATTAGACAAGCCAAATTTCTTAGCCCATCGTACGTTTTCTTTCAGTCTTTCTAATTCATCATTTGACAAATAATGTGAAAAATCACTTCCTTCTTTTTCTAGGATTTCATGTATCAATACGCGGATTTCTCCGACGATTGTTCTTTGTACTTTAATTTTTTGTGTATGTGCAATATCCAGTCCCAATAATTCAGCTGGCAACAACCAATTGCCGTGAGAATCTGAATCGCCAATTGTCTTATACCATCTTTCTTCTTCAGGTATATCAGTGATTGGATTTTTGGCTTTCCAAAAAATTTCATCCAATTGATCAAGTTGCAAAAGCAATGATTGAAGTTGTTCAATTTCTTTGTCTGCCATCTAACTCCTCCTAATTATTGTTTTGCTTTTGAATTCTTTCGATTTCTTGATTGATCAATTCTTTAATTTTTTGATTACGTTGATATGGAATTGAACCTTCTTCCGTAAAGTTTTGCAGTTCACCATTTAACGGTAAATTCAATAGCACGATTTTCATTTGAGTTAATTCGTTTAAAATTAGTTTTAATCGATTTTCTTCCGTTAAGTTGTTCTGTCTTAAAGCTTTTTCTATTTTTTGTAATTGATTGGCATAAGTATTTTGGTTGTTTTTTTCATAAGGTATGACGAACAATTTTGCAATCATCATCAAACAAAATTTAACTACATCCGTTTTACTCATCTCATATTCAAAATTATCATTATTTTGATTCACCCAATTAAAAATTACTTGTAGATTTTTCTCGGCATCTTCATCAAAACGGAAATTATGTCTTTGATATTGGTTAGTCATAGTTATCCTCTAAAATTCGATTTAATAATTCAACTTGGTCAGAAAGAATTGATTCAATTAAAGAATTTGATTGCAAAATTTCATTTTTATTCGCTTCAATTTTTTCTAAAACCTTTGCTATATTATTTTGGGGTGTAGTCATTTCTTTAGTTAGATTTTTAATTACATCACGCATAAAAGCAGCTGTCGTTTCGTAACCATTTTCTTCCCCCATCTTCACTAACGCTTGATAATCCTGGTCATCGATATATCGAACTCGCAATTCTTTTGTCAACTTAACACCTCTTTTCTTCTGTACAGCGTATGTACAAACTGTATGTACAGCGTATGTACAAAATCATAAAAACAGAGCATAAGGGGAAATTGTCCACACGCAAGCGTTGGACCCCACAGTGTGGGGATTTCCCGTGTCCACCTCCATTTTTTCTTGTACATACAGCGTATGTACAGAAAATGGGGTAAATTTTGTCGGTTTCACCTGTTGTACATACGCTGTATGTACAGAGTGTGTACAGCGTATGTACAGATTATTCCCAACAAAACTACTTAATTTTCGTGGCTTTTTGAATATCAGGGAATTTGAATTTGCCACTTTCAACATCATTTTTCTTTTGATTTAATGAATTAGTTTCTTGGTTAGCATCGTTTAATTTTTGATTCAGATCAGTCAAAGATCGGTTCGTTGAATTGATTTCATTTCGCAAATTATCGACGGTCACGTTTCGCTTATTAGCTTCATCTTGAGTAATTGAATCGGTATTTTGTTGAAGCTTTTCAATTTGTTGATTGTCAAAATTAATCAACTGATTAGCACTCGAAATTTGTTGTTGAATGTTCTTAATATTTTGTTGATTTTGCTTTTTCTCAGATTCGATTGAAGACAAAGTAACTTGCTTAGCAGATTGATCTTTCAAATGATAATTCCGCGAAATCTTTTTTTGAATAACTGAAAAAATGGCTTTCGGTGAAGCTTGAGCAGTAGAATCGGAAGAACTTGAAAAATCAGATGAAACATTACTTGCCGGCGTGATTTTTTGTGGCATATTTGAATTGGCTTGAATTTGAATTGCCCCAAACGTTTTATCTAAATCAGTCACAATGACCACCCATTGATTATTCAATGTCGGGATCACCTTAATCTCGCCATCACCTTGACTAGTTTTCCCAGAAAACTTTAATTCATCTCCCGTTAAAACAGAGTCATTGGCAATTCCCGTAGCGGAAAATTTAAATACTGCAATATGTGCATCAGGATTAAATTGTGCAGAGGTCATTTGAACTTGTAGTGAGGAATCACCACCAACTGAAATGGGCGTATTCAGTTTTGTTGGTTGAATATTAATTGGCTCACCCTGTCGATCAACAATGGCAAAAATTAACAAGAATGCAATCAAGGAAAATGTCACAACGGCATATAATCTTTGACGAAGAATAATCTTATCTTCAAGAAAAAATTGCCATTGCCCTGGTGCTAAATGAAATTTCTTAAACATCTCTTACTGCCCCCAATTCGTAGTTAAAATACTTTTCAAATTAGAACTATCAACGTCATTATTTGAGACGATAAATTGATTTAACTGATTTAGATTCATACCAGAAATTTGAATACCTACATTGCCTTGATAGACGGGTACAATATAAAAATTTGAATGAACTTTAAGTTCAAAATTCTTTTCAATTTTTTTAGTTTGGTCAGAAAACTGATTCAAATAAACAACTTTAATACTATTTGTGCCAATCTGAGAACCGACTTGGTTGTCCATCACTTTTTTAGCAGATTTTTCAAGTTGGGTTCCTGGTTTATAAAAAACAATCAAAATTCGATTTTTACTTGAAGACTGAATGATATCCGAAGAAGAAACGTTGGGCGTTTCTGAAAAATCACCGGCTGTCACTGCTTGATAAGATTTAAAAGTTAAAACACTAATTAACACAACGGCCACTACTGCAATAATGTGCATAAGTCTGTAGAAAAAGGTTTCAATTCGCTTCATGATAATTCACCTGGCATTGGCCGCACTCGACCAGTTGTTAAAGCAATTCGTATGACTGTTTTCATCAAGGCATCATTTTGATCAGGAACAAAAATGATTTTAAAAGAATCAGTTTTTTCTTGTCCCTTATCACTAATTTCTTTCTGCATTTTGTTACTTGTAGTTACGGCAAACCGTATTGGCTGATTGTCATCTTCAACCACGGCAATCAAACTCATTTTAGGAATTTTGAACGAAGACAGACTCTCAGGTATTAAGCCATAATGCTCAATGGTTTTGCCATCTGACTGATGTTCCAATCCATTTCCTGTTAAAAAAGTAAAACGTAAATATTCTTTTTTAGTCTTCATTTTCTTCCTCCTTCATGATTAATTGATTGAGGTTTTTGGTTTCTTGATCAATCTTAAATTTCAATATTGCATGTTGCTCACTCGTGATTGGGATGAAGCTTAATCTGATAGTCAAGAAATCAATATATTTTTGTAATTGACGAATTTTCTTTTGCTTTTTATATTTAACTGTTTGTGTGTTGCAATTAATAATTGTTTCTTTTATCACCTGCTCAACACGGTCAGTTAGCATTGTTTCTTTAGTTTTAAATAAGCTCAACTGTTTAGTAACCATTACACTTCTCCCTCCCTAGTCTCTCTGAAATGTATTAATTAATAATATGGATGGGCTAACCATTTCATATGTTTTGCGTATGGCAATGGGGCATTTTTTAATTCTCTAATCTTAATGTTTTTCTGCAGCGCTAAATTTTTTGGAGCTTTACTACTTTGTTTAACTAGCTTCTGATTCACTCCGTTTACTTCGGCCGCATAATACAAACCAGCATTTTTTCTTTTTTCATAATTAGCAATAGAAATATCAATGTTATTCATACTTTTATCTCCTTTCCAAAACTAAAAGGGCAAATCATCATCGGTTACAACAACCTCATCATTGCCGTCAGAAACTAATTCATTTTCTGCTAACTGGTGGCGAAGGATTTCTTTATCTTGACGAGTTTCAATCAAATCAAAATGGTCTACATAAATGTCAGTTACAAAATGGGTATAGCCATCTTTTTCGTATGAACTACTTTGAAGATGACCATCTAAACCAATACGATCACCTTGATCAACCAATTCAACAAAATTCTGTGCTTGTTTCCCCCAGAGAACAAAGCGGAAGAAGTCGGTTGGCCGTTCTCCATCCTTATTCGTAAAATTTCTTGGTACGGCAATCCGACCGGTTGTAAAAGTTTTACCAGAAGCCGTGCGGGCCAACTCGGTTTTCATAACTAAACGACCACGTAATGCTGCAATATTCATACTCATAATTTTTGTCCTCCTGTTGTTTTACAACTTGTCAAAACGAAACATTGGCACTTTAGGTGCTATTTCTTTTGATTGAGTAGACTGTTCACTTAATGTTTTCTGCCATTGTTGCTTTTCTTGTTCTAGCGTGTCGATAACTTGTTCAATATAAAAAAGATTTGACGAATCATTTAGCGCTGCTTTCGTGATGGCTTCACTAACAATTAAGGGACCATGATACTTTGCTAATTCTGACAACCGTTGTATTTTCACTTGAGTAATTGATCCACCTGTCTCTTTTCGATATTGATCAATCAGCAATTTTTCCTTTTGCGATTCCGATTCTGCAGATTGAGTTAATACGTCATCATCATCATCTCGTTTTTCATTTGGCTTAGTATCACTTAATTCAGTATCACTATAGTCAGTATCATTAGGGTTTGATTTTGAAACCTTTGGAGGTTTATTTTTCAAACCTCCAGTGGTTTGCTTTTCAAACTTCCGGAGGTTTGATTTTGAAACCTCCTTGTCTCCCAAGGGTTCAAGGGAGTTTTCTGAGAAAGAATCATTTGTTACTGCGCCAATATAAAGACGATTTGCACGATTGAAACCCATTTTTTCTTCTTCGAGCAACCCATATTTAGCTAAGTCTTTTTTAATGGCAATCACTTTGTTTTTGCCACAGCCTAAAATTTCTTGCAAAGCTGCAACCGTGAAAACAAAGTAAACATTTTGCTGCTCATCAACCCAGCCGTTTTTTAAGGACAATTCAAACCGGTCTCTTAAAATGGCATAGGCTGTCTTGGATTCCAATCTCATATCTTTATATTTTTCTGAAGTAAAAAAGATTTTTGGAATTCGATAAAATTGTTCAAATGACTGAATTTGTTGGAGGTTAATTCTTTGCATTTGATGTGTCCTCCTCTTCATTAACAAAAGTCTGTTCAATCAATTCATCAATTGATAGATTTAAACCAGAAGAGATATGCAACAATGACTCAATTGAAGGATTTGATTGGGCGGATTGTTCCCATCTTGAAATCGCACGTTGTGGTACTTGCCAAGAATCGGCCAAATTTTTCTGAGTCATGGAATGACTAACTCGATACCCCTTAATAATTTGCCGCAAATCTAAACCTGTATTGTTATTCATGTTATACTCCTACTATGTGTAAAGGCCCTTGGTGACCACCAACTAAAAAAAGTAAAAAAAAAGAAGCCACATCGGGCTTCTTTGGTTTGCATATATGCAAAAAAATATAAGAGTTATTGGCAATGAAATCATTGCTGCCACTCACTAAATTCGCCTTCTGTTGCTTTTAATAATGCGCTTTGGGGTAAATGAACTAAGGCATTTGTCAAGTCTTAATGCAACAGTTTAAAATTTTTCTTTGAAATAACCTCTTTAAAGCTGATTATTCTTATTTTTCTGATAAAATGAACACATCATTTTTTGTAGATCCTAACAGAAATACAAGATCTAATTAATGAAATTAGAAACATAAAAAGTGAAATTAGTAAAACCAGCGGCACTGTTATAAACAAAAGAAAATTAAAATAACTAGTAAAAATAATTTGATATAATAACTAACCAAAGTGGGATTTTTAAAAGATTATGATTATGTATAAGGAAAGAAAGTCAATGAAGATAATAAAAAAGATTTTTGTTCTGATATTGTTAATTGCTATAGTTTTAGTAGCAGGATATATTTCGGGATCATCCTATTCTCTTTTGTCGCAGTCAATTAGTGTAGCATTATATATTTTCAGTATCAGTATTGCTGTTTTTATTGTCAAAGCGATTACAAAAGTAAAAATATTTGAAAAGTTGAACTGGTATGACGTTCGAATAATTATACAAAATTATATACTACAAATGGCCCTTCTATATTTGATACGTTTAATTAGTACAAAATTAGAAATCACAACTAATTATAAGAACCAAGAAAACATTTTACAGATACTACAAGGATTATCAGCACCAATATTATCAATTATGTTGTCATTTATAATATTGTTTGGCCCGATTTTAGAGGAAATAGTTTTTAGAGGGTATGTTATGAACATATTTGAACGTAAAAAAATGGGTATTTTTAGCGTTATACTATCATCTTTAATATTCTCTTATCTTCATTTACACTCTTTCTTAATAACCGAGAATAATATTATTGCATTTTTGTCTTATTTTATAACTGGAATATCCTTAGCTTTAACTTATCGAAAAACTAAAAAATTAACAGCAAGCATTGCTCAACATATGCTTGCAAACGTAATTGCATCAATACCTATTATGATAATGATTTAGGTATGTCAAAAATACTATTTCTAGCAAAAATAAAAGAAATCGAATCTCTTAATGGGCTTGACTTCTGGTAAAAAAGCAGTCTTAAATATTATGATTTAATGTGAATCCTAACTTAAGATATGTCATTGACCGACTTTAAGGACTGATACCGTTTGAATATCGGTTGTCAGTCCTTTATAATAGTTGAAAAATCATTGCTGCTTTGTCGTAAATTTACTCATAATAAAAGCCTCAAAATTTTGGAGAAAATTTTGAGGCTTTTATTATGAGACTACTTTTTTAATTTTATTTTTGATTAACGTCCGTACGTCATCCAATCCCACAATCCAAAGGCACCACCATCACTACCAGTGGTAGCATTAGAAAAATAAGCACCTCCGCCATCAGTCAATACAACTCCTCCATTGATACAAGATAGTTCATCTTCATCAATAAAATTCAAAGAATTAATATTATTCATCATTCTCTTTCTCTCCCTCCTTACAATGATATAAATAAAATTTATTGCCCAAATTTTACCATATTATTCATATAAATAATATATTTATATAGATAATTTATGGGTTTTATCTAGATATTATATATGTTTTTTCACATTATACTCTTTTAATCATCAAAGTTAATTCATTCTTATATCAACGCCAAAAGTTGTTATATTTTAGTTATCTTCTTCAATTATGATAAAATTTTGTGTGTTCATAAACAATAAGGTTTTATCATATTTTTGTTCAACATACATTGCATCTCAACTTAATTCATGCTAACTAAGGAATAAAATAAATATGAAATTCAAATATATATCACAAGTAGACGAAAGAGACTGCGGGACTGCCTGCTTAGCCATGGTTTCAAAGACTTACGGACATAATATCTCCATCGCTAGACTACGTAATTTAGCTAAGACAAACTTGGAAGGGTCTACCGCATTAGGGTTAAAAAAAGCTGCGGAAAAAATCAATTTTGATGTTAAGGCCATCCGAGCTGATATGAGCCTATTTAATAACCCAAAGCAACTGCCATTTCCATTTATCGTTCACATACAAAAACCTGACCATGGCCAATTATTGGAACACTATTATGTCGTCTATAAGGCAACTAAAAACACCATTAAAATTGCCGATCCTGACCCAGATGTAAAAAAAACATCTATGACTTATGAGGAATTTAGCCACCAATGGACTGGCGTTGCCCTCTTTTTTGCTCCAAACCCTGAATTCAAACCAGAATTAGAAAGTACAAATAGTCTAAGCGGACTGTCAACAGTCATTTTCAAACAAAAAGGACTAGTTGCTAATATCGTAGCGGCTTCACTTTTTGTAACTTTAGTTAGTATTGTAGGATCTTACTTTATTCAACTGTTAGTTGACGAATACGTTCCCAATAACATGATGGGCACCCTCTCCATCGTCAGTCTAGGATTGATTTCAGCATATATTTTTCAACAGATAATGACCTATGTACAACAGTACTTGCTCATTATTCTCGGACAACGGTTGTCGATTGACATCATTCTTTCCTACATCAAGCATCTTTTCAAGTTGCCTATGAATTTTTTCTATACTCGACGAGTAGGGAAATTAACTTCTCGTTTTAATGACGCAAATTCTGTCATTGAAGCAGTGGCTTCATCAATTCTTTCCATGCTCATTGACGTAGTCATTGTCATTATCATGGCAATTGTGTTACTCAGCTATAATGCTAACTTGTTCTTGATCACAGCCCTATCAATCCCAGTATATAGTTTAATTGTTTTAGCCTTTGTTAAAACCTTTTCACGTCTAAATCACGAGACCATGCGCTCGGGTGCAGATCTTGAGGCTTCCGTTATTGAGCGCTTAAATGGAATGGAAACGATTAAAGCATTAGGTGCTGAAGCAACAGGTTACGAGGAAATCGATCAAAATTATGTTCGTTTTTTGGAAAACTCTTTTGCTAAAGCACGCATGACTGCCATTCAGGAGGCCTTAAAAGGTACTCTAAAACTCCTTTTTCAAGTAATCGTGTTATGGTACGGTGCTAATTTAGTTGTTCAGGGACGTTTAACGATTGGAGAGTTAATGGCTTATAACGCTCTTTTAGGTTATTTTACCGAACCCTTGCAGTCCATTATTAACCTTCAAAGTAAGATTCAATCTGCCATCGTTGCTGCCCATCGGTTAAGAGAAATATATGCCGTGACATCTGAATTTAAAGACGAGGAAAAGCGCTTAGTCATTGATAGTCATCATCTAACAGTCCAGTTCAAAGATGTTTCTTTTGAGTATCAATATAATCAACCTATCTTTAATCATTTAAAGTTAACCATTCACAACAATGAAAAAATTGCGCTGGTTGGTACTTCTGGTTCAGGTAAATCAACGCTTGTAAAGCTTCTTGTACGCTTCTTTGAGCTAGAGGATAATCATGGGGAAATTACGATTAATGGCCATGATATTCGACACTTTAAAAAAGAGTCTCTTCGAACAACAATCACCTATGTACCACAGGAACCGCATCTTTTTACAGGTACCATTATCGATAATTTAATGCTAGGTGTTAAAAAGCCAATTACGAACGAAGCGATTTTTAAAGCCACTGAAATTGCTGGGATTCGAGAAGATATTGAAAAGATGTCACAGGGATTTAATACTGAAATTACCGATTCAGGAATGCTTTCTGGCGGTCAGCGACAGCGCCTTTCATTAGCACGAGCACTCCTAACGGATTCCAAAATACTTATTCTTGATGAATCAACTAGTAATCTAGATATACTAACTGAAAAGAAAGTAATTGATAACTTATTAGCTTTAACTGATAAAACCATTATTTTTGTGGCCCACCGTTTGACAATTGCAGAGCGTGTTAATCGTTTAGTTATGTTGGAAAATGGAAAAATAGTGGCAGATGGCAAACATTCTGACCTAATTGGAAAAAATGAAGCCTACACAAATCTAGTTCAGAAATAAAGTGAGGGATAAAATTTGATTAATCATAACCAATTAGAAAGTGCCGAGTTTTATCAACGTCGCTATGGGACTTTCACGACTAAACTAATTTGGCCAATTGTTATGGCTATTATTCTGATTTTTGTATTTTTATGTTTTACCAAGAAAGAAATTACAGTCAAATCAATAGGTCAAATTATTCCGCAAACAACATTAACCACGATTCAGTCGGCCAACAACTCAGCCATTATAGAAAATGACTTGAAAGAAAACAAAGTCGTTCATCAAGGTGACACTTTAATTGTGTTCAATGATAAAGATACGTCAATTAATCAGAATAACAATCAACAAAAAATTAATCGAACAAATAGTCGTTTGCAGGCTCTTAACACTTATAAACAAAGTGTTGAGCAAGGAAAAAATCTTTTTACGACGAATGACGAATATGGATACTCAGACCAATATACTGACTATCAAAGTCAGTTAGATGATATTAATTTGTCTAATCAGGAAAACATTGATGACGTTAATCAAAGCGACACTGAACAAAAAAATAAAGACAAAAAAATTAGTCAAAGTAACCAGTCAGCAAATCAAAAAAAACAATCACTGAAATCGAAAACTCTCACTAGTATTAACCAAGAAATTCAAAATCTAAATGATAGTCAAATCGACTTAAAAAGCAACCAAGAATCATTAACGAACACAGCTAACCATGCAATGATTAAATCCCCAACGGATGGGGTCATACATCTAAGAGATGCTACTGAAAAATCGCAATACTTACCAAGTGGCACACATTTATCCTGTTTTGACCAATCAAACAAAGCTTGTAGTAAGCTTTACAGTTCCTGCTAACCAGATGAACAACCTGAAAGATGATCAAAAAATTCGTTTTCAAGCTAATCAAACAGGTCCCAAACCATTTTTGTTAAATGGTGTTATTGAGCACATTGATGACGCACCAATTGAAACAAAACAAGGAAATGTTTACTTAATTCGAGCTAAAATGGCCCTAAAGAATGCAGATTATGATCAAATTCGGTATGGATTAGAAGGTAAAGTATCGGTGATTACTGGTAAAAAGACTTGGATTAACTATATTAAGAGTCTCATATTTAACAATGAATAGAAAAAATGTCATTTTTGATTTTAATTTTTATTCGAGTTAACAATTAAAAGTTGCTTCCCTATATGTTTATGCTGCTAACCAAACCTCCGAAATTGCGAGATCCTATTGTGTAGCTTGTCCAACATAATAACCAGTAGCATAGGATGCGTTATTCCGTCCGCCTATTGTTTCCTTACCTAACATAATAGCTGTTAACAAAAGTAAAAAAGACCAGTCCCACATTTTCGGGGCTGGTCTTTCTTTTATGATAAGCACACTTGCTCAATTCGACCGAAAACAATTGGTCTAGCTCTCATAATCCCAATTTAATCACATGTTAGTTTTGTGAAAAAAGATAAATATTAGAAAATAATGAATAAGCATTTTCTATACAATATATAAACAAAAAGGAACAGGTTAAAACCTGTTCCCTTTTTGTTTATATAAGTTTAATTAACTATTATTGTCTTGCTTAAAAATGAAAGTATTGCTATTATCAAACCCATTTACATAATAAAGAGCAGTAAAATCATGAATTAGATATTCGTCATCATTCAGATCACCTATCGCAGACCCGCTATCAACATGATTAGTATCAGCTGATTCACCGGTCCAACCTTTATTTACACCAATCATCACGTCTTTTGGTGCTTTCATATTTGAAATTTGTTCAGCAGTGAAACCACTGAATAAATTACTCATATCCGGATAAAGCACTTCATCACGAACAGTACTTTTTAAGCCAAAAGCAGTTGGCCGAACATTACCAGCTGTCACCACTGTTGGTGAAGAATTGGGATTTTCTTTTTCAAGCTTTAAAATTACTTTTTTCGTGTTTTCACTAATTGTTTTTCGACTAGGGTCATTTGTAAACAAAACAATAACATTATTGGTTTTGGCTGCCTTTTTTACATCCTCGATGGTCCCAATTTTAAATTGGTCCTTTTTCCATGAATTGATGCTTGATGAAGAATAGTCAGTTTTTTGCGTGTTCTTCGTATTGTGTTACATATAGGAAGCGCCGCCAATCACAATAATGACAGCTCCAAGTACAATCCATAATAGATTTTTCGTTTTCAACATAACTTATTTCCGCTTATTTTTGATGAGCCGACTGATGTGGATCTTTTGAATCTTGTGCCAGTTGCTGCATCGCACGTTGTCTTCTCTGTTTCAGCTGCGCTTGCCGTTGCGCCGCTTTTTGACGAATTCGTTGAACTCGTTCTTCACTTTGCCGTTGCTGGCGTTCCATTTGTTCTAGACGTTGCTGAGTGGAAGGAGTGGAACTGGTACTTTCATTATTTTGATTTCCACCAGTTCCATCTTCAGTTCCCTCAGAGGAACCATTGAAACTTGATAATTTTTCGGCAGTTTCTTGTCCCTTGTTATCACCATTTAACTTGGATGATCTGTCATTTTCATTCGATTGAGTATCAGAAGGCAATTGGCCATTAGACGATGATTGATTTTCTGAATCAGGATCTTGACTAAGTTTATCAGCAGCTTCTTGACCGCGCTTATCATTTGCTGTGTTGCTTGAGTTTCCAGCATCAGCAGATTGACCCTTATCTTCGCCACCCGCTGATCGATTACTGTCAGTGTTAGATTCCTCAGGTGTATCAGCCTTGGATAATTTTTCTGCCGATTCTTGATCCTGCTTCCTGTGATCGACGACTGGCTTATCCGGATTTTCCTTTGGCTGATCATTTTGCCGAGCACGTTCTTGGCGAATCTTACGCTGCTCATTTAATTTAGTAGCTCCAGCACCTGCTAATGCTCCCAATGCAACTCCCGGTGCTGCCATACGGCCCATAAACGAACCTTGACCCTTAGCACCGCCAGCCATCCCAAATCAAAAAAGAGGAAGAATTTTTAAAACAGCATCAAAATCTATGGCGGTGGCCGAAGCCCTTTTTTGCGCTCAAAAATATCATTTGAGTTAACTTATTTATAACCCAGTTACTAAGCGGTGTCAAGTAAAAAAGAAGCAATGAATCAGAAAATAAAAAAGCCTGCTGTGATCAACAACAGGACCGTCTTATTTAAAAAAATGTCTAAACCCAATAATGATTTTCACATAAGCTATATATTGGAAAAATTAGTAAGACGACGCTTCTTTTTTACTCCCTCAAATCCTTTCAGGATGTAATCATTATAATATAGATTTCAAATAAAAGGTAGAATTTTCTCTACTTTTATTGTTCGTTATACACTGATTGGCCTTTATTTACCAGTTTTAGTCAGTTTCAGTTAAAGAAAGAGAAGCCCGGTCAACACGACCGAGCTTCTTTATTTTATATTGATATTAATGGATATAAATCGTTATCACTGTGAACAAGCCAAACAAAACTCCCGGGACGTTCGAAATAATAATTGGCCAATCTTTATACGTTTTAGTCCAGCCATAGCCAGCCCAGAACGATGCATTAATCATCGCTACGAGTGGCTGTAAAACACCGACTGGATGTCCTGAAAAATTGCTAATAATTTGCGGAATATAAGAAACATACATCGCAATACATGTGAATGTGGCAGCTTTACTGAGGAGCTTCAGCTGTTTAACACGTTTTTCAGGGACAGCGTTTTCACCTGTAGGATATTCTGAAGTATCAATTCTCATAAAAATTTCCTTTCTCCATTGTTCATACCTCAAATTATAGCCGTTTTCAGCATACATAGCGAGTAAAAATGAAACAATGTTGCTTTTTATGCAATATTCTTAGCCGTTATTCAAACAATTGCAATGATTAAGCAACTCTTGCTAATGATATAATGTGACCTATATTAAAAACCGAGGTAAAAGCATGAATAAAAGTGAAGTCTTTGAGTATTTGCAGCAAAAAAATGTTTGGCACGAAATTACCGAACACCAAGCGCTATTTAGTATGGATAGCATTGTTGATGTTGATTTACCATACCCTGACGCCGATGCAAAAAATCTTTTTGTCCGTGATGATAAGAAACGAAATTACTATCTGATTACCGTTAAGGGAGATAAAAGAGTTGACTTGAAGGCCTTCCGCAAGGAAAATCAGACTCGCCCATTATCGTTTGCTTCAGAAGAAGATTTGCTAAGATTAATGGGCTTAATTCCTGGCTCGGTTTCTCCCTTTGGTCTCCTGAACGATGAAGACCGCCAGGTCAATTTTTTCCTTGATGAGGAATTTTTAAAAGAACCCGGACTAATCGGGATTCACCCAAATGAAAACACGGCAACGGTCTGGCTGAAAACCCTTAATCTCCTCGAAATGATTCAAGAACATGGGAATGAAGTTACGACTGTCCCTATTCCCGAACGAGAATAATATCATCATAATCCACTTAAAAAGCTGCAACACTGTTTCTGTAAGTAAATATGAACCCCGAAATTTGTTTGTCCAAATCTCGGCGTTCATATCAGCGCTACAGCTTTTTTAGTATTTCATTCTTTTTTTAAGAGACAACTTGATGGTATTGCTCCTGGGCAATTTGTACAATTGGCATCTGTTGTGAACTGTACGTGCCTAATTTTTTACCAATATGTTGGACAAGCCAAGCAGGTAAATAAGGTCTGGCAAGGAGAACTAGGTAAGCATCAAAACTTAGAAACGTTTCGATATCCTAAAATAGCTAAACAATTCTTCATCCGCACGCACGGGTTGACCCAGTCGCAGCATAATAATCGTTTCCAAAACTTGTTCATGACGAAGCAGATGTTCTTTTTGCGCTAAACGAACCATGATTCGTTTCAAAACCCGTTGATCATCAACAAACCGATAAGCTTTTTCAGCCCAATCAATAATGGCAAAACCATCAAAGACATTGGCTTCACCAATGTCTGCCAATGTTAAGCCCATATAACGCAATAATTGAATAGCGGTACTCAAATGGATATCTGTTTGACCACGTTCAAACTTTGAAATCACACTCGTCGATAAACCCGTTGCTTCGGCTAAATCATTGGCAGACATGCCACGAATTTCACGTAATTCACGAATCATGGCACCTAAACGTTGAACCTCCGCAAAGACATCTTTCGACATGGTCCCCCACCCCTTTTTACATTCTCAACTCTACTTTAATCATTCAGCAATCGCTTTTAATTAAGCTTGCTCTCGTAAGTACACTTGCAAATCAGCAATCGAAATCATTGGTAATTGCCACTTTTGGGCCAATTGCACTAAATCAGCCTGACGAGCCATATGACCATCTGGTAAAAGAATTTCGATGATTGCCGCTACAGGTGCGGTTCCAGCTAATTTGGCCAAATCGACACCCGCTTCGGTATGTCCATTACGCTCCAAGACACCTCCGGACTTTGCCACCAATGGGAAGGTGTGACCTGGGTGGACAAAGTCTTTTTCCGTCGCATCATCCTTACTCAATTGGGCAATCGTCCGAGCACGGTCGAAAGCAGAAACACCAGTCGTGACCCCTGTTGATACATGTTCACCATCAACCGAAATTGTAAAGGCGGTCTGATTTGTTTCATGATTATCATCAACCATTTGCCGTAAACCAAATTTCTCGGTCAATTCCGGTGCCATTGGTGCACACAGCAACCCGCGAGCATTGGTAACCATGAAGTTAACCGTTTCAGGCGTAATATTCTCGCCAAGGGCAATCAAATCGCCCTCATTCTCTCGATCTTCGTTGTCCACAACAATGACTGGTTGTCCCTTCTTCAATACTGCCAATGCGTCCGTAATCTTATCCATTTTTTCTTCCTCCTCTGTGCTTAAATGAGTGACTTTATCTTACCCGTTAAAACCCAGCGAACAGAAAAAATTTCCTATAAGAAAAATAAACACTGTAAAAATCAGCCCATATTCTGATAATAGCAAGGATTCAGCCAAGAATTCGTATATAAATAGAAACTTTTGAAACAGAATTATGATAATAAACGTTCAAAAAGCGAACAATTTCTATTGAAAATTATAAAAAAGGCTGACTAAAAAAGCAAATATCCTTTTATAACCCAAGAGCAATTCGGGCATAGGGTGACAGCCGGCCACGGTGCCATGCTGGTTCCCAAGTCAAGACAACCTCGACTTCTTGGATTTCACTCAATAAAAGTAATTGAGCGCGAATATCGTTTTCTAAAATTTTGGTTAACGGGCAGCCTGATGTTGTCAGTGTTAAATCAACGATTGCGCGATTGTCCTGAACAGTTACCTGATTAATCAATCCAAGATTGACGATGTCAATTTTCAATTCTGGATCAATTACCTGAGAAAGAGATGTTGTAATCTTCTTTTGCATTTCTTTTTGATTGGCCATTGCTTACCTCCGCTTTACTCGATTGATAATTTCGAATGGATAACAAAATTAACTGGTTATTATGAATCTTGGCAATAATTCGAGCACTCTCAATCAATTCATCCATAATAATCTGCTGGTAATGATACTGCTTCCCCACCTGGGCAAGTTGCCAATAAAAGTTTTCCAGAAACAGGGTGGTACTATTGATTTTGGCGACGTCTATGCCATCAGCTGCCATTTGAGCGGCAACTGAAAAATTCTGATTTTGTAATTGAAACTCCGCTAACAAATAGAAGATACCCATTTGTAAGCCAACTTGTTGGGAAAAATCAGTCTGATTCTGTTGCTGCGATAACTTGCTAAAAATGCTATTCGCGCGACGCCCATCTTCTTTGAGATGGTAGTAAAACATGGTAGTTGCCTGAAAGAATGCCGCTTGTATGGCCCCTAATTGACGATTGGCTAACTTTTTCTGGATGGCATGTGCCTGTGCAAAGTCTCGCTTTAGAATCACTAAATGAAAATAAGTTAGTAGCCAATAGTCATTTTGTTCATCATGACTAAATTGATTTAAATCAGCTTCGGCTAACAATGTTGCCGACAATTGGCCATCTTGATGAAAGAGTACATGTTGCAGTCGCTTGAGGTATTGTTCATTTTGATTGACCGAATGTGTCCGGCTAACCGGGAAGACATCATCTAAGGTCAAACCGAGACGTTCACATAACTGAACCATAATTTCAAACGTTGGCACACTCTGCTGATTTTCAAACTTGGATAAGGTCGATTGTGTACAGATGTCTTTGCAAAGGTCACTTTGAGAAAGCTTCAGCATTTTTCGCCGTTCAATAAACTTTTCAGTATTGATCATAATTCTCCCCACTATGAAATGAAAAAAGCAGCTAACATCAGTTAGCTGCTTTTTTGAAACCACCTCTAACTGCCTACTCAATTTTTAATTAGTAGGCAATCAACGAAAAATAAACTACTAATTATTAAAAAATAATAGGTAGCTTGACGACAATCACAGTATTCAAAATTAATTCATTCCGATATTCCATTTTATATATCCATTTTCTAATCATTTTATAATTTTAATCTTAATTCGAAACAGTCTAATTTTCAACTTTTGCTACTAATTTCACCCGTAAGCCTATAAAATAGTTATTTTCTTTATATAAAATTAGAATATTTTCTTGTTTCGCCATTCGATTCGATTAGAATTTGATTAAATTCAAGAACAAAAGGAGCAAAACATGAAAGATGAATTTTCTTTTACAGTTACAAGCGATGATTTGAAACAGCGTTCTGATCATATTAAATTAGGGGTCCATCAGGCCCCTGCTCGTTCTCTACTTTATGCGACGGGACAAGTTCAAAATCCCGAGGATATGAAGAAGCCCTTTATTGCCATTTGCAATTCATACGTCGAAATTGTCCCAGGTCATACCCATCTACGGGAATTAGCCGATATTGCGAAAGAAGCAATTCGTGAAGCGGGCGGTATTCCTTTTGAATTTAATACAATCGGTGTTGACGACGGCATCGCGATGGGCCATTCCGGGATGCGCTATTCCCTACCATCACGGGAATTAATTGCTGATTCCGCTGAAACAGTGATTACTGCTCACTGGTTTGATGGCGTTTTTTTCTTGCCAAACTGTGACAAAATCACACCCGGCATGTTGATGGCTTCCCTACGGTGCAACGTCCCTTCGATTTTCGTTTCGGGCGGCCCAATGAAAGCCGGATTGGATGCCAAGGGTAACGCTGCTACCCTTTCAACAATGTTTGAAGCAGTTGGCTCATTTAAATCAGGATTGATGACCAAAGACGAATTCTTGCAAATGGAACAAAACGTTTGTCCAACGTGTGGTTCTTGTGCGGGGATGTTCACAGCTAATTCAATGAACACCTTAATGGAAATGCTTGGGGTTACCCTGCCCTATAACGGAACAGCATTGGCAACCTCAACGGAACGACGTGACCTGATTCGCGAAGGTGCTAAGCAACTAATGCGCTTAGTCAAAGAAAACGTGAAGCCAAAAGATTTGATTACCAAAGAAGCGCTTGACGATGCCATCGCGCTTGATATGGCCATGGGTGGTTCAACAAATACTGTTCTTCATGTTTTAGCAATTGCTCATGAAGCAGGAATTGACTATAACCAAGAAGATATCAATAAAATTACTAAAAAAGTCCCTTATCTAGCCAAAATTGCGCCATCATCCAACTGGTCGATGGAAGATGTTCATCAAGCGGGTGGTATCCCAGCAATCATGAACGAACTTGTCCGCATGGGTAATATTTTACATCCTGATCGCATGACCGTGACTGGGAAAACCATTCGAGAAAACGTGGCTAACCACGAAATTTTAAATGACGAAATTATCAGGCGCTTTGATGTAAATCCTTATTCCAAAGAAGGTGGCATCTCCATCCTCTACGGTAACCTTGCACCGGATGGCGCAGCCATTAAAGCTGGTGGGGTCGATGCCAGTGTCAAACAGTTTACGGGAGAAGCCATTGTGTTCGACTCAGAAGGCGACGCTGTCAAGGCCATTGATGCTGGTCAAATTCATGCCGGTCACGTAGTGGTTATCCGTTATGAAGGACCAAAGGGAGGACCAGGCATGCCCGAAATGCTTGGTCCAACATCCGCTTTAACTGGGATGGGACTCGGAAAAGAAGTTGCCTTGATTACTGATGGGCGTTTTTCCGGAGCAACTCGCGGTATCTCAGTTGGACATATCAGTCCCGAGGCAGCTGATCAAGGGCCAATCGCTTTAATTCATGATGGCGATCAAATTACGATTGATTTGGTTGACCGGTCAATCCACCTACATGTTAGCGATGCAAAATTAGCAGAGCGAAAAACACAATTAAAACCTTTTAAGCCTAAAATCAAGCATGGTTGGATTGCTCGCTACCAAAGTCTTGTGACTTCAGCAAATACCGGTGCTGTCTTAAAGGGAGCTGATGAACTTTTCGGTTAAAGAAACGAGGTGTCCTTCATGGAAACTGAAACAGAAGACCTTAAAAACAGAATGGTCCAGGCGCTTTCAGAAGTAATTGATCCTGAGTTGAAATGTGACATCATCAATCTCGGTTTAGTTTACGGATTATCGATGGATGATCATCATTGCGTAACCGTTCAATTAACACTAACCACAATGGGCTGTCCCTTAACAGAGGTTTTAGAAACCATGATTGAACGTGCCTTAATGAATCTTGTTGAGGTCGAAAAAGTCGTCGTCGAACTCGTTTGGAATCCAGCGTGGAATAAAAACATGATGAGTGACTATGCCAAACTTGTTTTAGGAGTCTATTAACAAAAAAGGAAAGAAAAAATATGCAAAAAGCCAAACAATTATCAGATATAATTAATAAATTTTTTACTCTCTTTGTCCTGCTAATCGTCTTAATTGCTCTCTTTTTACCTAAACCCGGAACACTGATTGCCACAACCAAAGTGGGCAACCTTTCCGCCGTCTCAATCTTATTAATGATTGTTTTGTTTGGCATGGGCATTACATTAACACCAGCTGATTTTAAGCGGGTAGCCCAAAAGCCTGTTCAAGCATTAATGGGGACTGTTGCGCACTACGTTATTATGCCCTTCTTGGCATTCTTGTTAGTACACTTATTTGGTTTAACTGGTGCTGCAGCTGTTGGCGTTATTTTAGTTGGTTCTGCCCCATCCGGAACCGCATCCAACGTCATGTCATTTTTAGCCGGTGGCGACGTTGCATTGGACGTGTCAATTGGCTTGCTTTCAACATTATTGGCACCGTTTATGTTGCCATTGCTGCTCAAAATGTTAGCAGGAAAATGGGTTGATGTGCCCTTCCAGTCAATGTTTTTATCAGCATTTGAAATTGTGGTTATTCCAGTCGCTTTGGGATTGACCGTTCATATGGTCTTTCAAAAGCATGTCCAAAAAATCATCAACGTGATGCCATTAGTTTCGCAAGTAATGATTGTTTTGATTATTCTGGCCGTATTGTCTGCTAATTCAAAAACGATTCTTGCCGTTAGTACACTTGCTTTAATTCCAATTGTTATGTTGCATAATTTATTGGGCTATCTATTTGGTTTTCTGTTTGCCAAACTATTAAAAATGGACACTGCCCAACAGAAGGCCATTACGTTTGAAGTTGGTATGCAAGATTCAGCCCTTGCGTCCACATTAGCAATTTCATTTTTCGAACCTGCTTCCGCCATTTCAGCAGTTATTTTTTCTGTCTGGCACAATATCTCGGGATCCGTTTTAGCCTCCATTTGGAAAAACCATTAAGAGTTCTTCCATTCATTGCAATATAAAAAGTCAAATCCCTTAGACAGAAAAGGCCCGTTGCTTGAGCAACGGGCCTTCTTTTTCACTATTAATAGCTTATGTGCTGCTTTGCTTTACGAAACACCCATACGACCAGACTTAGTCCTGAATAAATCGAGACAAAGATGATAAAGTTCAGCAATAGATTATCCTGAATAGCGGGATAAATCTTTTCAACTTGGTCAATACCAAGAAAACTACCTAAAATAATGAAAATACTGCTAATGGAGAAGCCTCTTTTTCGGCGTTCGGGTCTCGATTTCGCTTGCATACTCATTTACCTTTCGAGTAAGTTGTTAGTCATTAAACCTGAAAGAGCTTGGGACTGATTTTTTTCAAGATTTCTAAGATAATTGTCGGCACAACAGTTAAGAGAACAATCATCAACCAATGGCTAGCTGATAAGCTAACCAAGCCGAAGAGTCCTTGAACACCCGGAATCACCGAAACGGCAATGGTAATCAATGTTGCCAAGATAGCCATGTTCACCAATGATGGGTTGGCACCATAGCGAATTGAAAAGAGCGACTTTTCAGAACGGATATTGAAAACGTGAATAATCGACGTTAATGACAAGACCACGAAGGCCATTGTCTGACCAACTTCTTCTGAAGTGGCGATACCACCCATGGTCACATTTTGACCAAACCAAATGGCACCTAAGGTCACCAAGGCAAAGAGCGATGCGTTTAATGCAATCTGTCGGCCAAGTCCCTGGCTAAACAATGATGCATTTTTCGGCATTGGTGCCTTATCCATCACGTTTGTTAACATCGGTTCACGACTCAAAGCGAATCCTGGCAAACCATCGGCTACAAGGTTGATAAAGAGCAAATGGATTGGGAGTAATGGTGAACCCCAGCCCAAAATCATGGCAATCAAGATGGCGATTAATTCCGAAATGTTAGCAGACAGAAGGAAATTAATGGTCTTACGAACCTTAACATAAACCCCTCGTCCTTCTTCGATGGCACTAATAATCGTTGCGAAATTGTCATCCGTCAGCACAATGTCCGAAGCACCACGGGCAACATCAGTTCCAGTTTGACCCATGGAAATACCAACATTGGCTGCCTTCAGAGCTGGTGCATCATTGACACCATCACCCGTCATGGCAATCGTTGCATCTTGTCGCTGCCATGACTTGATAATTCTGATTTTGTCCGTTGGTGTTACACGAGCATAAACACTATAATCCTTAACATTCTTATCCAATTCAGCATCGGATAATTGAGCCAATTCGGCACCAGTTAAAGTTTTGTCGCCGGGTTGTAAAATCCCGATTTCACGAGCAATGGCACTCGCCGTTTCAACGTGGTCACCGGTAATCATCACCGTCTTAACCCCGGCTTGTCTTGCCTGGGCAACAGCCGCTGCCGTTTCAGGACGTGGTGGATCAATAATACCAACCAAACCGACCAGTTCTAAGTTACTTTCATAAAATTCCTGAGTTGGTTCTTCGGGCAACTGATTAAAGACATGCTTTGTAATGGTCAACACACGCAGTGCCTGACGACCGAACTTTTGGTTAATCTTTTCGGCTTCGGCCACATCACCATTTGCCAACATTGGAGCCAAAACATCAAAGGCTCCCTTAGTGATGGCAATGTAACCACCATCTGGTCGCTGATGAACAGTTGTCATTCGCTTTTTCGTTGAATTAAATGGTACCTGATCAACTACGGGATATTCAGTCAATAAGTCGTCTCGACTCTTAATTGAATCAATGGCCCGTACCAAAGCAACTTCCGTTGGCAAACCATCGAAACGTGTTTCACCGTCTTCATCCTCCGCTACGGCAACGTTCGTTGACATTGCGGCCAGTGACAAAACTTCCTCGGCCTCAGGTGTAATACCATCTGCTGTAGCTGATAACTGATTTTGACCCGCTTGCCAAACCTGACGAACCGTCATCTTGTTTTGCGTCAACGTTCCAGTCTTATCCGACGCGATGACATTCGTTGTTCCCAGCGTTTCAACCGCCGGTAATCGACGAATAATAGCGTGCTTCTTAGCAATTCGCTGAACGCCAAGAGCTAGAGTCATGGTCACGATCACTGGCAGCGTTTCTGGCACAATGGCAACGGCTAAGGAGATGGCTGTTAAGAAGATGTGCTTCAAATCCATTCCTTGCGCAATTCCCAGCGTCAAAACGACAATAGCCGAGATAATGGCCAAATAAGAAATATTACGACCTAATTGAGCCAAACGACGTTGCAATGGTGTCAATGGCGTGCTGTTTTCGTTGTTCAACAGGCTGGCAATCTTACCCATTTCGGTTGCCATTCCGACGGCCGTGACAATGGCAAGGCCATGACCATTAACAACAGTCGTACCACGGTAAACCATCGTTACTCGTTCACCAAGGTCAACGTCCTTGTCTCCCTCAAAAGTAGCATCCGCATCTTTTTCAACGGGTAAACTTTCACCAGTTAATGCAGACTCTTCTGTCTGCAATTCAACAGCTTCAATTAAACGCGCATCAGCGGCGATGGATCGTCCGTTTTCTAAGAGCAAAATATCGCCGACAACAACGTCATCCGAATCAATTAATTCCGGCTGACCGTCACGCAGAACCTTAACCTGGCTCTTATTCAAATCCTTCAAGGCGGCTAAAGAGCTCTCCGCCTTTCCTTCTTGGAAAATGGACAATGCTGAGTTGATGACCACAATCCCAATCACCAACAGACTTTCGAAGTAATTATTACTTCCTTCCAAATAAGTGGCGACAAAGGAAATCCCGGCCGCAATCAGCAAAATGATAGTTGCCACATCCTTTAAACTAAGCAAAATTTTCTTAGCTAATGATGTCTTTTTTTTCAGCAACGAAAACGTTTTTCCCGTGTTCTTGCCGGCTTTTCTCGACCTGATTTTCCGAAAGCCCTTGGTCCGGTTTTGTCCCAAGAGCCTTGAGTGTTGCTTGAACTCCTTTTTGGAATGCTTGCATGAGTATTCCTTTCAATGGTTCATGAGAAGGTATCACACCAGAGATGGTCTCCTGGCCACGGCACGTCTTCTCTTGCGTGACCGTGTTGGCAGTTGCATACTACTCAAAGTTCGGCGCCGACAATAAAGTGGTGTAAGTCCCCGAATTTTGAAATCGTGTCTCTTCATAGATAAAAAGCGAACATTTTCGGCTAATCGTTTGCGATTAACATGTAGGTTTTTAGCTAATTGGAATACTGGCACAATTAACTGTCAAAATTAATATTCAGATATGTATGAAAGTACGACGCCATTAGAGTGAATAAAAGTATTCTTAAACTAATAAGTATGACTAATATTATTGTAGCATACTTATAACAATTTTTGTAAGTTTTAAAGGATAAAATAATTTTTTCTAATAAAAAACACTATTAAATCAGCGATTATATACTTTAATTAGAATAATATTGATTAAAAAACACCTATACCAATTTTGGAAGGCGTTTACCAATCGAACATTCCGTCTTGCTTTACGGAATAGACCGTCAATCACTCACTAAGACAAATTTCTTTTGCGTTTTCACTTCTTCAAAGCCAAGATGTCGATAAAAGGCATGGGCATCTTGACGATTGGCACCAGAATTAAGGCGAATAGTGTGAATATTTCGGCTTTTGCCCGCCTCCTCTAACCACTTAATTAAAGCCGAGCCAATTCCTTGCCCCTGTACTGACTGGTTGACCGCTAATGCCAAAATATTCAAAGCGGAATCAACATAAATTTCCTGGTAAACTTCGGCATGAAGATAACCTAAAACCTTGTGCTGTGGGTTTTCGGCAACGGCTAGTAGATGATGACGTTGATCTTCAAGCACTTGCAATAACTGATTTTTCGCCTTCTAAATTGGGTAATCATAACCCAACTCATTTGTATTGAGCGTATGAAGGGCAGCCAAGTCAAGCAGCGTAGCCTCACGAATAAAAAATTTTTCAGCCATTTTTCACCGACGTCCTTCCTGAAGGTACTTAACTTCGACAATCGAGTGCGCTTTTTGCCACCAATTCTGATGAGTCTGGTACCAGGCAATCGTTTCTTCTAAACCGGCATCAAAATCAGTGAAGACCGGGTGCCAGTCAAGGGCTGCCATCGTCCGGCTAGCATCCAAGGCATAACGTTGATCATGACCTGGACGGTCAGCAACATGCGAAATATTCGACGGATCTTGGCCAAGCTGATCCATGATTTTTTGCACAACTGCTAAATTACTCAACTGACAATTAGCCGAAAAAAGGTATGTTTGACCACTTTTCCCTCTTTCCAAGACAGCTAACAGGCCTCGAACGTGATCCGTCACGTGCAACCAATCACGCACCTGCTTCCCCGAACCAAATACTTGGGGCTTTTCATCACTCATGACAGTAGCAATTGTCCGTGGAATTAGCTTTTCGACATATTGATAAGGGCCATAATTATTCGACGAGTTTGAAATCGTGGCTTGAATACCAAAAGACCGGATCCAAGCTCGAACCAGGTGGTCAGAGCCTGCCTTGGTTGCCGAATATGGTGACGAAGGTTGATAACGAGACTCTTCTTGAAAAGTCGCCGTTGAATCAATCGGTAGATCACCAAAGACTTCATCAGTGGAAACGTGATGGTAAAAGACACGGTATTTACGAACTGCTTCCAGCAACGTATAGGTACCAATAATATTTGTATCCAAAAATGGCCTTGGGTCAGCTAACGAATTATCATTATGGCTTT
Organism: Fructobacillus tropaeoli; assembly: GCF_016860625.1. NCBI lineage: Bacteria > Bacillati > Bacillota > Bacilli > Lactobacillales > Lactobacillaceae > Fructobacillus > Fructobacillus tropaeoli. Next base: position 88,628 of record NZ_BOJU01000001.1, read on the forward strand.
CCGCCGCAAAGTTCATCACGACATCGACAGTCTGAACCAGCTGATCAACCAGTGGCGCGTCACAAATATCGCCAACCACTACATGCAGTCGTTCAGTTGATAAATCGGCTATATTATCTAAATTTCTGGCGTAAGTTAACTTATCTAAAACCGTGATTTCGACTTTCTGATCGTGCTTCAGCAGATAACGAACGAAGTTAGCGCCAATAAAGCCAGCGCCTCCCGTTACGAGTTTTTTTTGATAACGCATGACCCCTCTCCTCTTTGCTGATTTTAAAAAATATTATAACAAAAGGGCCCCCTCAGCAAGCACTGAATTGAACCCTTTTCAATATTTTTACATTTTTAATAGAAGCGATGCGCGAACCTTTTTGGATTCGGCTTGTGCCGTCCGAACATAAATGATATCTCCCGGCCGTAAAATCAGGTCTCCAGCTGGTAGTAAGCTTTGATTTCCCCGCTTCACCATCGTAATTAAGCTTTGACTGAGCCAGTCAATATCGCGAATTTCACGGTCCTCTAAAACTGTACCGGCCAAAACTGGCACTTCCAAGGTAATCAACTGCTGGTCACCATCCTCTTCCTGATTTTGCAAAAGACGGTTCAGCAAGGATTCATAGATTGGTGCACCGTTGCACAAGTCGACCACTAGGTAAGCAACTAAGCTGACAAAGGCCAACGGCAAAACATGGGTTACGGAACCGACCATCTCAATAATCAGGATGATGGCAGTAAAAGGCGCCTTCCCGATAGCCGCAAAATAAGCAGCCATACCGATAACCGCAAAATCAATGAGATAAGACGCAGACAGCCAACCAAAAATAACAAAAATCTGACCAATGATGGCACCATTTAAGGCACCAAGCGTCAAAATTGGTAAAAAGATGCCTCCAGGAAGACCCGAACCGTAACTAATCATCGAGAAGATAAAGCGAACTAGCACCATGGCCAATAAAATTTTGATACCTGGAACGTGGTGACCAAGCGCTAAGACTAAATTATTACCTCCACCAAGGCCATCTGACCAAAAAAGACCTAACGGAATAACCAGCATTAGTGGAATCAGGCCGTTCAGATATTTTGGTAGGTGTGTCCATTGATAAATCTTCTGGCTGGCCAAGAGCGTTTTTTGATACAGAAAGCCAAGTAAACCGAGAACGAGTCCCAAGATCAATAGAAGGCCATAGAGGCGGACTGGAATAATTGGTAATTGTCCAACTGCCAAAACAGGTGTCTGGCCAAAGACAATCGTGGAAATTGCATCGGCAATCACAGAACCAGCCAATGCCCCCAGCCAGATAACTGGTGAGAAACTATGGTAAATTTCTTCCAAAACAAACATCACACCAGCTAACGGTGCATTAAAGGCAGCAGCCAAACCAGATGCCGCACCGGCCGCAATCAATGACTTTTTTTGACTATGATCAACCTTGATGGTTTCAGCAACCCCTTGTCCGACGGCAGCACCAAGTTGAATCGAGGGTCCTTCGCGTCCCAACATCAGGCCCGAACCAATAGCTAAAATACCGGCAACAAATTTCCGCCATAGAATCGAAAAACAATTTAAATGCAGTTGATCCATCAACTGCCCTTCAACCTGTGGAATCCCGGAACCCGCGATATTGGGTTCCTTTTTCACTAACAGCGCGACAATCACGCCGATTACTAAATTAATAAGAACAACGAGGACAAGCATTGACCAGTGACCGTTTTTAATGTACGTATACATATCACGCCACCACGAAAGCGAGTGTTCAATGCTCATTCGAAAAACGGACACCACAATCCCGGTTAAAACACCAACCAAAGCCCCGTTAATAATGACCATCAATCGATTTGTATTAAAATGAAAGGTATTTTTTTGCATATTTTTAGTTTACACCTTTTTATTCTAAAATCGTAACAGAAAACAAAAATAGTTCAAAAAGATTGATAACTTTTTGAACTATTTAATAAGAAATTGTCTGGATGTTTGATTTTAATGGCGCGTTTGACCATCGCCAAAAACTTCGTACTTAATAGTCGTTAACGCTGGCAAGCCCATTGGACCACGAGCGTGCAACTTTTGCGTGGAGATCCCAATTTCGGCACCAAAGCCAAATTCAAAGCCGTCCGTAAAGCGGCTTGAAACATTTTGGTACACCACCGCTGCATCCACTCGGTTCATAAAATCAGCGACATGCTGTGAATTTTTTCCAAGGATAGTTTCGGAATGATGCGTGGTATGCGCATTAATCCAATCAATGGCAGCATCGATATCGGTCACAACCTTAATCGCCATGATTAAGTCATTGTATTCCGTATCCCAATCAATTGGTGTTGCTAATGAGAGACGGCCATCAATAGCCACAGCCTGGTCGTCGCCGCGTAGTTCAACACCAGCTTCAATCAAGGCCGAAGCCACCTTCGGCAAGAATTCAGCGGCAATTTTTTCATGAATCAGTAGCTTTTCGGCGGCGTTGCAGACAGCGGGCTTTTGCGTTTTTGCATTGACAATCACTTCGATTGCCTGATCCTGGTCGGCATCTTCATCCACAAAGATGTGCGTGTTGCCTGCCCCAGTTTCAATCACTGGTACGGTAGCATTCGTCACCACAAAGTCAATAAAGCTACCAGAACCACGAGGAATTAAGACGTCCACGTATTGACGAAGATGGAGCAATTCGTTAACGGAATCATGTGTGGTATCGGTGATTAATTGAATAATATTAGGATTCAATTGATGGTCCGTCAGTACGGAACGGAGCACCTGCGCCAAGGCAATATTGGAATGGATTGCTTCTTTACCACCACGTAAAATCACGGCGTTACCTGATTTAAACGTCAAAGCAGCGGCGTCCACTGTCACATTTGGTCGGGCCTCATAGACCATCGCTACCACTCCAAGTGGAACAGTTTTCTTGATGATTTTGAATCCAGATGGGTGTTCCCAGTTTTCGTAAGGACCGGCCAACGGATCATCCAAGTCTGCTACGGCTGCCAAGGAAGTAGCGATGCCTTCAATCGTCGCATCATCAAGCGTTAGGCGATTGCGCATTGGGCCAGAAAGCGCTGTCGCGTTTTCTAAATCCGTTTGGTTTGCCACCATAATAGCTGACTTTTGTTCCCGCAAGGCTTCAGCCATTGACAATAAAATTTGGTTGCGGTCTTGTATTGATAATTGCGCAACAACTTGTGCTGCTTCTTTGGCCTGTTGGCCAATTTTTTCAACTGTTGTCATCATCTATTCCTCAAAAAGTGTCCCAATTTCTTCTCCTGCAATCACAGCAAGGATATTGGCCGGGTCATTCCCATTCACCAAGGCCATTTTTTGACCATTTTTCATCGTTAAATCAGCTGCCGCTAACTTCGTGCTCATGCCACCAGTTCCCAAACCGGAAGTTGAACCCGTTGCACTAAGCCAAATTGTTTCCGTAATCGCTTCCACTCGGTGAATCGGCTTGGCATTTTGATCAATATTTGGGTTAGCCGTATAAAGTGCATCAACATCACTCAAAATAATTAAGCCATCGGCTTGAATTTGCTTCGCAACTAATGCGGCTAAGCGGTCGTTATCACCAAACGAGTGTTGGTGATCCAACTCGTCAACGGCAATCACATCGTTTTCGTTAATAATCGGAATCACACCCTGGTCAAAAAGTGTCTCAATGGCATTTGTAGTATTTTCTAGCATGACTGGGTTATCAAAGACATCATAAGTCAAAAGAACCTGCCCAACCTGCTGCTGATAGAAGGCAAAGCTTTGGTGGTACAAAGACATTAAATACCCCTGCCCAATGGCAGCGAGCGCCTGTTGCTTTGGAATTTCCTTTGGCCGCTGGTGCAAATTCATCTGGTTCAAAGCGACTCCAATGGCACCTGAGGTCACCAATAGCACCTGGTGACCATCCTTTTGCAAGGTCGATAGTGTTTGAGCTAAACGGTTCACAACCGGGTATTTGATTTGCCCATCCAGGTCCACAATGGTACTTGTTCCAACTTTTACAACGATTTTCTGCCAGTCTGCCATGCACTTTTTCCTTCATTAAGTTTATTCTATTATAGCAAGAAAACAGGATAGTAGCGCAATAAAAAGAAGCTACGATTGTTTTCAAATGAATAACGAGGAACACTGCTTGTTTCGACAGGAATTAACTTTTTTAGCAATCAATATAAACTAAATCAGATTCTAATCAAGTAATCTGAAAGCAACAAAAAAAGCAAAGTTAACTTTGCTTTTTTTCTATACATAATTTAGTTTCAATCAATTCAAAAACAGCATACTCAACACAGCTAAATTTGCCAAAAATGCTCAAGTACTTATGAAAACCCTATTGTCTGCTCTAGGCAACTAGTCGGTTTTCAAAAAATAAATTTAGCTGATTTTCATCAATTAACCACACGGGCAGGAATGCCGACAACCGTTTGACCAGCAAGAATGTCTTGCAAAACAACGGCATTGGCACCGACTTTACTATCTTGACCAATATGGATGTTCCCAATCACCTTGGCACCAGCACCGATTAAGACTCGGTCGCCAATGGTTGGATGACGCCGTACGCCATCCTTAACAGCGCAACGAGCGCCTAAGGTGACGCCCTGGTAAATTGTCACGTCGTCACCAATCACAGTTTCTTCACCAATCACAACGTTGACACCGTGGTCAATCACCAAGTTTTTACCAATTGTTGCGCCGGGATGAATATCAATCCCGGTTTTTCTCTTACTATGGGTCGCAAGTAGCTGAGCCAAAAATGGGTGGCCATGCGTCCAGAGATAATGGCTTTTGCGATAAGCCCTGACCGCCTTATAACCAGTATGGAAAAGCAAAACCTGGTAGCGGTGCTGTAAAGCAGGATCACGTCGAATAAAATCATCAGCAGTGTCAAACATGAGTTCTCCTTATTGATAAAAACCCTGGCGTATTCGGTCACCAGGTCAGCAATTCATCGCGTTTCCCGAATATTTACTGACGAATATACCCCCCTTTGCCTAACAAGGCATATAATCTTTGTCAGGAAAGCTACCAAATTTAAATTGGTACAGTTATAACAAGCGGTATGATAAGACCTGTAATAAATAGCAGGGAAACAGTACTTGGAGGAATTCACATGGATAGTGGAAGTATTGCTTGGGTCCTGACATCAGCCGTTTTGGTTTGGATCATGACCCCAGGTTTGGGATTGTTTTACGCAGGATTAGGCGACAAGAAAAACTTGTTGCATACGGTTGGTATATCAGTATTGCTGATTGGTCTAGCCACAGTAGTCTGGGCATTGTTAGGTTATAGCTTATCCTTTGGTGGATCTGGTTCCTTTATTGGAAACCTACATTACTTGGGACTGAACCACGTCTCCCTTTCAGGGTCTACTCGCGGTTTGAACATTCCAGATGGTGCCTTTGCCATCTTCCAGGGAATGTTCCCAATTATCACCATTACCATCATCACTGGTTCAGTGGTTGGGCGGATGCGGTTGAAGTCAATGTTAACTTTCCTAACATTATGGTTGATTTTCATTTATGCTCCCCTCGCCCACATGGTTTGGGATAATGGTTTCTTAGCTAAGTTAGGTGCCATTGACTTCGCTGGTGGTACTGTTGTTCACATCTCATCTGGTGTCACAGGTTTGGTATTGGCTTTGATTCTCGGCCCACGTAACGACCAAAAGCCACACCAAACAAATCCAATCTTTGTCTTAGTTGGTGGCTTCTTACTTTGGGTTGGTTGGTTTGGATTCAACTCTGGTTCAGCTTTAGCTGCCAACAACCAAGCCATTGTGGCATTGCTTAATTCATGGGTAGCTTCATCAGCAGCTGTTCTTTCATGGGGAGTGATTGCTTACCAGATTCAAAAGAAGGTCACACTCGATGGATTGGTAACGGGTGCCTTAGCTGGTTTGGTCGCAATTACGCCAGCAGCTGGTTACGTTCAACCATGGGCTGCTATTGTGATGGGCTTGATTGCTGGCGTCCTTGGTTTTGTCAGCATAACAACAATTAAGAACTTCTTCGGTTACGACGACACATTGGATGCCTTTGGTATTCACGGAATTGGTGGTACCGTTGGCGCTCTTCTGACCGGTGTCTTCGCTGATAAGAACTTGCCGGGTAGTGCCGCTGGTTTAATTTCTGGCCACTGGGACTTGCTTGGTCATCAAGCAATCGCCGTTTTGGTAACACTGGCTTTGGTCATTATTGGAACACTAGTTTTGGCTGGCGTTACCCGAGTGATTGCTGGCCCATTACGTGTAAGCGATGCTGATGAAAGCACTGGTTACGACAAATTGATCCACCTACTCGTTATTAAAGACTAAGTCAATTAAATCAATGCACAATAAAAGGACTGTCATCAATGACAGCCCTTTTATTTTTGCCTAAATTTAATTTGTTTGGTCAACTAAATAGTCCAACAGCAAGAACATGATTCCCTGATTGTTGCTTGGAACACCGTGAGCTAAAATATCAGCACCTGTTTGGTGCAAAGCGTTTTTAGAATCATTGGCGTACTCGCCATCATTGGCAACCATTTCTCGGACGTTGTCCGCCTCCGGTTCAAAGTGGAACTGTAATCCTAAAACATTTCCAAGAACAAATCCCTGATTTTTGACTAAATCAGTACTGAACAACAGCTCCGACTGGTCAGGTACAGTAAACATCTGTTCATGCCAATGAAGCGCTTCCACTTTCTCTGGTAAGCCTGGAATACGATCACTAACTCGCTTAACCGGTGCCCAACCGACTTCTTTATAAGGAGCATCGAGAACCGCTCCCCCAAGAACCTTGGCAATTTGTTGAGCGCCAAAACAGGCCCCAAAAATCGGCTTATGCTGGGCCATTAATTGTGCAATTAACGACCGTTCTTTAGCAATCCAAGGCAAGTCATCATTAGGACTCATTGGCCCACCCAAAATAACTAAGAAATCGACATCCTCCGCCTTTGGCAAGACATCTTGAAAATGAGCTGGGTGGTGAACGGTCATCTCATAACCGTGTTCCTGCGACCAACGAGCAATACTCCCTGGTCCTTCGTTTGGTGTATGTTGCAAAACATGAATGCGCATCAAAAAAGCCTCCTTTTTTCGACGGCAATTTGATACGGGTTTCGCCTGCATATGCCCTTAATACGGTTATTTTAACACAAAAAAGTCCTGACGGTTAACTCAGGACTTTTTTCAACGAATATTTAGAAGAACAAATGAATCAAAACAACAGCGAGCAAAACTTGAACAGCGCCGACCAAGAAACCAAAACTGAGGAACTTGACGCCACTCTTTTTGATAACTGACCACTTCAAGTTCAAGCCAATGGCCGCCAAGTTGACCACGCCGAAGAAAGTTGACACCGTGTGGCTAAACTGGTGGATTGGAGCTGGCAAAGCCATGATTGAGTTCACTACCAGTAAGATGGCAAAGACGATGATGTACCAAGGTAAAATCGTAATTTTAGCCTTTTCGTCCTCTTCGACCGCCTCTTTTGCATTTTGCCGCTTAGCGATATAAGCAAACAAAACAACTACAAAGACCAACATAATGACCCGCAACAGCTTAAACAGCGTTGCAAAGGTCACAACGTTTGAGTTAATCAAGGAAGCTGTTCCAACAACCTGACCAACGGACTGAACAGTGCCACCAACTAGGGCCCCGCGCAATAGATCATTATTACCAAATAAGAAGTGTGACAAACTTGGTAGTGTCAGCAAAAGCAGCATTCCGGTCAAGGAAACGGTTGCGACCGCTGTTCGGCGATCATCATCCTTGGCCTTGATAACGGGCGCAACAGCGGCAATGGCACTTGAACCACAGACAGCATTCCCCGCCCCCATCAGCATGGTACTGTTATCATCAACCTTGAACAGATACTTCCCCAACAAGAAGACAATCCCAATCACCAAGATCATATTAATAATGATAAAGACAATCCCATTCAATCCTAATTTGGAAAGCGTTTTAAAGGTCAAAGTCGACCCCAGCAGAGCAATCCCAATCTCAATTGGATATTTTTCTGACCATTTAACCCCAGCACCATACTGGTCACCAGCAAAAATAGTGTTTCCCAACAAAATCCCAATAATCATGGCCAAACTTTCGGCTCCCAATTGCGGTAAATATTTACTCAAAAATTGGGCAAAAAGCGAAACCACGACTGCCAGGACAATCCCGACAACATGCTTCTTCTCGATTCTCATCAGACAATCATTCCTTCTTTCGTTAGCATTTTAACAAAAAATATTACCTCCCCATTAAACACCTAACCAGGGGGGCTTCGTCAAGCTTATCAAGATTAAAATTTGATAACAAAGGACGTTTTTTAATCATTTTTAAAATCAGTTCGGAACGCCCCTTTTTCTTTTAAAATAAAACAAAAATTAAGGGGTTGTCTTTTAACCACCGTGTTATCATAATTAAAGTTAATTATAGTATAGAAAGTTGGATTATAGCATGACCTATGAATACTTGATTTTTGACCTTGATGACACCCTCTTGGATTTTACTGGAGGTGAAGTCGCCGCCATTCGTCAGCTTTTTTCAAATGAATTAGGCTTAACAGGCACTGATTTAGACCATGCACTAAAAACTTATCAAGAGATCAACCACCATCTCTGGCAACAATATGAATTCAAAGAAATTGCTCGCCAACAAATTTTTGAAGAACGCTTTCAAAAGACCCTCGAAGCTCTTGGAATCGACTATGATGCCGACCGACTTGAGCAAGAATACGCCACATTGCGTGACCATAATTATCGGATGCTCCCCTATGCAACTGAAATTTTGCAACACCTGCAAGATCAATATACGATTATCGCCGGTACGAATGGCCAAGACGCTACTCAACGCCTTCGCCTCAAGGAAACTGGCTTAGACCAGTACTTTGACCAAATTTTCACTTCTGAAATGATTGGTGCTTCTAAACCCGACGCAGCATTCTTCGACCGCATTTTCCAAGATAACCCACAAATGACCAAGGAAAATACGGTGATGATTGGGGACGGCTTAACGTCCGACATCATGGGTGGTCAAAATTATCAACTCGACACGATTTGGATTAATCCTAATCACAAAGAAAGCCCGGCAGAAATCAAGCCAACCCAGGTAGTTGAGGACTTGCCAACATTGGAAGCACTCTTGCAATAATGAAAGCTGCGATTCTATCATCGTCAGCTCAAAAAAAGTCAGACCCGCAAAGGTCTGACTTTTTTTATTTTTGGTACTTACCAATCTTTTGGTCAATCGTTAAGATCTCACCATCAGGCTGATAGGCAACCTTGATATAGGCAGAAACCTTCTTGGCACCCGCTCGGACAGCCACGTGTTGGCACTCTTTGACAATATCCATCAACTGATTATAATCATCGCCTTCAATCGTTGTTTCAAAGGGGCCAACTTCATAACGTAAGCCAGTACTCTGAATATAAGCAATCACCTCATCGACCATCCGACACAATTCTTGGTCATTTTCGGCCGCTGGTAAAACCTGAATCGCTACACTTGCACTCATTTATTTTCTCCTTTTACTACAGTCGCAAAATCAATCGTTTCGTCTGCTAAATTTTGTAAATCAGTCCACTCTTTCTTTGACTGATGGTCGTAGACACCAATCAAATGAAAACCCGCCCTCTTTGCAGTTGAAGCCGCATACAGTGCGTCCTCGTAGACTGAAATCTTGTTCGGTTGCTGGCCAAAATACCGTGCAGCAGCCTGGTAAATTGTAGGTTGCGTTTTATCCTGCCCAACATCTTCACAGGAAAAAACAAAGTCAAAAAATGGCAGCAGTTTCAGACGACGTAGACAGTCTTTGGCCAACACCGAGCTACTAGCGGTTGCCAGAACGATTTTGCGACCAGATTGGTATGCATTTTGTAAGTATGCATACACGCCAACCTTAAGCGGAATATCATTTCGATAGTGTTGGTCCATCAAAGCTCGCATCTCCTGCGCCAAGCTCTCTGCTGTGACCGGTAACGCAAATAACTCTTGTATAAAGACGGCCGAATCCGTCAAAGTCATGGTTTGAATCCGGTCATGCAAGTCTGCTGGCAACTGGTCAATGCCATGTCGGTGAAGCAATTCAGTGGCTAAATTCTCCCAAAAAGGCATGGAATCAACTAATGTGCCATCGAGGTCAAAAATCAGATATTCCTTACCGCTCATCGCTCACTCTCCCCTTTACCAACCCTATTACCAAAACCGCCCTGATTGACCGTGATTATTTAATCCAAGCTCGCTTGCATCCGCTTAAGCAGTCCCGTCTTCTGAAAAATCAGAACCACTGCCAATCCCATTCCAGCACCGACAATGGCAGCTGGTGTGTAATATGGCACAAAGTAATACCACTTGTGGACGTCCAAGCCATAGAAAATCTTCATCAATGGATAAGAAGTCAACGCCCCTAAAATACCCGTTCCAATCACTTCACCAAGGAAAACCAGGTAAAGGTTGTGGGTTTTACGATAAATCAAACCGCCAAGGATGGGGCCAAAAATAGCACCCGTCACGGCTTGAATCGTCCGACCGGACATCATTCGCAAAATACCACAAATCAAGGCACTAGCAAAGCCATACCATGGCCCCACCAAAACGGCGGCTAAGACATCAACGAAGTGTTGGAAAGGTGCCATTGCCGGGAAATAGACAAAACTATTTAAAACATAGGCCAAAGCAGCCAACAAGGCCGTCACTAACATCTTCTTCGTTGATAATTTTTTCTGTGTCTTCATCTGAAAACGCTCCTTTTAAAATCAGTGGGGTAGCGAAAAACAGCGCTCCTTTCCCACTCTTGCGGTTAAACCAGTCAGGCAGACCCTGTCTAGTAGAAAGTTCGGTCGAGACTAATTGGTCTCCTCTCACGCCGGAACACGGCTTCCCATCGCTGTTTTTTCAGGATCAAGGCGCTCCCCTTCATCCCGCCACGGCATCATCACCGTGAATTGTTCACTACCACTCCTTTCTGATTTGAAAGAAAAAAATCGAGCACCCCAAAACGGAGTCCTCGATTACAAAAGTGATACGATTTCCTCCGCCGGCATTATCCGGTTCAGGTGTTCGGGTCAATGGTTTACCATCCTCTCAGTCTGTTACACAAACTCCCCGATCGATTTTATTCAAAATAAAAGGCCGCCCAATTTATTGGTACGGCCAATTGTTGTTCACTGAAACAAACAATTTGGAACCGCTAAAATGGGTGACTGAACAATGAAGGTGACCAACATGATGGCAACCTTCATTGCCCAACGAGAATGATTATACTCATTTTAGCGAAAAAAGACAACTATTCTGTCTGATATTTCAAAATTGTTTGTTTATTTACTAACTTCCACCACAACGTCTGCAAAATCATGGTTAAAGCTAGCTGTCCAGGTTCCTTCCGTTAGATGTGGGGGCAATAGGAAGGTTCCTGAGGAAACTCGTTCCCCCGCATGCAAGGTCTTTCCTTGCGCTGCCAATTTTTTAACTAGCCATTGCAACGATTTAAGTGGATTACCCAAAACTTCGGCTGAACTTCCTTCAGCGACCACTTCGCCATTATGGGCCAAATGGGCCTTCACATCCTCAAATTCAGCAACGGTCAAAGATGTACTTTCTCGTTCTGGTCCATAAACCACAAAACCGCCAACCGCTGCATCTGCCATGACTAAGTACTTGCTCAACGATGGGAACCAGTCCGTAAACCGGGCATCAGGTACTTCCACACCAGCTGCTACAGTCGTTTTACGACGCAAATCTTCCAAAGAATCGGTAACTTGCAAGTCTTCCTTGGCCTTGAAGACCAATTCCACCTCTGCCAATGGGTCCAACAAATCGCTCTTCAACGAAAGATTGGCTGGTGACTGAACAAAATGATTCTGCACCTGAGCCCCATACAATGGTTCGTTTGAGTCGAACATATCTTGCGTTTCTTGGCTAGTCAAACTGACCTTGTAACCCCCAAGTGGCTGATTTTTCAATTCCATCAATTGGTCTTGCACTTGATAGGCAGTTTGATCATCACTGACAACCTTCTCCCATTCCGTCATCTCAAGCGGTTGACGTTCTTGATAAGCATGATAGAGGGCCTGCGCCAATTTGTCCTCTTGCTTTGCTGGTACTACCTTTACCTTGGTCTTCAATTCAGTCATTGTCATAATTAATGCTCCTTTCAGTATACAAACAGCTCACGACGGTACGAAACTTCACGGTGCCCTCCTTTTCTAAAAAATCAGCAGATAAAAAAGCGCCCTTAACCACGAAAAAAATCGTTGTTAAGGGCGCTTACGCACGGTACCACCTTAATTTGTTGAACGGTAAAGTCCAACCTCAAACGTACGGCCAAAAAAGGCGATACGCCGGTTTGATAACGGTACCAACCGAGCAAGACTTACTGATTTCAGTCCGCTAGCTAAAGAATGATCGTCTTTGAGTTTGAAAATGACGCCCTTTCACCAAACAGGCGCTCTCTAATCATTTTCTCACTCAGACAGTTCTTATTATCGCTTGTCTTTTCTATCTGTTGATTCGTAGTTTACAACTTTATGAGCGAATGTCAACCCTTTTATCATTTATTTTTAATTTAAATAAAAAACCAAGGATTTCCCCTCGGTTTCATTTCAAATCAAAAAATACTTTGAATGTTCTGATGACCAGTTGTTAAATCATAGATTTGATTGGCTGATTGTTCAGGATGAGCTAATACTTCTGTGACAAAGGCAGCAACATCTGCTCGCGAAATTTGCAAATCTTCTTTGGGACCAGCAAAGTCCACACTCAATGAAACCCTGCCAGTACCAGCAGTGTCCAAAAGCAGCGTTGGGCGAACAATCGTATAATCCAAACCGGAATTTTGCAAATACAAATCAGCATAGTGCTTCATCATAAAATAATGATAAATACCGGATGCAGACCACCGACTGCGGTCATCTGCTCCAGCAGCTGAAACCATCACATAGTGGGCAACACTAGCTTTTTTGGCAGCAATCATTGTTTTAATGGCGCCGTCCAAATCAACTTCTACCGTTCGTTCGATGCCACCCTTGTCTCCGGCACCTGCCGTGAAAACAATTTGGCCAACTTGATGGTCCATGAAAAATTGGGCCATCGCTTGTTCGTCGCTATCGAGGTCAAAATAAACTCCCTCAACACCGGCTAAATCAGCCACCGTTTGCAATTGATTTTTATTCCGAAAGGCCGCTAAAACTTCCCGCTGATTTTTGGCTAAGTCTTGAACCAAAATTTGGCCAACCTTACCGTGTGCACCGATAACAAGTGTCTTTGTCATCAAAATCTCCCTTCACTTAATCCAAAATTGTCAAAATACTTTTCGTGTCCATGCGACCAGAACGAATTTGATTCAACAAACTATCTTCATCGCGATAACCGAGCCCAACGCCCATTACAACCTGTTGGTCATCTGTTAACTTGAGCGGTGCCATTAAATCATCAGCAAATTTAACGAATTCATAGGCTGGCAAAGAATCAACCCCTGCGTCTTGGGCAGCCAGCATCAATGCTTCTGAAAAAGCGCCCAAATCAACCAATGACCAATCAGGGTAATCCTTCGGCAAAGTTAAGTAAACGATTGCCTGGGCATTATAAAGGTTGGCACCTGCCTTCCCCATCATTGTACCCCAATCATCACCAATTTGTTCCTTGGTACTAGCAAACCACCCCATGATATTCGCTTTGGCGCCATCGTCCCACTTTGGAATTGGCTGATATGGCAATACTGATTGACTCGGTGTTTGGTTCAAAACGGATTGTAAGTGTTGTTCTCGAATCGTTGCAAAGGTATTGCCAGTGGCAATCACCACTCGGACTGGTTGCGAGTTTACAAAAGATGGGACTTTCTGTGCCGTTTCGACAATTGTCTGCAACGTTTCTGTGGCAACTTCTTGATCTTTGAACCAGCGAATGGAACACCGACTATTCACAACAGTTTGAAAATTCATTTGGTAGGGACTCCGATTTCTTTCAATATTTATTAGCGACATTATCCCTATTTGTTGAAAATAATTCAACTTTGTCTCAATTGGTATAGTTGCTAATCATTTGTGCTATTTTTAAAAATACAACAAATAGCATAAAGAAATCAGAACTGATTTTTAAAATTATTTGACAGAAGAGCGCACAATTTCCTTTTTATAAACAGATAAACTTTTATCAAATTCATAAATAATTGGTTCGCCGTTTGGAATTTCGACTTTGGTTACCTGGTCCGGTGTCAAACCCTCTATAAGCTTCGTCAATGCTCTGACGGACGTTCCGTGGGCAACAATCAAGACGTCTTCTCCCGCACGCAACCGGGGCACAATTTCCTCTTCAAAAAGTGGTCGAACTCGAACTTCTGTACTTTGAATATTCTCGCTCAGTGGCAAAAGACCGTATGGCACCTGGGCATAGCGGTGGTCAAAAGCCGGGTAAGTTCGGCCATCAATGGTAACTGTTGGATCATATGCCGGCTGTTTAGGTGGCAAGACAGAATAAGACCGTCGCCAGATTTGGACCTGCTCTTTACCATACTTGGCACGCATAGCATCCTTATCCTCACCCTGCAAGATGCCATAATGGCGTTCATTTAACCGCCATGACTTCGTTAGCGGCATATATGATTGACCCAATTCATCCAAGATGCGATTAATGGTCATGATCGTCCGACTAAGAACTGAACTATAGGCTCGGGAAAAATGAATTTCCTGTTTTAAGAGCGCCTGCCCGGCATCCTGTGCTTGTTTTTTGCCAGTTGCAGACAAATAAGTATCGATCCAACCATTAAAACGGTTAGACTGGTTCCATTCACTTTGACCGTGACGTAGTAAAACAAGTTTTGGCATAATCAAGCTCCTTTGCGCTCTATTTTACACCGATTCTCTTTAAGCAGGCAATGCTTTCTATAAACAAAATAAAAAGCCTTCAAAAGAAGACTTTTATTATAAGCTAGCTTATAAGTTTACCATTCAACGCCGTATTCTTCAAAGAATTCTGGGAGTGTTTTCAAGTTTTGACCATCGTATGAATCTAAGAATTCACGAACCGAACTTGGTCGTTGCAAATCAAGGTTACTGTTATAAGTTGGGTTGAGCGTTTCTTCCATACCCTGGTCGGTCTGCTTTAATTGTAATTCTTCGACCGGCAACGAACGGGCATCTAAAATTTTAGCTTCAATCAAGAATGGTCGACCAGCCTTCGTGACCTTAATCGCCTTATCAAAGGCTGCTGGTAATTCACTGGCCTTGGTAACCGTCACTGATTCAACACCCATTCCCTGGGCAATCATGGCGAAGTCTTGATCAGCAAGATCAATTCCTGAATGATACATAGCCACATCATCTTGTTCACTCTTAATAAAGTTCAACGTCTTGTTGGCCGTAATAACATTAATAATTGGCAAATCGTACTTCTTCTCGGTCAGCAAATCTTGCATAATCATCGAGAAAGCACCATCACCCGCGATGTTCCAAACTTGGCGACCAGGGTATGACAATTGGCCAGCCAAAGCAGCTGGTAGTCCAGAACCCATAGAAGCAAAGATAGCAGAAATCACGAACTTATTCTTTGGCGTCACATGCAAATGACGGAAGGAGTTAATGATATTGTCACCAATATCAATGGCAAAAACGGCATCCGGGTCAGCAACACGGTTAATTTCTTTGTAAATTGGTTCAGCTCGGAGCGGCTCACGGGTATCATCTTGCAATTGCTTTTGGTAAGCAAACCAGTTTTCCTTGTCAGCACAAGCGGCCTTGAAGAATGCAGATTCTGGTGCTTGTTCACTACGGTCCAAGGCAGCCTGGACAAAGGCAGTTGCATCCGACCAGATACCCAAATCGAGGTTATGATGGCGACCAAGTTCTGTGCGGTCGTTATCAACCTGAACGAACTTAAACGGATGGGTCGTGTAAACTAATTTGGCAAATGGGAAATCAGCCCCAATGGCAATCAACAAATCAGCGCTCGCCATGATTTCATCGGCAGCCTTTGAGGCAGCGCGGTTGGCCATGCCCAAGTTTCCTGCATAGCTTTCATCGACATGGCCTTTTGCCAAACCGGTCATAACCAAAGGAATTTGCAATTTCTTTGATAATTCAATCAGGACGTCACCACCTTCTTGAATTCCACGACCAACGTGAATAACTGGTCGCTTGGCTTCCTTAACCAATGCTAAGAATTGATCAACTTCGTCAGCAGTTGGTTCTGGCTGTGGCGTCTTCTTATCATCTGTGGCTCCATGGGAACCATAAGCGATATCCGGAATTTGTTCGTAGCCCAAGTCGTTTGGAATAATCACCGTTGCGACACCCTGATGCTTGTAGGCTTCACGAATGGCCTGATCGACCACGTGTGGCAAACTTTCAGCCGTCATGACAGTTCGGCAATAAACGGATACATCTTCAAAGATTGGATCTTCGTTGAATTCTTGGAAAAAGTGTGAGTTCATCACCGCGCGTGGCGTTTGACCAACAAGGGCCAAAACAGGTGCATGGTCTTCCTTAGCATCATAAAGACCTGTTAACAAGTTTGTAGCTCCAGGTCCGGCTGACCCAAAGGCGACACCAATCTTACCAGTGAGCTTGGCATCCGCTGCGGCTGCCAAAGCACCAACTTGTTCATGGCGAACTTGGATATAGTGAATTTGTTCTTTTCGCTCTGCGAGGGCTGCCATGGTGGAGTTAAACGAACCCCCAGGATAGCCAAAGAGGTGATCAACACCCCAATCTTCAAGCACCTTCAACATTGCGATGCTTGCTGGAACTGTGTTTCCTGTTACTGACATAAGACATCTCCTGTTCTACTTTGCTATAGCCATATTATAACCTTGTTTTACAAAGATGTAAAAGAATTTGCACAGTTGTAACATTCAACAGACAATTATTAATAAAAAGATGCCTAGTGCTGATTTGCCAGCGATTATACTAACGTCACCTTCACCATCGTTTTGGACTTCAAAGTCGTAATCAGTCCTTCCAAATCTTTCACCCGCCTTCTGGGAACGGTTAAGATTTGACGAGAAATAGTTGAGCGACCAACCTGATTCCACTCAAAGAAAAAATTAACTTGTCCGGCATAGCGCTGGTCTACCACTCGTAATTCGTAAACGGTGTTTTTAGCCCGTTTAAATAATGGTGCCATTTCCTTTAAGATTTCAGTTATTAATTCATTTTCGACCATGATCAACCTCCACAAACTGCAAGTCTTCCCAATTTTTTGGTTCTTTATCTAAGTAAAAACCATCCATAAAAAAGCCTGTTACTCGACCAATTTCCACAGGACTGGCCCGTCCCTCAATATCGAAACTGTTCGCTTGGACAACCAATCGCTGTGAATTCCGATAAGCCAAAGCAACTACCTGCTGCATTTGCTCATATGCCATGGCCTCATGCAACTTTGTCTGATCTGCCTGGTCTTGATCCGTCTTCTGATTTTTTAATCCAGCAGTGTGATCCGAAAGAAAAAAGCCATTCCACTTGACCTTCCCTCGCTCGCGATAATCATGGTCAAAGTAGCCAGCGACGGTCGCTAACCAGTCTGGATTAGCAGAAAAATCCTTACTCATAAGCATTTCCCCCATTGTGGCCCCCAACCAAATTAGCTCGGCTAATCGCCGTGGCCCCCTTTTCCAACGAAATTGAACGAACCAGGCTCGCCGCGCCAAAGCGCCGGCGGATTTGGTCAACCACCGTATCAACCGGGTCTTCCTCTTGATCTGTTGGGCTAGGCGCTTTGTCGAAGAGTGAAATTGTTTGTACGCTTTCACTTGCCAAACCAGAAAAAGAAACTCCAATATAGCGAACTGGGTCACCCGACCAATTCTCTTGAAAAATACGTTTCAAAACGGCCATTAAGGTTTGACTGCGGTTAGTCGGTTCGATACGAACGGTCTGATGCAAACCTGTTTTGGGATTATGACGCGTATTGAAAGCGATTCCTTGGTCCGCATAACCCAAATATAGTGACGCCAGGGTTGCTTGTTGTTGGTGCGCTCGGAGGCGACTTGCCACCTGGTCTGCCATTTCTTGCACCACCACTTGGATGGCCGCTCCATCATGGTAATTTTCTGGTAAGACTTGTGAGTTCCCATAGGACTTATCTTTTGGAGTAATCTTTTCCGTTAAATCAGACCGGTCAATGCCCCACGCCAAGGCATAAAGTTGCTCCCCCATTAAGCCAAGGCGCTCTTTAAGGACGTATGGATTTTGCTTGGCTAAATCGCCAATGCTTGCAATGCCCCACCGCTGCAATTTTTGTGCCGTTTTTGACCCAATACTCCAAACATGACCAAAGTTTGTCACGGGCCACAACTTCTCCGGTACATCCTCATAGTGCCACTCGGCCAGTAGGTGTGGTGCCTTTTTAGCTTCTAAATCCAAGGCTAACTTGGCTAAAACAGGGCTATCCCCAATGCCAACTGAAAGGTAAATTCCCATTTCAGCCAGGACTTGCCGTTGAATTTTTTGGGCGACTTCTCTGGGGTTCTTACCAAATAGATGCCAAAAATCGGTGATATCCAAAATCGATTCATCAATGGAATACGGTAATAAGTGGTCATCGTCAACGTATTGTTGGTAGATAGCATTAATGGCTAAGTTTTTTTTGATATAAAGGTTCATCCGCGGCTCCGCCTTGATTAGGCCAGGAACATCTGGGACATCCTTTTGTCTGGTAACGTTGGAAATCCCCAGTCGCTTCTTAGCCATTGGCGACGAGGCCAGGACCAGACCCCCAGTGTCGTTTTCCTGGTGTGACATCACCACCAGCATGGCCTTCAGCGGATTTAAACCGCGTTCAACCGCTTCACAACTGGCATAAAAGCTTTTTGAATCGATTAGAAAGACAACCCGCCGGTCTTCATTTTGATAAATTTTTGCAAAATCGTTAGCAGTCATCCGACAGGTTTCTCCTCAGTAAGTCTGTTTTTATTATACGAACAGATGTTCGCTTTCGCAAGGAAAAATCAGTAAAAATTTGCTAAGAAAAAGACCCAACGTCATCGTCAGGTCTCTCATCGAAATTTTATGTCATCATTACTCGTCTGCTAAAGTCAAAACCTGGCCGACAACTTCATCAAAGTTGTCAGGTACCCAATCAGCTCGTCTTTGCTCTGCCAGAGCGAGGCTGATACTTTCCCCCTCGTAATCGGCGAGAAAACGGTCATAATAGCCCCCACCAAAGCCGACCCGAAGGCCGGCATCACTAAAGGCGAGCCCTGGTACTAAGACCAAATCGATTGCTGATTTCTTCAGTTCCTGACCATTTTCGGGCTCTAAAATACCAAAACTTTCACCAGCTGTCAGGGCACTATCGGCACTGATTTTAACAAAGGTTAATTCTCGATCAACCACCTTCGCCAAGCCAACCGTTTTACCGGCCTGCCAGGCGGCCTCCATAATCGGTGTTGTCTCCACTTCAAAAGGAAGCGATGCCGTCACCGCGATAGTTTGCGCCTGAAGCCAGGCTGGTTGTTGAAACAGTTTTTGATATAACTGTTCTTCTTGTTCAGCCTTTGCTATTGGGCTCAAGGCCTTTAACTTGGCTTTTTGTTCCTGGCGAATCGTCTTTTTGTCAGGCATCTGTTCACCTCCAGCGGATTCAAAGAAAAAAAGCTGCATTAACAGCTTTTCATCATTCTATACCATTATTGGTCATTAAGGCAACTTGTGTGCCATTGCCAAGCGTTCTGCTTGCTTCTTAATGTCCTTTAATGCCTTTTCATCGTCATGGTTGTGAATTGCTTCCACAATCAAATGAGCAACTTCAGCACTATCGTTTTCATCAAAACCACGAGTCGTGATGGCTGGTGTTCCGATACGAATTCCAGAAGTAATAAATGGACTGCGCTGTTCATTTGGCAAGGCTTCCTTGTTCGTCGTGATTGAGACACGATCCAACAATTCTTGTGTTTCCTTACCAGTCAAATCAGTCTTCGTCAAATCCAAGTTAAAGAGATGGTTATCAGTACCACCAGCAACAACACGGATGTCGTCAGTCTTTTCAAAGACTGCAACCATTGCCTGTGAGTTCTTGATGATTTGCTTTGCATAGTCCTTAAATTCTGGACGCAATGCTTCACCAAAGGCAACAGCCTTCGCAGCAATCACGTGTTCCAAAGGTCCACCCTGTGAACCAGGGAAAATAGCTGAATTAATTTGCTTTGCGTACTTTTCTTGTGACAAGATTACCCCACCACGTGGGCCACGCAAAGTCTTGTGGGTTGTTGATGTCACGACATCAGCAATGCCAACTGGATTTTGGTGCAAACCAGCTGCAACCAAACCAGCAATGTGGGCCATATCAACCATCAAGTAGGCCCCAACTTCATCAGCGATTTCACGGAACTTCTTAAAGTCGATTGTTCGTGAATAAGCAGATGCACCAGCCACAATCATCTGTGGCTTGACTTCCTTGGCTTGTGCCATGATGGCATCATAGTCCAAAGTTTCAGTTTCTGGATTCAAACCGTAAGTTTCTGAATGGTAAACCTTACCAGAAAAACTTACCTTGGCTCCGTGAGTCAAGTGACCACCAGCATCCAAATCCATACCCAAAATTGTATCGCCTGGCTTCAAAAAGGCCATGTAGGCTGCTGCGTTTGCCTGTGAACCAGAATGTGGTTGCACGTTGGCATATTCTGCACCAAACAATTCCTTTAAACGATCAATCGCAGCTTGTTCAACGATATCAACGTATTCCGTTCCACCATAGTAACGCTTGTAGGGATATCCTTCCGCGTACTTGTTCGTCAATACCGAACCTTGGGCAGCACGAACGGCTTTTGAAGCAAAGTTTTCAGAAGCAATCAATTCGATTGTCCGGTTTTGCCGGGCACTTTCTTGTTGAATGGCTGAAAAAATCAATGGGTCTTGGTCAGTAAAATTCATGATTTAAGCTCTCCTGGGCATCTTCTTTCACTAAATCAAACAACAATGGCTAGCCAGTCAGCTGATTGACTAGTGTAAAGTCATTATAGCAAAGATTTATTGCGATAGTCTAGCATAAGTACGACTTTTATTAAAATTCATGCAAGTAATTATTTAAATTGTTCGTGTTTAGCTGATTTTCCAAACCAATCAAGAGTTTTAGTCGGGCCTTTTGGCCATTAACGGCCGAGGCGAAGATGGCTCCCGCCTTCTCGAGCTGCACGCCACCACCAAGGTAATCGTAAACCGGCTCCGCAATCCCCTTAAAGGACCGTGAAACAATCACGACTGGGATACCAGCATCCAAGAGCTTCAAAACCCCGAGGGCAGCATCCTCACCCAGATTTCCAGCGCCAAGAGCTTCAATCACGATACCATCAATGCCCGAGTCGGCTAAAAGACTCAAAATGTGCCCATCCATCCCGGCGTAGGCCTTCATAACCGGAATTCTTTTATCAACGGCTTTAATTGGATAAGTTTGCTTATCTGGTAGGTCATAAAAGAAGAGAATCTTGCGCTTATTGACCATACCCATCGCCCCTGAAATCGGTGAGGCAAAAGTAGCAACGTTCGTTGCATGTGTTTTCGTCACGAACCGGGCAGCATGAATTTCATCATTTAAAACAACCATAACGCCCCGGTTTTTAGACTGCTCATCGATTGCCACACGCAAAGCTGATTGGAAGTTATATAAGCCATCGGAGCCCAATTCGTTCGAGGAGCGCATGGCACCGGTCATGACAATCGGAATTTCAAAGGAAAGCGTTCCGTCCAAAAAGAATGAGGTCTCTTCCAGCGTATCCGTTCCATGCGTGATGACTACCCCGTCAAAATCTTTTTCCGCATCTTTGAGACGGTTATAGAGAGCCAACATATGGGTTGGGGTAATATGTTCGGACGGCAAGTTAAAAATGTTTTCAGTCGTCAATTCCACTGCGGGTAAATCGAGGTGAGCATCATTCAATGGGTTTTGTGCACCCTGTTCAACATCACCATCAACATCCTCGTGCATGGCAATCGTTCCACCAGTATGTAAAACTAAAATTCTTTTCATGGCTTTCCCTTTCGTGCCTTAATGGTCAGCTGCCCTTCAAAAGCAGCCATTTTTTGAATGAAGACCTTTTCCTTTGGCTTCAACCCGACTTGCCGGTCATAAAGATAATCAATTACCCGTTGAATGCCGCGCTTGGTCATTAAAGATAAGGTTACCTTAGCAATCTTATTCATGTCAATTGCTGAAAATTGCCGTAAATAATAGACAACTTTCTGGTCCAAGTTTAAACGTTGGTCATCAAGATCAAAATGTGACCGTTCAATGATGCCGTTGTATTTTTCAGAATAGTCAAAGACTCCCGTTACTGATCCGGAAATCGGATCAGCCTGCCAGTTTGGCGCCACACCAAAAGCGGGCAACAGCTGTAATTCAAAAATATTGGTAATAACTTGAGGGTCCACCTGTTCATTAAGTTTTTCAAACCCCACCAACGTTTTTTCATACCATTCCGGTTCTGATTTTCCCTCTTCGAAGGCTAAATCCAAGAGCTTTACAATTAGCGCTGCATAGGCACTCACATTGATGTCCCCGACCACATTTTTATAGGGGTGACTATCTTGCACATCATTAATAAAACCCAAACCTGTATTATTTTTTGGATAAGCACCATCGAAAATCGCCCAGGAATAGGCCTGACAGGCAAAACCGACCTTTGACTTCGCCTTCTTGGCTCCGCGCGCCATCAGGGTCAGAATTCCCTTTTCCTTCGTAAAAACTCGAACCAACAGATCATTATCTCGGTAAGGCCGTGTATACAAGACGAGACCTTCAATCAATGCCATCACGGCCCTCCTTTCCATAAAAAAACAACCATCAAGCTGATGGTTGTCTGCTCAGCTATTGTGGCTGGTAAAGCGGTTTAAAAATCATCCTTACGGTAGCCAAAGCTTTGCAAAGCCTGTGGTCGATCACGCCAACGTTCCTCGACCTTAACCCAGGTTTCCAAAAAGACCTTAGAACCAAGCAGGCGCTCAATATCTTTCCGTGCTCGTGTACCAATTTCTTTAATCATTCGGCCTTGCTTACCAATCACAATGTTCTTTTGACTGGCACGCTCGACGATAATTGAAGCCTGGATGCTAACCAAACCATCATCATCAGAGGAAATTTTATCAATCACGACCGCCACGGAATGTGGGACTTCTTGCTTAGTTAATTGCAAAACCTTTTCACGAATTAATTCGGAAATAACGAAGCGTTCCGGGTGATCCGTCAACTGATCTGAATCGAAGTACTGTGGTCCTTCATCCAAATCACCGATGACTGTTTCCAACAACTCAGGAACATTATCCCCTTCTGTAGCCGAAATCGGGAAAATTTCCTTCCAGGCCGGTGCATCCTCTTGGTAAGACTGGATGACCTCGAACAGTTCTTCCTTAGGCAACAAATCCACCTTGTTGACCAGCAAATAAATCGGTGTCTTCGTTACTTCCTTCAAACGGTCGATGATATAGTTATCACCCCCGCCCCGCTTTTGGCTTGCGTCAACGACGAACCAGATAGCATCAGCCTCATGCAAAGCTGAAAAAGCTGATTTAACCATATAGTCGCCCAAAGAATTTTGGGGCTTATGAACACCGGGTGTATCAATAAAGACCACCTGGGCCTCATTAGTTGTATAAATACCTTGGATCTTATTTCGGGTAGTCTGCGCCTTATTCGACATGATGGCAATTTTTTCACCAACAATGCGGTTCAATAAAGTCGACTTTCCAACGTTTGGTCGACCAATAATGGCAACGAAACCTGATTTAAATCCTGGATTTGTCATAAAATAAGTTATCCTTTCAAACGGTGGACGAAACGAGAGAAATTCGTTTCAATCCCAAAGTAATGCCAGATGTGTGGCTGGAAAATCAGAGCTAAGATAATCAACTCAGCACCAACAGCGACTAAAACCATTCCGGCCGAAACATCCTTCACCAGACCGGCTAATGGATGGTACTTGCGTTCAACCACCAGGTCTACGACGGCTTCCACCACCGTATTTAAGAACTCGCCATAAACAGCCAAAAAGACCGCAATCACGACCCACAACCATTCAGACCGGTTAAGACCCAAGTAAAGGCCAAGCACCAGAATAAAGAATGCGAAGCTTAAATGGAAACGCATATTCCGCTCGCGAATCACCACCAAGAAAATCCCTTTCAATGCATGGTACATTGAAATCAAAAAATTCTTGTTCCGCCCTGATGGCGCCTTGGGATTGGTTTGTTCCGCCAACTTTTCCACAGCAGACTTAGGGTGAAAATCAGCCTCTTCAATCTGACCGTGGTTGTTATCGCGTAAGTCCGTAGTCATCTAAAATCTTCCTCTGCAAGTCAAACATCTCTTTTTCTTCGGCATCACCAAGCATGTGGTCATAACCGTTTAAGTGCAAGAAACCATGAACAACTAGAAAGCCAAGCTCACGTTCAAAGGAGTGACCAAGGTATTCCGCCTGGCTCTCGATAATATCAACGGAGACCAAAATATCCCCAATATTTTTAGCAATATCTTCGGCCATTTCTTCATCAAGAAGAACAGGGCTATCATCGCCATCCTCTTCAATGGCAAAAGAAATGACATCCGTTGGCTTGTCTTTACCGCGATAATCGCGATTATAAGCCTGAATGGCATCATTATTCATAAAGGTCACTGACATCTCAGTGTTGTCTGGTAATTCTAGATAGGCACCAGCATAATTTAAAACAGATTGGACGAGGTCTTGGTGAAACTGTGTCACACCGTCTTTCGTCTGATCAATTAATGCTAAATCCATTAGTTATTGGCTTCTTTCTGTGCGTTTTTTAATTCAGCTAGTCGTGCATCCGCATCTTCATAGGCGGAAACAATCAGACCAACGACTGGGTGGCGAACGACATCACCACTCTCAAAGTTAATAAAGGCAATGCGGTTGACATCGCGGAGAATCCGGCGAGCAGCCACCAGCCCAGACCGAACACCATGTGGTAAGTCAATCTGGGATGGGTCCCCGTTGACGACCATCTTAGAGCCAAAGCCAAAACGCGTCAAAATCATCTTCATTTGAGCGTTTGTCGTATTCTGAGCCTCATCGACAATGATAAAGGCATCATCAAGGGTTCGACCACGCATATAGGCGAGTGGTGCAATTTCTAGGACACCCCGTTCAATAAGACGAGCAACATGGTCTGCTCCGACTAAAGAATTCATGGCATCGTAAATGGGCCGCATATAGGGGTCAACCTTTTCCTTTAAATCACCCGGTAAGAACCCAAGTGATTCACCAGCCTCGACTGCAGGGCGAGTAATCACAATCCGCTCGACGTCACCCTTCTTTAAGGCTGAGATGGCCATGGCGACGGCTAGGAAAGTTTTTCCAGTTCCAGCGGGGCCGATTCCAAAGGTTAGATCATTCTTACGAATCGCCTGGACATATTGACGCTGACCATAATTTTTAACACGGACTGCCCGGCCCTTATTATCGCGGATAATACTTTCACTATACAAATCTGAAAAGTAATCCAATGTTCCGCGCTTCGCCATTGTCATCGCAGAGATAACGTCAGCAGGACCGACGGAAATTTGTTTCTTAATCAATTGTGTCAGTGCTTCCAAAACGGCGAGCGCCAAAGAAGCTTGGTTCGAATCGCCTTGGACAGCTACCTGATTGCCACGAACGAGCATTTTAACGGCCAAGCCCTCTTCCATTAAAACCAGAAGTTGATCCTTTGGACCCGTTAATTTGGTCTGCTGTTCAATGTTCTCAAAAGTGAATAGTTTCTCTGTTTGCGTTGTCAAAAATCCCGCACCTCATTTAGTTGAACTTACCTTATTTTAACACAACTTAGAACAAAAAAAGCCCGACAAAATCGGACTTTTCAAGTAAATCATTAGATTGTTTCAACAGAAACGTTGTTAGCTGACTTTGCCATGTCGATTGGGGCAACAGTCACAACAACAATCTTGTCACCAGCAGCTGCCAAACCTTGAGCTTGAGCAACTTCCTTGGCCTTGGAAACCAAGTCATCAACAGACTTTGGTGTGTCAGCCAAGATAGGCAAGATTCCGTTGTTCAAAGTCAATCCGCGTTGTACGCGTTCTGACTTTGTCAAAGCAATTGTCATTGCAGTAGGACGGTGCTTTGAAACCATACGTGCGGCGTAACCAGTTTCAGTCAAGACAACAACGGCCTTAGCTTCAACTGAGTCTGACAAGCGAGCAGCTGCTGAGGCAACTGATTCAACATCATCATCACCGTAGAAAGTGTCAGCATGACGGCTGTACAATGACAAAGCTGATTCAGCCTTTTCATCAAGAGCGGCCATCATAGCAACAGCTTCAACTGGGTAATCACCGTTAGCTGATTCACCAGAAAGCATTGTTGCATCAGTACCATCAAAGACTGCGTTGGCAACATCAGAAGCTTCGGCACGTGTAGGACGTGGGTTTTCTTCCATTGAATCAAGCATTTGAGTAGCAGTGATAACTGGCAATCCCAAAACGTTCATCTTGTCGATCATTTCCTTTTGAATCAAAGGCACGTTTTCGGCAGGGATTTCAACACCCATGTCACCACGTGGAACCATCAAACCATCAGAAACTTCCAAGATAGCATCCAAGTTGTCGATACCTTCTTGTGATTCGATCTTAGGGATGATTTGAACGTGTTCCATGTTCTTTTCCTTCAACAAGGCACGGATATCCAAAACATCTTCAGGCTTACGAACGAATGAAGCAGCGATATAGTTGATTTCGTGGTCCAAACCGAAACGAATGTCATCAGCATCCTTTTCAGTGATACCAGGCAAGTTGATTGAAACACCCGGGGCGTTAACACCCTTACGTGATCCCAACAAACCGTTGTTTTCAGCCTTAACAACCAATTCCTTGTTTGCTTCGTCCTTTTCAGTGACAGTAGTAGCTAACAAACCATCATCAAAGAGCACTTGTCCGCCAACCTTAACGTCGTCAAACAATCCAGGATAAGTAACTGCAATCTTTTCCTTTGTTCCTTCGATGCTGTCGTCCATTGAGATACGGAATACATCGCCAGTTGAGAATTGAATCTTACCGTCAGCTTGCTTAGTAGTACGGATTTCCGCACCCTTTGTATCAAGCAAACGACCAACAGTCTTACCAGTAATCTTTTCGGCTTCTGCAACTGCTTGCATACGGCCCAAATGTTCTTCGTGATCACCGTGTGAGAAGTTGAAACGGAATACGTTAGCACCTGCTTCAATTAACTTCACAATTGTGTCTACATCAGTTGATGATGGACCAAGTGTTGAGACGATCTTCGTCTTTTTCATGGGTAAATAGCTCCTTTGATATCTTGGTGAGTTGCCTACAAACAACTTCCTTTTCATATTGTAATACACTCTATAACCAATTCACAAGACACAATTTAGTCTTTTTGTCGGAAAACAACATTTTTACTAGATAAAACCTGTTCTAATGCCCGTTTTAACTGGTCTGGTCCGGCTAAATTGTAAGATTGTGGTAACATTCGCCTGATTTTTGTCTTCGGCCAATACAAAATCACCGGGTATTCACCTGGATTTTGCTGCATCACTCGCCAAAGCTGATTTTTAATTGGCTCCTGATCATGGTCTTCATCTAAACGTAAAAACCAAGTGCCTGACTGAGTAGCCTTTAATGTTGATGCCGCCTCTTGATGAACCGGATGCTTTTTATCCAAATCAGCTTGGCAGCTTTGGCTTTGACTCGCAGCCACAGCGTCGACAAAGTTTCCAATAACAGACAGCCCCTGACGAACTTCCGTTTTGCCACCTACCCGCACTAAGCGTCCAACCTTTAAGGTCGATTTTACTTTGTCATAGACTTTAGGGAAGATGGTGACGTCCACACTGCCAGTCATGTCAGTTAAATTAACAAAAGCCATATCGTCACCCCGCTTCGTCTGGATGACTTTGACATTTTTAACGAGGCCTAAAACTTTGACGTTCTGCCCAGCAACTAAATTAACCATGGCCGTCACAGATCCCCGGTCGTAATCGGCCTGAAAAGCCTCAGTTGGATGACCCGATAAATTAAAGCCAAGGGCCTCTTTTTCCGTTTGTAGCCGTTCCACTAATGGTAAATCAGCTAGTTTCTTGATTTTCGTCTCGGATAAGACCAAGTCACCGAAGCTAGCCGCATTAATCAAATCCGGCAAGTTCGCTAAAAGTTCTGCCCGGTTATAGCCAAAATGATCAAGTGACCCAGCATAAGTAAGCTGATTTAAAAACTTTTCGTCTTGAAATTTTTCGGGTAAGGCCTTGACGAGGTCCTGCAGACTGGCAAAGCGTCCCATCTGATGGCGGCTCTCGAGCAGTGCCGTCACAAAGGCCGTCTGTAGACCATTAATATTGCCCAGACCCATAACTAAATTGCCATCTTGAATGGACCAATCCCTGGCGGAGGTATTGACATCTGGTGGCAATACCTTCAAACCAAGTTTCTTGACCTCTGCCAAATAGGCTTGTGCCTTTTCAACACCGCCTTGGTGAGCGTTCAAAATCGCTGTATAAAAGGCCAATGGGTAATGGGCCTTCATGTAGGCTAACTGAAACGATAGCTGACTATAGGCGACCGCATGCGACTTATTAAAACCATAATTGGCAAACTGATCGATATAGGCGAACAGTTTTTCTGCTTCGTCAAGCCGGTGGCCCTTTTTCTTTGCTCCCGTCATAAAAGCAGTCTTGGCCGATGCCATCTGATCAAGCTTTTTCTTGGACATTGCCGACCGCAGAAAATCGGCCTGCGCCAATGAAAAGCCGGCATAAACCGCCGCCACCTGCATCACTTGCTCCTGGTAAACCAGGATGCCATAGGTCGGTGCCAAAATTTGATCAACAACAGGGTCAACGGTCGGTACAGGTTCTTGCTTCAAACGCCGCTTAATAAAGGGATCGATGTGTTGACTAGGGCCCGGTCGATAAAGGGCCGTGGCCGCTACAATCAAATGAAAGTCATCAACCTTCAGCCGCCTTAAAACATTTTTCATACCAGCCGATTCAAACTGGAAAATGCCCGTCGTATTCCCATCGGCAAAGAGCTGCAACGTTTCTTTGTCCTGAAAGTCAATTTTTTTAATATCAAAATCAGCTGGCAAACCATCTTGAGCCAAGGCAATCGTTTGCGCCAAAATTTTCAAGTTTGTCAGGCCCAAAATATCAATCTTTAATAGGCCAAGTTCTTCAACTGGCCCCTTTTCAACCTGGGTCAGCAAGTAGCCATCGTTACCAACTTGAACTGGTAACGTATCGACTAACGGTTGGTCTGAAAGAACCACACCGGCAGCATGGGTTGAATAATTGCGGGGTAAGTTTTCAATGGCCAAAGCCGTTTTCATCAACAATTGGCCAAAGTCCAAGTCATAAATCGCTTGCTTAAGCTTTTGGTCAGGCGCCTCCCAGGCTTCTTTCAACGGTACCTTACGGCCGTTCTTACCGGCTGGCACTCCTTCTGAAAGTCGTTTTTGCGCCTTGGCATCGAGGCCGAAGACACGGGCGGTATCACGCAAGGCCTGTTTAGCAGCCAGAGTACCAAAGGTAATAATCTGCGCAAAGGATTCCTGACCGTACTTATCATGGAGATAGGCCAGAATTTCATCACGACGGTCATCCGGCCAATCGATATCAATATCGGGCATCGACGCTCGCTCAGGATTTAAGAACCGCTCGAATAGCAATCCTTCGGCTAGAGGATCAACATTTGTAATTCCTAATGTATAGGCCACCAACGAACCCGCAGCCGAACCACGGCCGGACCCCGTTTGGACATGATGGTCTCTGGCGTACTTAACAATGTCCCAAACGATCAAGAAATAATCAGCAAAACCCAGCCGCGCGATAACATCCAACTCATGGTTCAGCCGGTCCTGATAATTTTGAAAGTGGTCCTCATGACCCGTTAACCGCCTCTTCAAGCCTGCATTGGCCAACTGGGTCAGGTAAGTTTTGGAATCCAAACCAGAATCTTGCTGAAAAACAGGCAAGGCCGGCGACTTAAACGCCAAATCAACGTTAGCCTCTTCAATCAGGGCCTCATTATTTTGATAAGCGCCACGCAAGGCCGCATTCTTTTGATACGATTCAGCGATATCTACCTGTGGCCGTAAGTAGTAGGCCCCTTTTTCGCGCGCTAACAGCTCTAAGTCTTCTAGCTGGGTCCCCTGATCGATTGCCCGCAAAACCTGGGCAAAGAAGGCATCATCCTCGTTTAAGTAGTCGACCTGGTCCCAAGCCATTAAACGGATTTGATGGGCTGTGGCATAGGCAACTAAGAGATCTTGGTGGTGGCTCGACATTAAGGGATTAATGCCCAAGTAAAAATCAGCACCATCAACCTTTTCGGCTAATTGGTCTAGATAATTTTTAGCCCCTGAATCTTCGGCAACAATCAACTGCCCCAATTCTGATTTTGGTGACAAAGTCAAAGAAAGCCCATCAAGGTGACCAGCCAAGTCAGCAAATTGAAGCGCCTGGTCTGGGTCTGCCATCTTTTTGGAAGACAAATAAACCAAGTTTTGATAGCCAACCTGATTTTTAGCAGTCAGCAAAACCGGAAAGGCTGTGGCCACATTCACCAAGCCATTTACCTGCAAAACAAGCGAAAAAACCGGTTTGATGCCAGCCTTTTTTGCTGCCTTGTAAAAGGCAACCACGCTGTAAAGCACGTTTTCTTCCGCCAAAGAGACCGCTTGATAACCCCGGTCTTTGGCGACTTGAATGATTTCTTCTACTGAGTTAGGACTTTGCAAAAGCGAATAAGCGCTTTTTTGTTGTAATGGTGCGTACATAAAGTCCTCCTCAATGGTGTCAATAGTCTAAAAACATTATACCGAAAATTTGTTTGCCTAGCTGAAAAATTCCAAGGATAGCCCCCTTCCCCTTTTGATTACTTTGCTTTTTTAACCAACACTTATCCGAAATTGTCGCCCTTAAATTAGACAAATTCTCTTGCGAATTTATAAGAGGGGCGTATCATAGTGGGTAAATAATAAAGGAAGTGGAAACATGCGCTATATTACTGCCGCCTTCTGGTGTGCACTGTTTGGTGAAGTTCTTGGTTACTTGGTCGGACAAATGACCGGCGTAACTTTCAACCCAGGTGTGACAGCTCTCGTAACGATTATCGTTGGTGAAGCTGCCCTCATCTTGGTCCCTGCCTTGTCAGATTCTGCAGAAGCAGAAAAGGCAGACAGCCAAGCCTAAAACACCAACAGCTTGCTTTAAAAAAAGACTAGGAAAATTCCTAGTCTTTTTTGTTGTCATTAATTTTGATATTAGCAGGCTAAATTAAGTATCTTACTTTGACCCTGCTGCCTTTGTCAGGATACCCAACAAAACGTCAGTTGCCTGTTCCATCACCTGCTTGGACACGAATTCGTAGCGACCGTGCATGTTTTCACCACCGGCAAAAAGATTTGGCGTTGGCAAACCTAAGAAGGTAATCTTTGAGCCATCCGTTCCGCCTCGAGCTGGTTGTGTATCCGGCTCGATACCCAAATCCGTCATAGCTTCATTGGCATATTCAACAACTTCTTGGTGATCCTTCAAAACATCACCCATGTTGTAATATTGGTCTTTCAGGGTCAAGGCCACACGGTCTTTTTGCAAGTCTTGATTGAGTTGGTCAGCGATTTGGACCATCGTTTTCTTACGATTTTCAAACTTTTCCCGATCGTGATCACGGATAATGTAAGTTAACGTAGCTTCTTCTGGTGTTCCTGCCATATCAATCAAATGATAGAAACCTTCACGCCCCTCTGTCTTTTCAGGCCGGTCATGCTCAGGCAATGCGTTATGAAAATCAATCCCAACTTGGATGGCATTAACCATCGCACCCTTGGCGGTACCAGGGTGAACGTTTTGGCCGGTAATCACAATCTCAGCCTGGGCAGCGTTGAAGGTTTCCCACTCCAGTTCGCCCAATGGACCACCATCAACCGTGTAGGCAAAATCAGCATCAAAGGCAGCGACATCAAAATGATTAGCGCCAATACCGATTTCCTCATCCGGACCAAAGGCAAAACGAACGGGACCGTGCTTTACTTCTGGGTGGGCCAACAAATACTCGGCCAATGCGATGATTTCAGCCACGCCTGATTTGTCATCAGAACCAAGCAAGGTGGTTCCATCCGTTGTAATTAAATCATGGCCTTGATAGTTCTTAAGATGTGGGAAAACTGCTGGGTCCAACTTATAGCCAGACGTTCCCAATTCCAAAACAGAGTGCCCGTCGTAGTTATCAACCTCTTGTGGGTTCACATGCTCGCTTTCAAAATCAGCCGTATCGACGTGAGAAATAAAGCCAATTTTGGTTCCCTGACCATCTGGCAAATTTGAAGGCAATTCAGCAAAGAGATAACCATCCTTCATCGTGCGGACATTTTCCAAGCCGATTTCCTTTAACTCAACGGCCAAATCCTTTAAAAACTGAACTTCTTTCGGTGATGACGGAATCGTCTGACTCTCTTCATCAGACCGAGTATCAACTTTGACATAACGTAAGAAACGAGACACTAACTGTGGGTACTTCTCAGACATGCAAAACCTCCTGCTTGCAAACAGACCTAAAAATAGGTGTAGGGATCAGTATTCTTCTGGCTAGCCGTCACCGGCAGTTGCCCAGCAAACCATTCTTGAACTTTTTTGGCCATTGGTTCTTTGGCCAAGGCTTCCATATGGTGGTCCGGGTCTAACACGGCAAAATCAGCAGCCAGTATATCATGACCAACATGGTAGTACAAATCAGCGGTCAAGTAAAG
The DNA here is from genome assembly GCF_016860625.1 of Fructobacillus tropaeoli. Classification (NCBI taxonomy): domain Bacteria; kingdom Bacillati; phylum Bacillota; class Bacilli; order Lactobacillales; family Lactobacillaceae; genus Fructobacillus; species Fructobacillus tropaeoli. Next base: position 121,283 of record NZ_BOJU01000001.1, read on the forward strand.
GTCAGCGCCAGCTTCTTGCGCCTTTTTCCAAAACTTACCACCATCGCCACCTAGAACTGCCACCCGTTTGACGACTTTATTCGCATCGTTAGCGATTAAACGCACAGCATCGACCTGGCAAACGGCTTTGACCTGTTTAGCAAAATCAGCCATGGTCATAGCAATCTTTAACTCACCAATCCGCCCCATCCCGGGTTGGTCCCCTTCACCCGGTAGTAGCGGTATCTGATTTTCAATACCAAATGCCTGGCACAACCAATCATTCAGACCGCCAGCAACGGCATCCAAGTTGGTATGAGAGGCATAAATCACAATATTATTTTTAATCGCAAGTGCGTACATCGCATTTTGCGGGTCCGACAAGTCAAGGTTCTTTGCAGGCCGAAACATGGCTTCATGATGAGCCCAGATAAAATCAGCCCCTAAATCGATAGCCTCTTGGACGACTTCTGGTCGCACATCCAACGTGGTCAGAACGCGATGGATTTCTTGCTCCGGTTGGCCAATTTGTAACCCGGTTGGGTCGCCCGGTTCGGCTAGCGACTTTGGGGCAAAGGCCTCAATTTGTTCAATCAATTCACTTGCTTTGACCATCAAAAACCTCCTGATTAATAAAGTTCAGCTTTTCTTGTAAGTTCACGTACTTTTCGCTGCCCTTTTGTTGGGCACTTTCCAATCGTGACAAGACTTCAGCTGCTCGATTACGTTCCTGTTCCCACTTGGCCAAGAAAACTGGGTCTTTTGCCTGAAGGAGCTTTGGACCAAAGGTCCACTCAGCCCGGGTCAGCTCCTGTTGACCAGGAACGGCCACAATGATTTCATAGCGGTGGTGCCCTTCTTGCACAATTTTTTCTTGATCAATTCGGTACCCATTTTGACTTAGCCAAAGTCGAACCGCCGCTTGATCGGTGTTTGGCTGCAAAATTAACTGGTTAAACGGCCCTTTATTTTGACCAGCAGTCAAAATTTTCTCAATCAACAAACCACCCATTCCGGCAATGACAACCGTTTCAATTTGGTCATCTGGTTCAATCGCTGCTAGACCATCCGCTAACCGACAAGTCACCCGGTCGGACAAACCATAAGTCGCCACCGTATGGATGGCGTTCTCGAGTGGCCCCTGGGCAACCTCGCCCACCAAGGCAAACGCACTCTTTTTTTCCAATAGCAGGGCTGCTGCTAAATAAGCATGGTCTGACCCAATATCAGCCACGCGCGCCTGATCATTCACCAAATCTTTTACTGCGGCTAACCGCGGGCTCAGTTTAATTGCTGTCATAAGCAATTCCTTTCTCAATTAAACAATTATTTCTTGTGTCAGCACAAGCTAACTAGCAAAAAGGAGCCACAAAATTTTTGCGCTCCATAAAAAATCATGATAAAAGCTTTTTCACCGGCTCAAAAGTCCGCCGATGAATCGGCGTTGGACCTAATTTGGCTAGACCCGAAAGGTGCTTAGCCGTCCCATAACCAGCATTATGAGCAAAGTCATAGCCAGGATATTCTCGGTCATAGTCAGCCATCATTTGGTCACGGGTAACCTTAGCCAAAATACTGGCAGCACCAATCGAGTTTGAACGAGCATCCCCCTTAATCAGCGACTGCTGTGGCAGATTTGTATCAATCGTCATGGCATCCACCAGTAAATAGTCAGCTTTTGGCTGCAGCTGCTCCACTGCTTCCTTCATTGCTAACCGACTGGCTTGATAGATGTTAACCTCATCAATCACCTGCGCACTGACCACGCCAATGCCATAAGCAATGGCCTCGTCCTTAATCGCCTGAACATATTCCAATCGGTGTTTTTCACTCACCTGTTTTGAATCAATCACACCGTACTGATCAAAGTCCTTCGGTAAGATGACTGCCGCCGCCACAACCGGACCCGCTAATGGGCCCCGGCCGACCTCATCAACACCGGCAATATTTTGGTAACCTGCTGCCCAAAGTGGTTCTTCTAAGGCAAAGCGCGACAAAAAAGCCGCCTTTTGCTCGGCTAATTTTTCCTGCCGTCGGTCAAAAGCCAAAATGGCTGCCTGAACCCCTTTTCGGTCATCCAACCGCCAAGTTGCCAAGCGTGAATCATCTGATGCGGCTTCTTTTAAAGCCGCTTTAATGCTCGCAATCGTTTCACTCATGAATTAAATCTAGGGTATACGTACCCAACTTTCCTTGACGTAGATCATTTAAAACACGGACCGCCGCCTTATCGTAATCGTCCTTGAAGCCCAACTTGGCCGTAATAGCTAAGAGAATATCGACATCAGACATTGTTGTAAAGGCATCATCAGCCAAGTGATAGCGGTCAATGATGGCTTGTGGCCGGTAGTCCCGGAAGAAAGCAATCAAAGACAGCACAGCGTCATCTTTGGCGAAAAGCGTATCCTTCACCGCACCACTCAAAGCCAAGCGGAGACCGATTTGTTGATCTTCAAACTTAGGCCACAAGACCCCTGGGGAATCCAAAATTTCCAAACCTGCTGGCGTCTTGAGCCAAGCAATCTTCTTCGTGACGCCCGGCTTATTAGCCGTTGGTGCCACATTCTTTTGAACCAGGTGGTTGAGTAAAGTTGACTTACCAACGTTTGGAATCCCTGCGAGCATTGCTCGAATGGGACGGTTCTCAATTCCACGCTTTTCCTGAGCCTTGATTTTATCAGCCAAAACAGACTTAGCCGCCTTCGTCATCGTCTGGGGGGTCTTCGGACTCCGTGTATCCAAGACGACCACACTCAGGCCTTCTTTTTCAAAGTGTTCCTTCCAAGCCTTGGTCTGTTTTGGATCGGCTAAATCAGCCTTGGTTAAAACTAACAGTCTTGGCTTATCACCAATCAATTTATCCACTTCTGGATTACGTGATGACGCCGGTAAGCGGGCATCGACCAGTTCAAAAACGATGTCTACCAAGTTTAAGTTTTCGCGCATCAAGCGAAAGGCCTTGGCCATGTGGCCAGGGTACCATTGTATTAATTGTCCCATGGACTTTCCTTCCTATCTTTCTCTTAGCGCGAAGCTTGGTATTCGGACCAAGCCTCATCAAAAATGGTCATCGACATTAAATAGCTCGCTGAACCTTCCAAGTAATTTGAAAGCTCGTCAAAGTCCGTCGACTGTTTTGGAAAACTTTGGTCTAAAAAGGCGTTGTTAGCAAATTGTTGAATCTCGGTTGCTGCAACCGGGTTGCGGTTGGTCATTAACCAACCATAAAAAGTTCGTGACTTACTGGGCACTAGTATCTACCTCTGCAAATTTAAAAATTCCATTCTGGACATCAATCTGCTTAGCTTGATAAGCTGTTTGACCGTCCTGAGTTAATTGTGACAAATCCAAAGTAATTTGACCCTGACTTGGTTGAATGGCCACGCCAGCTGGTGCCACATTTTGCTTCAGTAGGTAACCAAGAGCTGCCTTCGCTGGGACATCCAGTGAATTAACCTTGGCCTTCTTAACGGTCAAGACAACGTTCCCATCACTGGTAACCTTCGGTGTCATCGTCAGTTGTCCCTTTAAACTCGAACTCGTGCTGGTTGCAACAATGTTTTGACCATCCAGGCTAACCTGATATTGACTATTTTGTAGTTTAGATTGAATCATATCGTTGACTTCGTCTTTTGTAAACGACTTAGTTGCTAATACTTTTTTTGAACTAGTCGACTGGTCACTGTCTGATTTTTTAGTGCTAACCGTTGGACCCGTTTGGTTGGCCAGGTTGCTGTAAGCAACGCCTGCCCCTGCTCCCAAAACAACCACAATCCCGGCAATTGTTAAAATAACTATCTTACCCTTTTTCACTTAGTATCAACTCTTTCTTTATTCTGCTTCATAGAGAATGGCCAAAGCGCCCATCCCCGTATGGGTCGAGATAATTGGTGTTGCCACTGACAAAAGAATGTCAATGTCTGGCCAAATGGCATTTAAGCGTTGGACCATTTCTTCGGCCTCATCCTTGATGCCGGTATAAGTTACCCCAATCGCCTTCATCTGCTTATAGCCCTTCATTTGCTCGATCACGTTCTCGTTGAAGGCTTTAATAGTCTTTAATCCGCGGCCCTTCACCACGACATCCACTTTGCCTTCCTCATCAACCTTAGCACCGACCTTAATATTCAAGAGATTACCAATCAAGCCCTGTGTCTTTGATAGGCGACCACCAGCAACCATATTGTCAAGTGAGCGGAATGACAAGAAGATGTATGTTTGGTCTCGCGCAGTTTCCGCCACCTTCAAAACCTCTTCCAGGCTCTGACCAGCTTGTGCTGCTTTGGCTGCTGCCAAGACAACAAACGCTTCAGAGCGGTCAGCACTCAACGTATCGAACGCATGGACATCAGCTTTTGTTAAGGCGTTTGCCTGAGCGGCCGCATTTACCGTACCGGATAAGCCAGATGACAGGTGCAAAGATAAGACGGCTGCATCGGGATCTTCTTGATAGCATTGATCGTAAACTTCTTTAAAGGCCCCAATTGAAGGCTGTGAAGTCTGTGGCAATTGGTCGCTTTCTTGCATCTTTTCCAAGAATTCTTCAGCTGAAATGGTCACCCCATCTTGATAAATTGTGCCATCAATCTGCACGGTCAATGGGACAACTTTAATTTGGTACTGGTCAATTTCTGCTTGGGTTAACTTAGCGGCTGAATCCGTTACAATCTGTACTTTAGCCATGGAATCGTCTCCTACTTACTTCCGTTTATATGTTAAAAAGGTTAATTGATAGTCGCCATCAACGGCCTCTTGTTGCGCTGTTAACGTGAACTGAGTCAAATCAACTGGGTCGACAAAGGTATCGCCATCAAAGTCACCGGCAACCTTTGTGACAATTAAGTCTGTCGCCATTGGCATTAATGCTGTAAAGACTTGAGCACCACCGGCAACCGTCACGACGTGTCCCTGGCTGATTTCATCATCAATCAAGGCTTGTAAATCTGCTAGAGAATGAACCACGGCAACCTCTTCAAAGCCGGGATCAAAATCAACTTGCCGAGTTAAAACAACCGTTTTCCGTTTTGGTAATGGACGACCAATGGCTGCCCATGTCGCACGGCCCATTACCATGGTCGAACCGACTGTTTCTTTTTTAAAGTGTTTTAAGTCCGATGGAATCGACCATGGTAAATCGCCATCTTTACCAATTGCATGGCGATCATCTTCCGCCCAAACCATTTTAACTGTTGCCATGTGTCTGCTCCTCTACAAGGGTGGTCAAGGCCTCTTTGGTATTGTCTACCTGACCTAAGACGACTGCCTGTTCCATCTTCTTTAATGCCACACCCAAATCAGGACCCGGCTGCGCCAAGCCGGCTGTAATCAAGTCCCCACCGCTTAAGGCAAGGTCCTTCATTGAATAAATTGGCAGGCTATCATATGTCTTTTGAATGCGCTCCGTCACACTTTGGTCAACTCCCATGATTGTCAGCGTTTCCAGCAACGTTTTCACGTGGGCATTGTGCTCATAAATGGCCCACCGGTCAATTTGGTTGACATTGGCTAACAGTGGTCCAACCGCCAGCACGGCCTGCATCACTTCTTTTGATAACTTCCATTGCCGCAGTTGTGCTTGCAGAGTGGGACCATCAAATCCTTGCTGACCTAAGTACAAAGCCCAGACAACTTGTTCACTTTGCGGTTGTTTTCTTTCCAGCTGATTCGCAACCCTTAAAACATCGGCTTCCGTCATCAAGCCGGTTTCCCCTGGTAAGTAAGGTAAGAGTCCAGCTTCAACTAAGATTTTCAAAGCTGACCCAGCGGCCAACCCTTGCAACATTTTCTCAAATTCAACTCGAATGCGCTCAACGGCGATTTTAGCTAAATTCGGTCCTAATTCCACCAAGGCAGCTAAAGTTTGATCTTCAATTTGAAAATCCAATTGCGCAGCAAAACGCAGGGCACGCATCATTCGCAAAGCGTCCTCTGTAAAACGTTCTTTTGCTAAACCGACCGCCCTGATTTGTCGGTTGGCCAAATCAGTCAGACCGTCAAAATAATCAATCACTTGACCGTCTTCATCAAGGGCAAACGCATTAATGGTAAAGTCTCGGCGCTTCAAGTCCTCACTCAATGACCGCACAAACGTAACTTGATCAGGTCGACGAAAATCTGTATAAGTGGATTCCGTGCGGAAGGTCGTAATTTCATACCCTTCACCGTGATCTAAGACCATAACGGTACCGTGTTGAATACCGGTATCGACCGTCTTTTTAAAAATCTTTTTAATTTCTTCTGGGTAGGCAGAAGAAGCAATATCCACGTCGTGAATTGGTTTTTCTAAAATAATGTCGCGAACACAACCGCCAACAAAATAAGCCTGAAAGCCGGCTTGATTAATCTGCTTTAGAATCGGCTTGGCAGCCGTCAATTCACTTGGTAACAGTTCAAGCTTCATCGCCACCTCCTTCTAATCATTTACTATTCATCTAATCTTAGCAAGATTTTACCCTGAATGCACGAAACAAAGGGATTTCCATTCATTTTTTTAATCAAGCGATAAGTCAGCTAAGCGGTCGGCTAATTCAAAGTTGTCTGGATCGAGATCAACAGCCTTTTCTAAGGCAGTCAGTTCCTCTTTTCGTCGACCAACTTCGTGATACCAATCAGCGAGGTCGTGCCAAAAATCAGGATCCGCCGGGTAATCAACCTGCGCGGCCTGCCATTGTTCCTCTGCCTTGTCTTCTTCTTCCTTGGCATGGTAAGCCCGCGCCAAGTCCCAGCTAAAGCGTGGGTCAACTAAGTCTAATTCTTGGGCTGCACCAATGGTTTCGATGACGGCATCGTAGTCGTGACGAGTCAAATAGAGGTCAGCTAAAGCACTATAAGTTGCTAAGTCTTGGTCATCTAGGGCAAGCGCTTGATTGAAATCTTCTTTCGCCTGGTCGTACTGACCCAATTTAAAGGCTAAGAGCCCGGCTTGGCGATACAAAACCGGGTTAGTTTGATCATACGACAGCCCCAAACGATAAGTCTTTTCCGCTTGGTCAAGGTCATTAATCCGTTCATAGAGTTGTCCAAGAAGTGGGTAAACAGAAGTGTACTGTGGGTCTGCAGCCAAAATATCTTCAAAGAGTGGTAAGGCATCCTCGTCAGCCTTCTTCTCGACATACAAGAAAGCCAGTTGGAACTTGGTGTCAATCGTCAAGTCAATCGGCTTAATCTGTTCGAGGTAGGCAATGGCGTTATCCACGTTTCCAATTGCTGCATAGGCCGTTCCAATTCGAGCAGCCATATCAACCTTGGCAATCCGGCGCTGACCGGCTAACAAGAGTTGGCGATAACCGCGAATAGCCTGGTGGTACTGACCGGTCGTAAAGTAAAATTCAGCCAAGGCAAAGGTTACCACCGGCTCATCGGGTGCCAGCTGTGACGCCTTTTCTAAGGCATGTTCTGCCGACTCACTTAAACCTTCTGATTGGTACAAGTCCGCTTTAACCAGCAAGGCTTGCAAATAGGCCGGCGAATCCTCTGAAATTTGGGCTAAGTAGTCCTGCGCCAAATCCAAGTCGTTTTCTTCAATCGCTAATTCCGCCAAAGCTGTCTTCAAGTCACCCTCATCAGGGTATTTGGCCAGAAGGTGTAAATAAGCTTTCTTGGACTCTTCGACAAAACCAATGGCATAGAGATCTTCAGCCAGTGAATAAACCAAATCATCTTCATCTTCGGCTAGTGATTTTTGAAAGGCTTTCTGTGCTTGGTCCATTTGTCCCAAGCGAATAGCAGCCATCATTTCTTCTGCATAATTAGTCAATTTTTTAATCGCCTTTCCAAACGCTTTTTGCGTGAATGTTTTCTTCTATTTTACTAAATCAGCCTTTGAAACACAAAAAGCCTTCTTTGTAAAATAATAGTAATACTCAAATAGACCAATTTGTGTTATTATTGTCTGGAGCTTTTTCATAAGCAATTTCTGGGAACTAGATAAATTCTAAAAGGAGGTCTTCAGGATGTACTCATTAACAAAAAAACGTTGGCAAGCAATTCACAATCGAGATGCAGACTATAACGGTAGCTTTATCTACGGTGTCACAACCGATAAGCGGGTTTGTTGTCCCTCATGCGTCCATGGTAGTGACACCCACCCTGAAGATATTCAAATTTTCAAAACAAATGACGAGGCATTGTTCGAGGGTTTCCGTCCCTGCTCTGATTGTCAGCCATTTGGCGAACTATCCGATAAGGCTGATTTAGTCTTCCGAGTGAAAGAATACCTGTCAGCCAACTATAAGAATCGAATTACACTCGAGTCCTTGAGCGAAGACTTTTCTGTCTCATCCGGTATCCTACACCGAGCCTTTATGACCGTAGCAGAAGAAAGCCCACAAAGCTATCTGTTACGAGTACGGATGTTCCATGCTAAGAAGCTACTCAAAGATGGCAAAGACTCCGTCGCACTCGTTGGCCTCAAAGTTGGCATCCCCAACCTCTCATACTTCAACACCGTCTTCAAGCAAGAAGCCGGTGTGACGGCCGTTCAGTACCGCAAGCAAAACAAATAAACTTGCCAATCCAAGCTCATTAAGATAAAGTAGACAGCGAAACCAACTTTCGCTGTTTTTTTGTACAAGGAGGAACTAGATGTTTAACGATTTGAACAAAAAGGTTGCCGTGATTACCGGTGGCTCAAAGGGTATTGGTAACGCAATCGCGTTGCGCTTTGCTCAAGAAAAGATGAACGTTGTGATTAACTACCATTCTGACGAAGCCGGGGCGCAAGCCGCCGTCGACGAGATTCGAGAAAATGGTGGCGATGCTGTTGCCGTCAAGGCCGACGTTTCAACTGAAACCGGCGTCAAGGCCCTTTTACAGGCTGCGATTGATAACTTTGGCGGTTTGGATGTTTGGGTCAACAATGCCGGAATGGAAATTCAAACACCAACCCACAAAATCACACTTGAGGAATGGAATAAAGTCATTGGCATTAACATGACCGGTGTCTTCCTTGGGGCAAAAGAAGCCCTCAACTACTGGTTGGACAATGACCGGACTGGTAACATCATCAATATGTCTTCCGTCCACCAACAAATTCCTTGGCCAACCTTTGCTTCCTATGCAACTGCTAAGGGTGGCGTCAAGCTCTTTACCGAAACGATTGCCATGGAGTATGCGCCAAAGGGTATTCGCGTCAACAATATCGCTCCCGGTGCCATTAACACACCAATTAATGCGGAAAAGTTTGCTGATAAGGCCCAATATGAAGAAACGCAATCGATGATTCCAATGCAAAAAATTGGTGATCCTGAAGACGTGGCCGATGCTGCCGTTTGGCTAGCATCCGATCAAGCCAAGTACGTGACTGGTACGACCCTCTTTGTTGATGGGGGGATGACCCTTTACGCCGCCTTCCAAGATGGCAAGGGCTAATTTTTAAAAAGCATGCTAAAAGGAGTTCTTCTACTAGGAGAACTCCTTTTTTATTTATCAAAAAATAGGTAGTCGTTTTACTCGATCACTTTATTTCGACCACTTGGCACCAATCTGAAAAACGTTGCCATCCGTTCGACTGGTATTCAGGCGATACCCCTGCTGAATGCTTTGATGAACAAAAAACTGACTTTGCTCAACCGCTTGTTGCAAGTTCTCGCCCAAGGCTAATTTGGCCGTAATTGCTGCCGCTAAGGTACAACCGGCGCCATTAACAAAGGCATCCTCGCCTAAGGCTGGTTGTGCCAAATAACTAATTTGGCCTGACACTGCCAGCACATCCAGGGCTTTTTCATCCACAAATCCCTGACCACCCTTTAGGAATACGGCAGTTTGAGCTCGCTCACTGATTTCTTGTGCTAATTTTGCCAAATCACTCGACGTTTTCGCCAAGGCGCTAGCCCGCTCTGCCAAAGCTAACCCCTCATTTAAATTCGGTGTCGTGACCGTTGCCAGCGGCAATAGGCGGTCCAAGTATTCTTGGACCAACGCTTTGTTTTCGGCCAGGTGGCCTTCCTTTAAGGCCAAAACTGGATCAACCACGATTGGACCGGCATAGTCTTGTAAAAAGGCAACCACCCGGTCCAATTGCTTGACCGACGTTAACATCCCCACCTTAATGGCGGCAAAGTCTTCGACCTGGAATAAAGAATTCAGTTGCTGGTCAAAGACCTCATCTGGCACAGGAAAAACCGCCACATTACTAGGCTGAATACTGACAATACTCGTAATCGCCGAAAAGCCAGCCAAACCAGCCTCGGCAAAGGTGGCCAAATCAGCCTGCAGACCTCCACCGGCTAGCGAGTCCGATCCCGCAATGGTTAAAACTTTCTTACTTGCAGCCATACAGCCACCTTTCCTACTTATTTCTCAAAAAAAGCCGTCCTTAGTGATATGAACCCCAACATTCGGACATATCATTAGTAGCGGCTTTTCAAAAATTCTTTTACTTCGCTTCACTCGTTTTTTTCTTCGCGGGTGCTTTTTTCTTAGTCTTAATAGCGACTGTGCCATTGGCCTCCTGATCTTCACCAGTTGCGCTAGCAGCCTGTTCGTCTACTTGATTTGGATCCTTTGGCTTGTCCCATGAGACAAAGTCACAGTCAGGATAGCGAGAGCAGCCATAAAACTTCCGACCACGCTTGGTTTTGCGTTCCACAACCTGTCCCTTACCACACTTTGGACAAGTGATACCGATTTCTTGCACAATTGCCTTTGTATTACGACAATCTGGGAAACGAGAGCAGGCATAAAACTTACCATAGCGGCCCATCTTAATCACCATTGGTGCGCCACAGACTTCACAGTCCATACCAGCCAATTCATCGTGCATCGTAATTTTTTCCAAGGTCTCCTCAGCGGACTGAACTTCCTTAGAGAATGGCTTGTAAAATTCATCGACGACCGGTACCCACTTCTTATCACCGACTTCAATCTCATCTAGTGAATGCTCAACCTGGGCCGTAAACTTGGTATCGGTAATATCGGGGAACTTATCCTCAACAATTGTCTGGACAATTTCACCTAATTCAGTGGGCACGAATTTCCGTGCATCCACCCGCACATAGTTCCGTCGCTGAATCGTATCCAATGTTGGCGCATAAGTTGAAGGACGACCAACACCGTTTTCTTCCAAGGCCTTAATCAAAGCCGCTTCAGTATAGCGGGCTGGTGGCATCGTAAAGTGCTGTTCTGGATTTGTCTTCGACAAGTCGACTTCATCCCCCTCTGCCAAATCAGGCAAAAGATTATCTTTTTCTTTAGCAGCCGGATAAGCCTTGGTAAATCCAGCAAACTTGGTCTTTGATCCATTGGCATGGAACAGGACACCATTTTGCTCAACCGTTACGGCTAAGGTATCCAAAATTTCGGGCGTCATCAAAGATGCGACAAAGCGCGACCAAATCAAGGAATACAACTTGAATTGGTCAGGGGTCAACTTATCTTTAATTGATGCTGGTGTCTTCGTGACGTCCGTTGGACGAATTGCTTCGTGGGCATCTTGAGCCCCTTCTTGCGGTGTCCCGGCAACAGGCTTATGGCTTGAATATTCCTCGCCCCACTCGTCATGAATATACTGAGCAGCGGCATTCTTCGCCACAGCTGAAAGTCGGGTCGAATCCGTACGCATATAGGTAATTAACCCAACTTGACCGAGGCCACGCCCTAAGTTAATTCCTTCATACAGTTGCTGAGCCGTCATCATCGTCTTCCGTGTTCTAAACTTCAACTGGGTGTTGGCTGCTTGTTGCATCGTTGACGTTGTAAACGGTGGCTGTGGTTGCCGCTTTCTTTCCTTGGCCTTGACTTCTGATACCTGGAAGGGCTTTTTCAAGTCCAAATCAGCCATGACTGATTGGATGGCTGCATTATCAGGCAGTGGCTGCTTCTTACCAGCAAAGCCATAGAAGTTCGCCTTAAACTTCGACTTTCCCTTCTTGAATTCGGAATCCAGCGTCCAGTATTCTTCTGGTTGGAAAGCCTGAATTTGGCGCTCTCTGGCAATAATCAAACCGAGGGCAACGGATTGTACTCGGCCGGCTGACAAGCCACGCTTGACAGTCTTCCACAATACTGGTGAAATCGAATAACCCACCAACCGGTCAATAATTCGTCGAGCCTGCTGAGCATCAACCAAATCCTGGTTAATGGTCCGTGGTTCCTTGAAGGCATTTTTAATCGTATCCTTCGTGATTTCGTTAAAGACCACTCGGTTTTTTTGTTCTGGATCAAGGTCCAAAATATGCTGTAAATGCCAGGCAATCGCCTCTCCTTCGCGATCCGGATCGGATGCGAGATAGACTTGCTTGGCAGCCTTAGCAGCTTTTTTCAGGTCCTTAATCACCGGACCCTTACCGCGAATATTAATGTACTTTGGTTCGTAATCCTGGTCAACATCAACACCCAATGTTGACTTAGGGAGGTCGCGGACATGGCCAATCGAGGCAACAACTTGATAAGTCGAGCCAAGATATTTTTCAATTGTCTTGGCCTTTGACGGACTCTCGACAATCACTAATTTTTTACTTGTTTTCTTCTTACTCTTTTTCTTTGGAGCAGTTGTTTTCTTGGTCTTTGCTTCTACCAACGTGTGATTCCCCATTTTTCTAAAGCTACTTGATTAGCGACAAAGGTGATTGTTTTGAATCAATAATCACGTTTATCAACCAAAAGCAAGCTTTCCTTTTGGTTTAACTCTCCCATCATACCAGTCAAAGCTACGCTTTGGCAAGACGGGTGGAATCATTTTCCTACTATATAAGGCAAATTTTTAAGTCAAACATGAAACCGCTTTAATGATATCACTGCTCGTTAAGACTGGCAACGCACCTGCCTGAATTAATTCATTTGGGCCGACCGACAGGGGCGCATTAATCGGACCAGGAACCGCTAAAACCTGTCGATTTTCTTGTAACGCTAAATTAGCAGTAATCAGCGACCCGGAATGGTGCTTGGCCTCAATCACTAACGTGGCACTCGAAAGGCCCGCAATAATTCGATTGCGGTCTGGAAAGTGGCTTCTCAATGGCAAGGACCCTACTGGGTATTCCGACAACAATAACCCCTGCTGACCAACCTGGTCTTGCAGTAAACGGTGATTTGCTGGATATGCCCGGTCCAACCCTGTGCCAATGACCGCCACCGGAACACCCCCATGATGAAAGGTCATCTGATGAGCCATCACATCAATCCCCTTCGCCAACCCCGAAACAACGCTAATCCCTGTCTTGACCACATCCGGCAACAATTGCCGTAGGGCCGCTAGCCCATAAGGACTGGCAGCCCTCGCCCCAACTACTGCCAGTGACGGCAGAGTCAGCGCCCGAAAATCCCCCTGGTAAAAGAGGACTAATGGCGGCTGATAAATCTCTTTCAATCTCTTCGGATAGTCAGCATCAAAGTAGGTCAACCAGCCTCCTTGGTATGCTAAAGCTTTGTCCAATGACCATTCATAGCTCGCCTGAATCTGCCGATATGGTTGTGATCCAGGTTCCAATCCTAGAACAAGGGCCAACGTTAAAAAGGGCCAGGGATAGGGCCCCTGCTCTGGGTTGCCCTGCTGATTCAAAGCGGCAATGACCTTTGCTTCTTTAGCCTTACCTAATCCAGGCGTCAGGTGAAGAGCTAGCAAAAATTGATTCAAATTCATCGGTTTCTCCTTTTTTCAGCATCATTAGACGGAAACAAGGAGGACAATGGTCATTCAAAGCCCCAAAATAATCTTAGCCACCTCAATAAAAAAACAGGGTTTTAGCCCTGTCCTTCAACAATTTCACTTAATTCAGCCCAGCGTTCCATTTTCGCATCAAGGGCATCAGAGACCTCTTGCAATTGGCTTTGAATTTCAGCGACCTTTTGGTAATCGGCACCATTGGCGGCCATTTGGTCATTAAAATCCTCTACTTGCGCTTCCAAATCAGCAATCTCATCCTCAATCGTTTCCCATTCACGCTTTTCCATGTAGGTTAACTTACGCTCTTTAGGCTTTTGTGCTGGTACTGATGGCTTTTCAGTTGCTGATTTTTCTTTTTTATCCAGACGACCTGTCCCAGCACTCTTTTCACCGGGTAAGACAACCTCATCCAAGTAAATTGAAAACTCGCCATTATATCGGTCAACTTGACCATTACCAGACAAGTAGTAACTATAGTCGGCCACCTTGTCCAAAAAGTAACGATCGTGGGAAACCGTCACGACAGTTCCTGCAAAGCGGGCCAGGAAATTTTCCAAAACAGTTAAGGTGCCGATATCCAAATCGTTAGTTGGCTCATCCAGTAACAAAACGTTTGGTTCCTGCAAAAGAATCTTTAGTAGGTACAACCGGCGCTTTTCACCACCAGATAACTTACGCACCAAAGTTCCATGCATAAAGCTTGGGAAGAGAAACTGCTCTAGCAGGTCCTTGGCGGAAATAACGTTTCCATCGCGGTCCTTCACACTCGAAGCAACATCCGTTAGGTATTCGATCATCCGCTTATCGGCCGGGATTTCCTCCGTTACCTGCGTGTAATAGCCGATTCGCACCGTTTCCCCGATTTCTAATACCCCATCAGTCAATGGCAACCGACCGGCCAAAACATTCAAAAGAGAAGATTTTCCAACCCCATTCGGTCCGGTAATACCAATTCGGTCGCGCTGACCAAAACGCAATGACAGGTCCTTAAAAATCACCTGATTGCCAAAAGCCAAAGAGGCATGATCTAAGGCAATTACTTTCTTACCCAGACGCTGCTGGCCCAATGACACCTCAACGTCTTGGTCCGTACGCACATTCCCTAGCGAGTCCTCTAACTCCGCGAAGGCCTTTTCTCGGCCCTTTTGCTTCGTTGTCCGGGCTCGGGCTGATTTTTTCATCCAAACCAGTTCTTTTTCATAAAGCTTTTCGCGCTTATGTTCAGCAGCCGCCTCGTTTTCCTGGCGAATAGCCTTGCCCTCGACGTAATCTTGGTAGTTTCCTGGGTATTCATAGAGTTTCCCAAAGGAAAGCTCAAAAATTCGATTCGTTACTCGATCCAAGAAATAACGGTCGTGCGTAACCGTCAATAAGGCACCCTTATACTTGGCCAAATACTGCTCTAACCAGGCAATGGAATCAAAATCCAAGTGGTTGGTCGGCTCATCTAAAATCAGGAGATCCGGCTCTTGAATCAAAACCTGCGCTAAACCAACACGCTTTTTTTGACCACCCGACAGGCTAGCCACTTCTTGATTTAAATTCGTTAAATGTAACTGCGTTAAAATAGTCTTAATCTGGGCCTCGATGGTCCAGGCATCATCCCGATCCATGGCAGCCTGGGCCTTTTCAAAGCGGCTGGCTGCCTTTGGATTTTCAGGATCTTGCGCCAGAAAATCTAAGGACTCCTGGTAAGCCCGAATTGTTTGAAAAACAGGCTGGTCCCCAGCATAAATCGCATCTAGGACCTGCATGTGTCCAGCCAAATCAGGATCTTGTTCCAAGTGTCCAACGCGATAATCATTTTGGGTCGAAATTGTTCCATGATCAGCCGGTTGTTTACCGGAAAGGGCATTTAACAGGGTCGTTTTCCCAGAACCATTGACCCCTACTAGACCAACACGATCACCCTGGGTAATCAAAAAGGAAAGGTCATCAAAGAGGACCTTTTCGCCGTATACAGACGTTAAGTTTTCTACTCTAAATTGTTTCATGTCTTCTATTATACTCGAATCAAGAACCCTTTTTCTGGAATATTCGTGATAAAATAAACAGAAGTATATGAAGAATAGGCCGGATTGATGTTTCATTTAATAAATTGGATTAAACAAAATAAAATCGGAGCCATCATCGTTGGCGTCTTCACCTTCGCGACCATGATTCTCATCATCTCGCTGGCGCAACAAAACCAACTGACGACTCGTCCAGACCAAGTTCCCTTACGAACGGGTCCGGGACTGAACTACAAACAAATCACCAAGTTGAAGGCCGGCACCAAACTGACTGTCGTTGCTAAAAACAATGGTTGGTGGCAGGTTAAGCGTGATAATAATCAAAAAGTGGGTTGGGTTGCTTCTTGGGTTGCTAATAACACTAAATTGAAAACTGCTACCCAGTTGTCTGAAGCAACCATCGTCTTAGACCCCGGTCACGGTGGTTCCGATACCGGTGCGATTTCAACGGATGGCAAGCATTATGAAAAGACCTACACCCTGAAAACAGCGTTGGCGACCGAAAAAGTTCTGACCGATGCCGGTGCGCGGGTCATCATGGTCCGCACCAAGGATGTCGTTGTTCCCTTACTTTACATCCCCCGCAAGGCCGAAAAGTATAACGCCGATGCCCAGATTTCCTTCCACTTCGACTCCTCAGAGTCGAACAACAGTGCTTCTGGCGTTTCCCAGTATTATTATAATGACAATTCACAATCACTCGCCCAAGCTTTAAACGGCTCACTGAATAACCTCCCACTTGAAAATCGCGGTTACGAAACGATGCCTTACCTCGTGATTAAAGACGTCACCAGACCCGCCGTCTTACTCGAGAATGGTTTCATTAATTCAGACCATGACTTCTCTTACATTCGTCAAAGTTCCTATCAGCAAAAGATTGCTCGCGATGTCAAATCAGGTTTCGTTGCCTATCTAAACAACCTATACCCAAACAATAATGGACAATAAAGCAAAGACTCCGCTCTCCCTATCAACCGATAAGGAAAACGGAGTCTTTTTTCTGCCGATAATACTGTCGAACGGCTAGTCAGTAAAGCTAAGTTTTGAGCATAAAAAAAACAGCACTCCGAAGAGTGCCGGGTAGGTAGATAGATAAACTACCTCAGTTGGTTAACAATAGTATAACATCACTAACTTTGTTAGGCAAGCTCCTATCTCTTAAACGAGTTTTTCTAATCCATGCAGATTTATTTTATATCATAGGCAATCGAGCACTTCTGCATTCAACGTTTGCTGTTCAATGCATTCTGATTCCCAAAATTATCGACAAGTAGCATCGCACAATTCGCACAAATTGTTGAAAAAATCTAAACAAACATCAGTTCATAGATACAGTAACAATTACGCCCAACCTAATTCACTAATCGTACTTTTAATCAACGGTGTCTGCCAATTTTCCCCTAAGGCTAAGGTGACGAGGGCAGATTGAAAAACAAGCCAAGATTCAATTTGATCCTTCGAAAGGATACCGGTAACCGTTAACACAAGAGCAGTTTCGCCGGCTCGATCAGCCAAACCGGCTAAAATTAATTCAAAATCAGCTAAGTCAATTTCAGCTAGTCGATCAGCTGCAACCTGCAAATTCACCACATCCGGATTCTTGGTCAACAAAGCAGAGAAAGCCGCTCGAATTGTTTCTGGCGTCAAATCATCAATTATTCCCGTTCGAATAACCGGAACAGCCACTTTCTCGGCGACGGCTATGACCTTTTCCTGCAAATTTTCATCCAGTTCCTCTGGCAAGTAGACTCCGGCAAAACGGTCTGCTCCGGCTTGCAATGCCGTGGCTAAGAAATAAGCCTGGTCAGCCGGCGCTAGTTCTCCCTGACCACCGGCCTCTTTCGTCGTATAAGCCAGCAAAACCAAGTGATCTCCTGCTGTTTGAAGAGCGTTGTCCACTAATTCCTTGACAATTTGCTGGTGCATAGCCGGCCAATTAGATAGAAATTCTTGGTGAGCCTGGTCCAATTCTGCCTTCATTGCGGCTTTTTTCATCGCGGAAGCGTCTCTTTCTTCAACCGCCTGCGCACCACCGGCCTTAACCTGGTCCCAAATGACTTCTTTGGAAAACTCATCCACAATGGCATCAGCTTGCCAGATAACAGCATCTGGATTCTTCTGGTCTAACGCCTGCTTGAAGGGGGTAAATTTATCGGCCGGCCCCAATGCCATCGGAACGGCTAAGGCTGACTGGGCAATTGGCTTTTTCTGTTCAAATAATTCTGTAATTTTCATAGTCTAATAATCCGAAAGCCAGCTGGATGAGCAGCTGGCTTTTTTCTTTCATTGATTGATTTAAAATATTTTGCTTAAAAGAAATTCATCGAGTAGGAACCGTTAAAGGTATCACCCGCTGCAAGGACGTTCACACCAAACTTTTCCTTAAAGTTACCGGTGGCATCAACCGTATCGGCAATCCCCCACCAAGGTTCAACGGCAATAAACGGCGCATCCTTCCCGGCTGGTGTCCAAACACCAACAAACTGGGCATTATCAATCGTCATTTCCATGCCATGCTGGTTCGCTAGCCGAGCCAACAAGAAGGTTGTCTTCTGGCGATCGAGCTTCAAAATAATGGCATCATCATGATAGTCTTCTTGACGCAGACGCAATGGAATATTGGAAGAGAATGGCGTTGGCACATTTGGATTCGAATAAGGTCCAACCAAGCGAATTCGATCGTAAACCTTTTCGGGGGTCACAGACAAATAGTAATCCGAAAATTTACCACCATCAAGTGGGAGGTTAAAGGCCGGATGCCCTCCAACGGAGAAGAACAGTGAATCATGACTCGCTGGATTTTTAACCTCGTACTCAACTTTCAATGATGAACCATTCAGGGTAAAGATAACATCAAAAATAAAGGCGAACGGATAAATTCGCCGTGTCGATTCGGAATCCTCCAACCGCAAACGAACAGCGTCATCCTGCTCACTGACAATCAAAAAATCCATATTTCGAGCAAAACCATGCTGGTTCATATAATAAGTTTGACCAGCCAGTTCATACTGATCACCTTGAAGGCGACCAACAATAGGAAAAAGGTTAGGCGCATGCCGACCCCAATACATGGGATCCCCATACCAGATATACTCTAGTTCCGCTTCCTTATTCCACGCTGAAATCAGCTCCGCACCATGCTCGCTGATTTGTACCTTTAATTTGTCATTCTCCAGAATTATCATAACTTTATTTTACTATCTATTCTTAAGAATGACAATTTAATTGGCCCGCACTTTAAAAAAACTGTTGGATAAAAATCATCCCCCTCTTTTTGTGTGTCCTTCACCCGCTTTTTTGGCCCGTGGAAAGAAATTTTGATACGAATCCTGGAGCATCGCTTTCGAAACATGAGTATAGATTTGAGTCGTTGAAAGATTTGCGTGTCCCAATAGTTCCTGAACAGTCCGCATATCTGCTCCTCGGTTTAACAAAGCAGTCGCAAAGCTATGCCGTAGCATGTGCGGATGAATCTTACCCGTTAGGGTCGTTTTTTGCATCAACTGGTTGAGAATATAAGTCACACCGGCAGTAGTGATTGGGCCACCATTGGCATTTAAGAAGACGACATCTTTTTGATCTAAACGGTGACTTTTAGCCATTAACATCGGCCGGCAATTGTCTAAATAGTCTTCCAAGGCTTTCTTGGCATATGAACCAAAAGGCACAAAACGGTCCTTATTCCCTTTTCCGTGAATCAGCACCAGACGCTGATTTAAATCAATTTGGTCCAATGTCAGTCCCGCAAATTCAGAAACTCGGGTTCCTGTGGCGAATAAGAATTCCAACAAAGAGGCATCTCGGCGCCAGAGGGGATGGTCATTTTGGTCATAGGCAACCTGAAAGAGTTCCAGCATCTCATTATCATAAAAAAATTCCGGTAAATGTGCCTGGTGCTTCCGCAGCGCCACCCCATCAAAGGGATTATCAACGGCTAAATTCTCACTCACCAAATAAGCATAGAAATTTTTCAGACTCGAAACCTTACGGGCAATCGTTGTTCGCGCGAGCATTTGATCATAAAGACTGGCTAAGTAAACTCGAACATCTAAGCTTTTAATGCTGGTAAAGCCAGTGAAGCCCCCATTATCGGTCAAATAGTTCACAAATTCGTCAATATCGGTTCGATACGCTTTCACAGTTTGAAGCGAATAACCACGTTCTGCCCGCAAGTATTGTTGGTATTGTTGTACAGCATTGATTTCCATATTTCCATTATACAAAGACAAATATTAAGAAGAACTTAAGATAGTTAGGATTCCACTAACCTTGACCTATGTGACAGTAATTAGACGAATGGCATTGTATAGTAATACTAATTACAGAAACGATACGGAGGATTTCGTCATGAATCTACCAGTTAATTCGACCAGAAGTTATTTACGCCACATTTTTGGGTTGAAGCGGGTCAAGGTCAATGCCTTCTTCTTGAGCATCCGTGATAACATTTTAAATCACCGTGACCAACGAGAAGCATGGAAAAACGGGACGGCCTTCACACCAACCCATCATGAGGCCAAAGATTTACTCAATAAGCGGGTTGTTGCTGAAAACGACCGCTACTCTTATGGTCGACGCGCTCACCGTCAACACAATGATTTTAACTAATACGCATGAAAGGCCCACTGCAAAGTGGGCCTTTTTCTTATCATCATTTACCATGCCAAATATCAACGCCAACAAAAAATGAGCCCAAACCAAACCTGGTCGAGGACTCATTTTTTCTTTTTTAATTCTTAAAGGAATGAATTGGTGCAGGCACGTGCCCACCACGATTAATAAAATCAGCAGAAGACTTATCAACCACTGGCATCACTGGGGCAGTTCCCAACAAACCACCATAGTCGACCATGTCGCCAACCTTTGTACCATTCGTTGGCAAAATTCGCACAGCCGTCGTCTTATTGTTTTGCACACCAATCGCCGCTTCATCAGCAATCATTGCTGAAATGGTTGTCGCTGGTGTATCACCTGGGATGGCAATCATATCCAACCCAACAGAACAAACAGATGTCATCGCCTCTAACTTGGCCAATGACAACGTTCCGGCCTGGACGGCATCAATCATGCCTGCATCTTCTGAAACAGGGATAAAGGCACCTGACAAACCACCAACACCTTGTGAGGCCATCACGCCACCCTTTTTAACGGCATCGTTCAAGAGCATCAAAGCAGCAGTCGTTCCATGCGTCCCAACTTGTTCCAAACCGATTTCTTCCAAGACTTCGGCCACAGAATCACCACGAGCTGGTGTTGGTGCTAAGGACAAATCAACAATTCCAAACGGTACGCCAAGGCGTTCCGCTGCAATCGTTCCAACTAACTGACCAACACGGGTAATCTTGAAGGCCGTCTTCTTGATGGTTTCGGCAACCACCGTAATCGACTCACCCTTCACCTGTTCCAAGGCGCGCTTAACAACACCAGGGCCTGAAACACCGACGTTAATCACAACGTCTGGTTCTGAAACACCGTGGAAGGCGCCAGCCATAAAGGGATTATCTTCAACGGCATTGGCAAAGACCACCATCTTTGAATTTGCTGTATCAGACTTGTCCGTAATG
Organism: Fructobacillus tropaeoli; assembly: GCF_016860625.1. Taxonomy (NCBI): domain Bacteria; kingdom Bacillati; phylum Bacillota; class Bacilli; order Lactobacillales; family Lactobacillaceae; genus Fructobacillus; species Fructobacillus tropaeoli. The sequence goes on from NZ_BOJU01000001.1 coordinate 142,441, forward strand.
GCCTTAATCGTTTCACCCATCAACTTGACAGCATCAAGGTTGATCCCAGCCTTTGATGAACCAACGTTAATGGATGACATCACAACGTCCGTTTCCGTCAAAGCATTTGGCAATGACTTAATCAACGCCAAATCACCATGTGAAAAGCCCTTTTGGACCAAAGCGGAATAACCACCAATAAAATCAACGCCAACTTCTTTGGCAGCATCATCTAAGGCATGCGCCAAAACAAGGATTTCCTTTTCATCGGCATTACCAGCAATCAAAGAAACCGGCGTGACCGAAATCCGCTTATTCGTAATGGGTACACCATATTCACGTTCAATTTGTTGACCAACCGCCACCAAGTTCTTGGCATAGGTTGTCACCTTTTGATAAACGTTCTTCGCCGTTTCTTCAACTGAACCACCAACAGTGTCCAGCAAAGAAATGCCCATCGTAATCGTCCGGATGTCAAAGTTATCTTCTTTGACCATCTGAATTGTTTCTCGAATTTGTGTTGTATCCATTATTTGCTTCTTTTCTTCGTCTTTGTTCGCACTAATTTTTTCAAAATTAGATGTGGGACATCGTATCAAAAATTTCTTCTCGTTGGACGTGTACAGTCACGCCTAAGCGAGCGCCTTCCTCTTTAACAGAGGCATAGACTTCATCAAAATCAGCAGCAGCATCGATTGCTACTAACATTGACATGGTAAAAGTCTTCGACATAATGGTCTGAGACATATCCAAAATGTTGACCCCATGTTCTGACAAGGTAGTGGCAATTCCTGCAACGATTCCTGTTTGGTCTTGGCCAACAACGGTGACAACTGCTTTAATCATGATTTTCTCCTCTAATTAATGGTTCAAAGCCTGCAATTTTTGTCAGGCTTGGCTTTGCTGATTTTTAGATGACCTCGCCATCATATGGCTTTGCTGGCAAAGCTTCTAAATCATACGAAGCGACATCTTCAATCTTGTCGAAGTATACCGTTAATGACATAGCAATCATTAAGTTCAACGTAATATCCGCTTCCTCTTTGATGACGACAACGGGAATTCCCTTGGCCTTCGCATAACCGATTTCCCAAGCAGTACCTGAATCGGTATCAGCCCGGTCAAAATCAGCCAACGCTACCATCACATCACAATTGTCGATGGCTTCAACATCAGACCCGTAGGCGGCGTGACGCCATGGCTCTGAAAAAAGTTCATACTCAGCATGCTGATGCTTTCGGGGTGAAAAAACATGACCAACTTGGTCGTGTTCTTCTAAGACCTTTTCGAGGCGCTCAGCCTTCTTAATCTGTGTTTCTGAAAAAAATGGTCCAGCCAAATAAATCCGCTTTGCCATGGGTAATTCTCCTTTACTTACCTGTTTACCTATTCTCTTAGTTTACCAAAAGCAAGTTGCAACGGGATAACATTCTAAATTAAAAATAGGACAAAAATAGAACGTTTAGCACGCTTTGTCTCAAATGTTTGTCTTTAGCTCATCTTGTATTGACGGTGACCATTTTGCCAACCAACAAATTGGCACAAGCCCGCGTTCTCAGGACCCGCCGTCGTCACATCAACTCGATAGTCAAACAACTGCGAATTGAAGACGTCCTCGTACTCACTGACTGAAAGCTGACGACGGTCGGCCAACATGCCATCAACATCCTGGCTAGCAATAGCAGACTGGAAGTTTTCTTGGACCTTTAGTGAAAAGAGCTCGGCCTCCGCACCTGAACCATATGAAAAGACAGCCAACCGTTGACCAGCAGCGATTTGTCCCCTCTGCAATAGGGAAAGTAGTGCGAGATAGACTGACCCCGTGTAGAGGTTTCCAACCTGACGGTTATAAACCTGTGAGGCCGCCAGTTGTTCTTGGAGGAATTGCTGCTGCTCAGGCGTGGCTTGGTCCAAGATTTGATCCAACGCCTTCTTGCCCATCTTTGTGTATGGCAGATGGAAGGCAAAACCAGCAAAGTCGGCCAATGACAACTTTTGCTGTTCTGTATACCGAGTCCAAAGTGTCAAAAACATTTCCTTGTAAATATCCGTTGACAGATGGCCATCGACCAAGGCAGTTGTGGAAGCCACTGGTCGCCAAAAATCAGGAACGTCCTGGCTCATATAGACGGAATCATCTTCGATTTCAGCAATGGCCGGATTAGCGCTCACCACCATCGCAATCGCACCGGCTCCTTGTGTGACCTCTCCAGCTGTCTTCAACCCATAGCGAGCGATATCAGCCGCAATCACCAGAACTTTTTTGTCAGGGTGAACGTTCACGTAGTCCTTAGCTTGCATCAGACCAAAGGTTCCGGCATAACAAGCCTGCTTCATTTCAATTGTCCGAATATAAGGCGATAGGCCCAACAACTTCTGCGCAAAAACGGCTGCTGATTTGGAATTATCAACCCCGGACTCGGTAGCAAAAATCAGCATATCAATCGCCGCAATATCATCAGCGGTCAAGATTTTCTTGGCGGCATTAACCCCCATCGTCACCACGTCTTCATAGTTCGGCACGACAGATTGAACCGACTGGCCAATCCCAATCGTATACTTGTCAGGTTCATCGCCTCTGGCTTTTGCTAATTCGACCATATCAAGTGCTAGTCCTGGCGTGTAGAAAGCTAATTTATCAATACCTGCAGCCATTAAAAAATCTCCTTTTTACTTAAGCAAAAAAGCGCTCGAAAGCGCTCCTTGATAGTTCTCACCATCAGCTCATGAATTAATCGTACAAAGCCTTCACCTTGGCTTGAATACTGTCCGTGTTAATAAAGTCATCATAAGTGGTATCCAAACGGTCAACCACGCCCTTGGCTGAAACTTCAACGATATGATTTGCCGTTGTTTCCAAGAATTCGTGGTCATGAGAAGTCATGATAACAGAACCCTTAAAGTCTGCAACTGCATCGTTCAATGACTGAATTGATTCCAAATCCAAGTGGTTTGTTGGATCGTCAAGCAACAAAACGTTAGCCTTCAACAGCATCAACTTAGCCAAAACGATTCGAACCTTTTCACCACCGGACAAAACCTTAATCTGCTTCAAGGCGTCATCACCCTTGAAGAGCATTTGACCGAGCATACCACGCAATGACGTGTTGTCCTTCTGTTCTTCTTCGGCAAAATCACGCAACCAATCCAAGATGACCTTTTCCTGGTCATCGAAGTTATCGTTCAAATCCTTAGCCAAGTATGATTGGGTGGTCGTGACCCCCCAAGTGACAGAACCAGTATCGGGTTCCATCGTACCGGCCAGGATTTGCATCAACGTGGTCGTTGCCAAATCAGACCGGGACAAGATGGCAATCTTATCGCCAGGACGGCCAGTAAAGGTAATGTTGTCCAAAACCTTTTCGCCATCAATCGTCTTGGAAACTCCTTCAACGCGAACTAAGTCATTTCCTAATTCACGGTTCAATGGGAAGGAAATGTAAGGGTACTTACGAGATGAAGGCTTGATATCATCCAAAGTAATCTTATCCAACTGCTTCTTACGAGCCGTTGCCTGCTTTGACTTTGAGGCATTGGCTGAGAACCTTGCCACGAATTCTTGCAGCTGCTTAATTTGCTCTTCCTTCTTAGCATTTTGCTGTGAGGCCAAGCGTTGGGCCAATTCAGCTGATTCACGCCAGAAATCGTAGTTTCCAACGAACGGCGTAATCTTACCGTAGTCGACATCCAAGATATTCGTTGAAACAACGTTCAAGAAGTGACGATCGTGCGAAACAACAATCACGAGGTTTTCAAAGTCGGCCAAAAAGTCTTCCAACCAAGCAATCGTTTGCACATCCAATCCGTTAGTCGGCTCATCCAAAACCAAGATATCTGGGTTGCCAAACAAAGCCTGAGCCAACAAGACCTTCACCTTATCGTTTTCAGTCAAGTCGCCCATCATGCTTTGTTGCATTGATTCGTCGATGCCCAACTTAGTCAGCAGTTGTGCTGCTTCAGTTTCGGCGTTCCAACCGTCTAACTCTTCGAATTCGGCAGATAAGTCGCCCACGCGTACCCCGTCTTCATCTGAAAAATCAGGCTTGGCATAGATGGCATCCATTTCGGTCTTAACCTGGTAGAGGCGTTCGTGTCCCTGGATAACCGTATCCATCACCGTAAAGTCATCAAAGGCGAAGTGATCCTGTTGTAGAGATGACATTCGGTCGTTATCGCTAATGCTGATGACACCCTCAGTCGGTTCCAATTCCCCCTGAAGCAATTTCAAAAAGGTTGACTTACCGGCACCATTGGCTCCGATAATGCCGTACGTATGGCCGGGGACCAACTTTAAGTTAACGTCCTGGTAAAGTTTCTTACCAGAAAATGAAAATGACATGTCTGCAACAGTAATCACGAATGCTTCCTCCAAGGGGGTAAAAAGTAAAAAATTATTCTCTTAGTATTTTAACAGAAAAACGCCCCCTTTTGGGGGGCGCTTTCTTCGATTATTTAAAGATCTTCATAACCGCCATCAATTGGCAATAAATCTTCATCAGGGTCAGACCGCGTATCAGACCAAAAAGTAAAAATCGTCAAAACCAGGTACAAACCGGCCAAATAATAACCATATTCAGTATCAACCCAGTCAAAGTACCAGGTAGTCACCACGCCAAAAAGCAGTGGCTGCACAAAAATCCAGTAAAAACGCAGACCGTGCTTGCGAATTTGAGCGCCAAAGTACAAAGCAAAGCCCCCATTTAAGACAAAGCAGAGCCAAAAGACCAGATTAATATCTGACCAGTCAAATTTGTCGGCCACAAATGGCAACAAGACTGCCACGAAAATCATGACCAATAAGTTATAAAACCAAGCTGAGTGGTGTAATTTATTTAAAAAATTACGCATGTAAAAACCTCATTCACAGTGAAATTGTTATAACAAATTATAGGCTGTTTAGCCGATGAGGGCAAGGTTTTTGACAACCCCGGCTCATTTTTCTGTTATTTTTCTAATTCTAATAATGTCGATAAAGCGGCTAATGTATATAGCGGCGCCGTTTCCGCCCGCAAGATTCGTGGGCCCAAACCGCCTGGACGATAGCCGGCCTCTTGCAAGGTATTAATCTCTTCTTCGGTCAAACCACCCTCTGGGCCAAAGACAGCCACAAAGTGTTGGCCGGGCTGGCTGGCCTGCGCTAAATCAACCAAAGCCGCCTTTTCGCCCTGCTTGGCAGATTCTTCCCAAGCGACCAATCCCTGATCCTTTTCCAGTGCCAAAACTTCAGCAAAATCAGCAAAGCGAATTTCCGGCACTTTCAGGCGGTGGGATTGTTCGGCAGCACCAACCGCTTTGGCTCGCAGTCGCTCTAATTGCTTTGCTTCCTGTTTTTCATTCCAGGAAACGACCGACCGTTCCATCGGCACGAAAAGTAAACGACTCGCACCCAATTCGGTTGCCTTCTCAGCCAACCATTCGTTACGGTCTTTTTTAATCGGTGAAACAACCAGCGTAACCTCGACAGGCAATTCAACCTGCTGGTCAATGTCGGCCAGCACCGTAATGGTGGCCTGGTCTTGGCTGATTTCTTCGACTTGGCCAAGCACCAAACGCGATTGACCATCAAAAAATTCCGCTTTCGTCCCAACCTTGGCGCGTAAAACCTTCACCAGGTGCTTAAAAGCTGGCATATCAGCAGTCAAGACGATGTGATTTTGAATGGGTTCTTCTAAAAAGTAACGTTGCATCGATTTCTCTTCCTAAAAAATCAGTCGTTGATTAAGTCATCTGCCTTTTTGGTAATAAAGGCATGCCAGGTTCCTTGGTTTAAGTGCTGGACGATGGTTAGTCCGTGGCTTTCCAAGGCCTCTTCAATCGCGGGTTCCACATCATCATAAATTCCTGAAACCAAGAAGTAACCGTCAGCCGTCAGCATCGGTACTACTTGAGGAATCAGCGGCGTAATCACATCAGCCAAAATGTTCGCCATGATTAAATCAGACTGATTCCACTCTTGTGGCACATCCTGCATCAAATCCGACGCAATCACGGTGACATCACTAGCAACAGGGTTCAATGCCAAATTAGCTTGAGCCGTCGCCACTGCCTCTTCGTCAATATCGGTCGCCAATACCGAACCAACACCCAGATGTTTGGCAGCGACTGCTAAAACACCCGATCCAGTCCCAACGTCAATCGTTTTTTCTCCGCCACGAACAACGGCTTCCAAAGCTTGAATCATCAACGAAGTGGTTGGATGAGTACCAGTACCAAAAGCCTGGTCGGGATCCATCACGATTAATTTTTCCTGGTCCTGAACTTTTTGATAGTCTTCCCAAGCAGGCACCACCGTAAACTGATTGGTCACGCGACTGGCATGGTAGTAGTTCTTCCATTCGTTTTCAAAGGTTGATGAATCCAATCGTTCCTGTGAAATTGGCTGGCTATTAATCGCCAGCCCTCGCTCGGCGAGGGCCGTTAAACCAGCAATGTAGGTCGCAATCTGATTTTCAAAACCTTCTTGATTAACATCCTGGTAAATAGTGACCGTGTCTATCCCCTGCTCGGCACCTTCTGCCCCGAGCGCTACCAAGGTCGCAATCACTACATCCTGATTTTCAGCCGGTACCTGCCAGACAACCTTTTGATACGTAATCATCTTTTTCCTCGTTTATTATTCCTGCAACGACTCAAATAAAAACGAGGACCGCTTGGTCCCCGTCCCAAATCGTGTTAATTATTAGCATCTGCCATTGTTACTTCAACTGGTGCTACATTATTAGCAACCGTCTGTTCAACCTTATTATTGGCCTCTTCTTCGGCCATATAATCGATAACAACTTTCCCCATCGTATGGTGGCTAGTAACATCCTGGTTAGCATGACGCACGTTTTCAACTGATAATCCCTGGTAGACCTTGGTAACGGTTGGGCGAATGACCCCCTGGTCCAAAAGGCTAGCAACATCACGCAAAATTTGGCCTTGCTCAGCAAGGTTAAAGTTTTCATTGCCGCGTGCCAACATAAAGGTCCAAGAAAACGAAGCAGCTTTACTCTTTAAATCACCTAAATCAACTGGTAATGTCGTTTCAACAATCGCTGCAATTTCACCATAGGGCTTAATGACCGCCGCCATCAAATCCCAATAAGCCGTCGTATCCTGCAAGTTGGCAATATAGTCAACTTGAGGGAAATGAATCGCTGCCAACTGTTTTTGCAAGTCTTCATGATAATCAAGGACAAAATCAGCCCCTAACTCTCGGACCCAATTTTTGGATTCGGTCGTTCCCGCCGTGGCAATCACTGTCAATCCAAGATACTTGGCCATCTGAACCAAGACCGAACCAACACCACCAGCACCATTGATAATGAGTACTGATTTTCCCTGGGCACTATTCTGCGCCACCGGCAAATGAAAACCATGGTGCAAAACATCGTGAGCCGTGATGGATGTCAAGGGCATGGCTGCCGCATCGACATTATCCAAATTCTTTGGTGCCAACGCAATCATGTCGGCCTCAATCACTTGAAACTCGGTATCGGCACCAAAGGCGTGTTGCTTACCAGCATAAAAGACGCGGTCGCCAACAGAAAAGTCAGTCACGTCCTTACCGACCTCTTCAATCACACCAACAACATCAAGCCCAAAAACGCGAAAAACACCGTCCTGGCGATAACCAGCCCGCATCTTCGTGTCGACAGGGTTAACCGCCGTTGCCAAAATCCGAACCAAAACCTCACGGTCGTCCGGCGTTGGTTTGCGCACTTGCCGTTCAACAAAAGCATCTGCTGCTTCTAAAGACCCATTATGAGTAATACCAATTGCAATCATTTTAGGTTGAAAGTAGTTGGTTACTTTTTGAAATACAGTTTTTAAAGACATTCAGCTACGCTCTCCTTCGAATCGCTTGTACCGTCATTTTAAACTGGATTTCTGATTTTTTCAAACAAGACCACTCAGAAGGTACCAGAAATTAATTACCGCGGGCATACTTTTCATCATCGTCCGTCTGCAAAACAGCCATGAATGCCTCTTGAGGAACAGTAACCGTTCCCACAGCTTTCATCCGGGCCTTACCACGCTTTTGCTTATCCAAAAGCTTGGCTCGACGATCAGGATCACCCGTATGAATCTTTGAGGTAACATCCTTGCGGTAAGCCTTAATGTTTGTTCGGGCCAAAATCTTGTTTCCAATTGCGGCTTGGACTGGAATTTCAAAGTTTTGTCGTGGAATGATTTCCTTCAATTTCGAAGTAATCACGCGACCACGTTCTGCCGCAAAATCACGGTGAACAATAAAGGACAAGGCATCGACCTTTTCTGAATTCAAAAGAATATCAATCTTGACCAAATCAGCTGGGCGATAGCCATCGATTTCATAATCCAAGGAAGCATAGCCACGCGTGGATGATTTCAGCTTATCAAAGAAATTAAAGATAATTTCAGACAATGGCAAGTAATACTTAACGTTGACCCGGTTTTCATCCAGGTACTCCATCGTATCGAATTCCCCACGCTTGCGTTGGGCTAGTTCCATCACCGCCCCAACATATTCGTTTGGCACCATGATATTGCCATGAATAAATGGTTCTTCAATCATTTTGATTTGTTGACTTTCGGGTAATTCAGATGGGTTTTCAATCATCAAGACTTCACCGTCAACCGTTGTCACCCGGTAGGTAACGGATGGTGCCGTTGTCACCAAGTCCAAATCAAACTCACGTTCCAATCGTTCTTGGATAACGTCCATGTGCAAGAGACCAAGGAAACCAACTCGGTACCCAAAGCCCAAGGCTTGGGACGTTTCGGGTTCAAAAGTCAACGCAGCATCGTTTAACTGCAACTTTTCCAACGCCTCTCGTAAATCACCGTACTTGGCATTATCCGAAGGATATAATCCCGAATAAACCATGGGTGTCATTGGCTGATAACCAGGGAGTGGCTCATCAGCCGGATTGTCGACCAACGTCACCGTATCTCCTGAATGCGTGGTCTGAATGTCCTTAATGGATGCCGTCAAATAGCCAACATCACCAGCCATCAAGTAATCACGCTTTTGAGCATTTGGTGACATGACACCGACTTCCGTCACTTCGTATTCCGCCCCAGTGTTCATCATCTTCACTCGATCACCAGGCTTGACAACCCCTTCACGAACTCGCAAATTGACCACAACGCCACGATAAGCATCGTACTGTGAGTCAAAAATCAAAGCCCGTAATGGCGCTTCAAGGTCACCATCCGGTGCTGGAAAATCAGAAACAATCCGTTCCAAGAGTTCAGGAATGCCGATTCCCTGCTTAGCCGAAACTAAAACGGCATCAGAGGCATCGAGACCAATCACATCTTCAATTTCGCCCTTGACCTTTTCTGGGTCAGCAGCAGGCAAATCGATTTTATTGATAACCGGTAAAATCTCAAGATCGTTATCAATCGCCAAATAAACGTTCGCTAATGTTTGAGCTTCCACTCCCTGGGCCGCATCGACCACTAAGATGGCCCCTTCCGCCGCCGCCAAAGACCGTGAAACTTCATAAGAGAAGTCCACGTGCCCCGGTGTATCAATCAAATGAAAGATATAAGTTTCGCCATCATTGGCCTTGTAATGAACCTCGACCGCATTTAACTTGATGGTAATCCCGCGCTCCCGTTCCAAATCCATGGTATCCAGCAGCTGGTTTTGCATATCACGTTCGGCCACCGTTTGGGTTTGTTCCAAAATTCGGTCAGCAATCGTCGACTTTCCGTGGTCGATATGGGCCACAATGGAAAAGTTTCGAATACGCTTTTGCCGTTCTTTTAATTCTTCTAAAGTAAAATCTGCCATGAATATCCTGCTTTTTTAGAGTCTGTACTTACCATTCATTTTACAGGAAAACCCTGATGAAACAAAGAGTTATTCTGGTTTTAGCCCATTCGAACAGATTCCGCAATCATATTTTTGCTACAGAATATAAAAGGAAGGCCCGCAAAATCGCCGTGTGCCTCCCTTTTGTATTATGATTCTGTAATATTACTTTTGGCGTCGCTTCCGAGAGGCCAACAGGAAGAATCCTGAAATAGCGGCGATAACACCGCCCGCTAATTCTTGATCAAACAGTTCGACACGAGTTGTAGCAGTACGAGGTAATACAACATCACCACTATCAGCATCTGTTCTCGAACCATACTGATTTGCAGTCACCGCTGGAGTCACCAAATTTTGCGGACCATTGGCAACGCTTCGTCCAGTCAAAACAGTGCTACCACTACTCTCATTTGTTGAATTGCTACTTGTTGGTATCGTACTAGTACTCGTCGAACCACTTTGTGCAGACTGATCACTCGTTGACGCAGATTCACTACCATTGTTGGTTGTACTTTCACTCGTGGAATTGCTATTCGCTGGTGTCGTACTAGTTGTAGCGGAACCGCTTTGTGCTGAGTGGTTACTCGTTGATGTTACCGAACTACTATTGTTTGTAGCACTTTCACTCGTAGAATTGTCATTCGTTGGTGTTGTGCTGGTTGTAGTTGAACCACTTTGTGCTGAGTGATCACTCGTCGATACAGATTCACTACCATTGTTTGTAGCACTTTCGCTCGTGGAATTGCTATTCGTTGGTGTCGTACTGGTTGTAGTTGAACCACTTTGTGCTGAGTGATCACTCGTTGACGCAGATTCACTGCCATTGTTGGTTGTACTTTCACTCGTGGAATTGCTATTCGTTGGTGTCGTACTGGTCGTAGTTGAACCACTTTGTGCTGAGTGATCATTCGTTGACGCAGATTCACTGCCATTGTTGGTTGTACTTTCACTCGTGGAATTGCTATTCGTTGGTGTCGTACTGGTTGTAGTTGAACCGCTTTGTGCTGAATGATCACTCGTTGATGCTGCCGAACTACTATTGTTTGTAGCACTCTCGCTAGTAGAATTGCTATTCGTTGGTGTCGTGCTGGTTGTAGTTGAACCGCTTTGTGCTGAGTGATTACTCGTTGATGTTGCCGAACTACTATTGTTTGTAGCACTCTCGCTAGTAGAATTGCTATTTGTTGGTGTTGTGCTGGTTGTAGCGGAACCACTTTGTGCTGAGTGATCACTCGTCGATACAGATTCACTACCATGGTTAGTGGCACTTTCACTCGTAGAATTGGTATTCGTTGGTGTCGTACTGGTTGTAGTTGAACCGCTTTGTGCTGAATGATCACTCGTTGATGTTGCCGAACTACTATTGTTTGTAGCGCTCTCGCTAGTAGAATTGCTATTCGTTGGTGTTGTGCTCGTGCTACTTGGCTCAACAGCCAATGCAGCATCTAAGGCTGGCTGTACCTGGTTACTAATGTTAAGATAGTCATCCGCAGAAAAGACTTGATTAATCTTTTGCTTATAGGTAACACCAACATTTTTAATGGCATCCACCTTGACCTGAACTTCGGCAGGGCTAAGCGCCGTATTAGCACTAACTTTAGCCAAATACGTTTGAACCTGTTGATCAATAGTGACGTCCTCGATATATTTATATTCCAATTGGATTGGCAATATAAAAGATTGGTCATATAGTTTATCAAACATCTGTTTTAAATCGTTGGCATAATCTTGAACAATTTTCTTTGCATTATCAATACCGTTCGTAGTTGCAGTAATCATGTCTGCTTTTGCATTACTGTCAAAAACATTACTATCATTCGTCACTTCAGACCACATTTTGAACGACAAATCCATAGACTGATCAAGCAGTGTTTGTAATTGATTATACGGTTCATCTGGTGTTGCTCCCGTCACTGCTTTTTTGACATCATCATAAAAAGGCATTGTACTCACAACCTGGTCAACACCAGAACGATTTTGTGCTCCATCAATTAAGTAGCACAAATAATTGAATTCAACTTCGAGAAACATAGTGCGTAAACGTTGGGCACTCGAGTATTGGGAGGCAAAATCAGGTAATGAATTCTCATAATTATTAATTGCACTCCTGATATTATTTTCTGCTGTTTGCTTATATACCGATAAACCCTGTAAGTTAGCAACCGCACTGGCGTAAGCAGCATTAGCATCCCCAACTGAATCAGCAGCGTTCACCTTTGCCGTTTGCGCATTAATTTCATTAATGATGACAGCCTGCTGAACAGCAGTTGAATAATCGCCAACACCTCTCGCCTGACTATATTCTTGCTGCTTTAGTGTCTGCAATTTTTGTAACAAATCAGTTTTAGTGGATGCCAATGAATTCTGATTCGAAACGTCGTCAGCTACCGCTGTCAGTGGTGATAGTAAACCACTGCCGTGGCTCAAATCATTGTTCGATACTCCTCCAAAAATCGCAAAACTGGTAATGGCTGAAAAAAGCCAAAATTTACCACTTTTAAACATTTTGATGTGTTGCTTTTCATTAACCATACTCTTCATAGCGACTCCCTCGTAAAGTAAATTGTATCTTTGTAATTAATATTACAATATATGGCGCATCATAGCAATGATGCAGAAATATAATTAATCAATTAGAAAAAATAACGAGGTTTCTGTGCTTAAATATTTTAATTGCTATGATTACTAATTTTTTCACTAAAACTAATCTTAAAATAAACTTCATCTTTTACAATCAAATAAAAAGGAACCCCATTAGGGTTCCTTTTTATTTGTAAAGTAAACTTATAAGTTTACTTATTTAATCACAATTTGTTCAATATCACCCAGACCAGCAATCAACTTGTCCAAGGCATTCAACTGGGCATAACGGTTGTTCTTAATTGCCTTTTTCTTATCGTTAACCAATGTGTTTTCAAAGTAAGCAGCGATTGGTTCTTGCAATGTAGCCAACGCTTGATACAATGCTTCCGCACCCTGATTTTCCAATTCAGCCAAGTTCAAATCCTTGCTTACTTCGTACAAAGCCTTTTCTTGGTCGTTCTCAAGCAAGTCAGGCTTAACGGCAGCCTCAATTCGTTCCTTACTTGCCAAGCGACTTACCCGAGACAAGGCTTCCATCACATCGCGGAAGTTAGCATCCTTTGCGTGCTTTGCCAAGACCTCTGTTCGATCAGCCACGTAAACCAAATCACCAGTGACCACGTTGGCCGTTCCAGCAGAAACAATGTCCGAACGAACGCCGGCATCGGCGGCCTGCTTCTTGACACGGTCCGTCAAGAAGGTAATGACCTGTGCCAAATCAGCATCGGCTACGTCCTTGTTTTGGTCCTTGAAGTTGGTCAAGACGGACAAAAGATCTAAGTGCCAATCATGCGCTTCAAGTGTCCGCACCACCCCAGTTGCTGCTCGACGCAAACCATAAGGGTCGTTGGCACCAGATGGAATCAAATCGGCCGCAAAGAAGGTCACGATAGAATCGAGCTTATCGGCAACGGCTAATACCGCTCCAATTTTTGAATCAGCGACTTCACCAGTAGCTGAAGTTGGCAAATAATGCTCCAAAATCGCATGGGCAACAACATCATTTTCACCAAAGAGCTTGGCGTAATGTTCACCCATCACACCCTGCAATTCGTCAAATTCGCCGACCATGCCAGTCATCAAATCGAACTTATAAATTTCAGTAGCCCGGTTCAAATCAGACAACTCTTCGTACGACAGCCCCAGCGCCTGGCCTAATTGGCCAGCCAAAGCCCGTACGCGAACCATGTGTTCGTAGACAGTACCAATCTTCTCATGGAAGACCAGCTTCTTCACGCGGTCCATGTAATCGTCAATCGACTTTTGTTGGTCTTCTTGGTAGAAGAAGACGGCGTCTTCCAAACGAGCAACCAAGACCTTTTCGTTTCCGGCCACAACGTTAGCCAAGTTTTCTTCGTTTCCATTGCGGACAGAAAGAAAGTGTGGCAACAAGTCACCCTGATCATCCGTCACAAAGAAGAAGCGTTGATGGTCACGCATCGAGGTTACCAAGACTTCCTTTGGCAAATCCAAGTACTTTTGGTCAAAGTTACCGGCAAAGGCCGTTGGCCATTCAACGATGTTGTTAACTTCTTCCAAAAGGTCTTGTGCCTGATCAGTCGTCAAATCCAAGTGCCAGTTTTGGTCCTGGGCAATCTTTTCCAACTGTGCTTGAATGGTTGCCTTACGCTTAGCTGCATCAGCCATAACAAAGGCATCTTGCAACGTCTGCTCGTAATCAGTGGCACTCGCAATCGTCACGTTTTCCGTTGATAGGAAACGGTGACCACGAGTTGTTTGACCTGTTTGAACGTCCAAAACAGAAAAATCAACTACATCCTGGTCCAAAAGAGCCACTAACCAGCGGATTGGACGGATGTAAGAGAAGCTATGGTTACCCCACTTCATATAAGTTGAGAAGGTCATTTTTTCAACAACCTCAGCGCCCAACTTTGCCAAAATTTCAGCAGCTGGCACACCAGCAATTTCAGTTTTGGCCCACAAGTAGCCGTCTTTTTCAATCAAGGCTTCTGGTGTGGTCTTCTGTCCACGAGCAAATCCTTGAGCAGCCTTTGACCAGTCACCGTTTTCGTCCTTAGCACGATCAACGGCTGGTCCACGCTTCTCTTCTTCAACAGCCTTTGAACCGGCTGCCAAACCAGTCAATTCAACAGCCAAACGCCGTGGCGTTGAGAATGGCTTCATTGCTTCATAATCGAGTCGGTGTTCGTCTAAGAAATCAGAAACTCGGTCGACCAGCTGCTTTTCAGAGCTCGTTACCAAGTGGGCTGGCATTTCTTCCAAACCAATTTCTAAAATAAAATCTGCCATTAGTCCTGATCCTCCTTCTTGGCGTACTTTCCCTTAGCGCCCAAGTACTTTTCACGTAATGCCTCATCCTTCAACAATGGGAAGCCAAGCTTAGCTCGTTCTTCGATAAAGACCTTTGAAACCTTTCGAGCCATTGTCCGAATTCGGTGCAAATAACCAGCTCGTTCCGTAACGGAAACCGTTCCCCGCGCATCCAACAGGTTAAAGGTATGAGAAGACTTCAAAATATAGTCATAGGCTGGGTGAACCAAGCCTAATTCCAAATTATGCTGTGCTTCCTTTTCATAATCATCAAAGTGTTGGAGCAACATTTCCTGATTTGACTCCTCAAAGGCATACTTTGAGTGTTCGTATTCTGGCTCTTTGAAAATATCACCATACAAAACGCCGTGACCCCATTCCAAATCATAAACCGTTGGCACGTCTTGAATGTAAGAAGCTAATCGTTCCAAACCATAGGTGATTTCAGCAGTAACAGAATCAACTTCGATTCCACCAACCTGTTGGAAATAAGTGAACTGAGTCACTTCCATCCCATCCAACCAAACTTCCCAACCAATTCCGGCAGCACCCATCGAAGGGTTTTCCCAGTTATCTTCAACGAAACGAATGTCGTGTTCCAAGGGCTTAATGCCCAAGGCTTCCAAAGAAGCGAGGTATAATTCCTGAATGTTATCAGGTGAAGGCTTCATTACCACCTGGAATTGGTGGTGTTGGAACAGACGGTTAGGGTTGTCACCATAGCGACCATCGGCTGGTCGCCGTGAAGGCTGAACATAGGCTGCTCGCCAAGGTTCTGGACCGTTAGCGCGCAGGAAGGTGTAAGGACTTTGAGTTCCTGCCCCAACCTCGTTGTCATAAGCCTGCATCAAGTTGGCACCCTTTTCGGCCCAAAACTCTTGCAGTGTCAAAATAATGTCTTGTACTGATAATTTTTCACTGGACATAAGTCTTTCCTTTATTCTTTCATCATTAAAATTTTAAAACGCTGTGACGAATTTACGGCTTTCCTTCACCGTCTTGGTCCGCTTTTAAATCAGCAAACTTCGTCGTCATGGTTGGATTATTCTTGGTCAATTTTTTGACGGTCAAATCCTCCAACTTATTGTTAGCAAGACGAATCTGATTTTCAGAAGTCGTCAGACTCTTTTTCACGTTTTCCATCTGGCTAATCGCTCGGTCAATCTGTTCGATTGCCTTTTGGAAGTTATTCGCGTAAGAATTATAATTTTTAGCAAAGCGGTCTTTGAAAGCCGTGATATTGTCTTCAAAGTTCGTAATATCAATGTTTTGATTTCGTTCTTCAATCAGCGCTCGCCGATATTGGAGGGAATCCAAAGCCGCGTTGCGCAAGAGACCGATAAAATGGACAAAGAATTGTGGACGGATAACGTACATTTTCTCGTAGTCCGGCACCTGAACAATTCCGGTGTTATAGTACTCGTTATCGGCTTCCAGCATCGAAACCAAAACGGCATATTCCGTTTTCTTTTCTCTGCGGTCCTTATCCAGTTCTTTAAAGAAATCAGCGTTCTTATGCTTCTGCTCAGTCGCATCCGCCTCATTTTTCATATCAAACATGATGGAAATAAATTCAACATCATCTTGATAATCACGAAAGATAAAATCACCCTTCGAGCCGGATTGTTTTGAAACCTCGTTGTCCTTCTCAAAGTAAGCATTGGGAAAGGCGTAAGGGCGAATTTTATTAAATTCCTGGTGAGCGTAAACTTCCAGGCTTTCGCCAATCTCCTTGGTTGACTGCCGAGCCTTAAAGTCCTTATAGAACTCGACCTGCTCCTGAGCCGCCTGCAATTGCGCATCGTAGTCCGATTTCACCTTCGCCAAGGCTAGTTCTTGGTCGCGACCCTGATTTTCAACCTGATTTTTCAAATCAGCCAGTTGCTTTTCTAGCTCCTGTCGATTCTGACCGGCCTGGTCCTTCTCAGCCTGGTAGGTGCTCTGCAGGTTTTCCTTTTGTTCAGCCAGCGCCAGTGCCTTGTTAGCAGCTTCTTGGTCCTTAAACGCATCCAGCTGTGAACGTAACTGCGTCAGTTGCTCTTGCAGCTCCGTCTTTTCTTTTTGGGCCGCATCCTTCTCGGCTTGCTTAGCTTTTTCCAGCGCTAAATCAGATTTTTGCTTTTCCTGGTCCAACTGTGCCTGTAGCTGTAATAATTGGTCATGCAGCTGATTTTGTTCCTTCTGTGCCGCATCCTTTTCAGCCTGCTTGGCCTTTTCCAGTGTAAAATCAGCCTTCTGTTTTTCCTGGTCCAACTGCGCTTGCAGCTGGGTCAATTGATCATGCAGTTGGTTTTGTTCCTTTTGGGCCGCGTCTTTTTCAGCCTGCTTGGCCTTCTCCAGTGCTAAATCAGCCTTCTGCTTTTCCTGGTCAATTTGTGCTTTGACCAGGTCTTGCTGACTCTTTTCCCAATCGACCTTTTCCTGAGCTAATTTTTCATCAATGGCCGTTTGCACAGCCACTCCCAGTTGACTCGTATCAACTTGGAGTTCGTCTTTCAAATCCAGGGTATCACCGGCATGGCCGTCCTCGTTTAAAACCAAAACCGTGTCCGACTCCAAATGATACTTCAGCTTTGCCATAAAGTCCTCCTTATCCGACAAAAAAACCGCGGTTAACAGCCCCAATGTCAAAATTTGACATCAGGACGCTAACGCGCGGTTCCACCTGATTTCCAACGGCCAATTGCTCAGTCGTTGACACTTTCACGGTTCTCAGCTCACCGGGTGCCAAACCGGGTCAAAGCCTTAAACTAATCTATCCATATTATGCCGATTTTTCTGAAAAAGGTCAAGAAAAAACTCGTTAAAAACAGAAAAAGCCCACCAGCCAAATGACTTGCAAGCCTTTACAGCAATCATCTTTGACCTAACAGTCCTTAGATCTTCAACAATTCTTTTTCTTTTTCCGCAGCAATTTCATCGATTGCCTTGGTGTTTTCGTCCGTTAACTTTTGAGCCTGGTCTTCGGCATCGTGAACTTGATCTTCGGTCATGTCCTTGTCCTTCTTGATGGCATCCATGGCATCACGACGAACGTTACGAACGGCAACCTTCGCCTTTTCGGCTTCGGCCTTCACGTCCTTAGCCAATTCCTTACGACGTTCTTCCGTCATCTGTGGAATGGCCAAACGGACAATATTACCGTCAGAAGCTGGGTTCAAGCCTAAATCAGAAACGTTAATCGCCGTCACGATGGCTTCCAAGGCATTCTTGTCAAATGGTGTGATCAAAAGCAAGCGTGCTTCTGGCACTGAAATTGAAGCAACTTGGTTCAACGGTACCATCGCACCGTAATATTCTACTTCTACTCGGTCCAAAATTCGGGGATTTGCCCGGCCCGTCCGAATTTCTGCTAATTCACGACGCAAAGCTTCTTGAGCGCCCTGCATCCGTTCTTTTGTACTTGTAAAATCAAAAGCCATTATTTTTCTCCAGTCACTGTGGTTCCGATTGCCTCACCCTTGATGACCCGTTCGATGTTACCAGGTTGGTTCAAGTTAAAGACAACAAGTGGCATGTTGTTTTCCATTGAGAGGGATGAAGCGGTTGAATCCATAACCTTCAAGCCCTTTTGAATGATATCCAAGTGCGTCAAAGTTGTAAACTTCTGGGCATCTGGGTTTGTATTTGGATCTGAATCATAGACACCATCAACACCGTTCTTTGCCATCAAAATTGCATCGGCATTAATTTCGTTTGCCCGTAAAGCAGCCGTTGTGTCCGTTGAGAAGTATGGTGAACCAGTTCCTGCAGCAAAGATCACAATCCGCCCCTTTTCAAGGTGACGAATGGCGCGGCCACGGATGTAAGGTTCCGCAATCTGTTGCATCGTAATCGCCGTTTGAACGCGAGTGTCAACACCGGCACGTTCCAAGGCATCTTGAAGGACCAAAGCATTCATGGTCGTTCCAAGCATTCCGGTATAATCGGCGCGTGACCGCTCCATCCCAACACGGGCAGCGGGTTCGCCACGCCATAGGTTACCGCCACCAACAACGATGGCAATTTGAGTGCCCATATCATGGACTGCCTTGATTTCCTTGGCAATTTGGGCGACTGTCTCCAGGTCAATCCCCTGACCCTTAGCACCAGCCAAGGCTTCGCCTGACAGCTTCATTAAAACTCTTTTATACTTTGTATCCGTCATGGTTTTCCTCTTTCTTATCGCTATCTATTATAGCAAAAATGTAGTCATCAATTCCAAAAAAAAAGCACCCAAATCTTGGGATACTTTTTGGAAGAACTTAGTTGTTGATTTGCTTAGCAACTTCTTCAGCCAAGTTTGTTGTTTGCTTTTCGATACCTTCACCAACTTGGTAGCGAACGAATGACTTAACCGTCATGTCGTTTTGCTTAACGAAATCAGCAACCTTTTGGTCACCATTCTTAACAAAGTCTTGATCCAACAAAGTGATGTCAGCCAAGAACTTCTTGATCCGTCCTTCAACCATCTTTTCCTTGATGTTGTCAGGCTTGCCATTCAAGTCTTCAGAAGCCAATTGAACTTCCTTTTCCTTAGCAACAACATCTGCAGGAACTTGGTCATCAGAAACGTACTGTGGAGCAATAGCGGCGATGTGCATGGCTACGTCACGGGCTGCTTCTTCGTTTGAACCAGTCAAAACGGCCAAAGCAGAGATTGAACCACCCATGTGTGAGTAAGCACCGAAGACTTCACCGTCAGTCTTTTCAGCAGTAGCGAAACGACGCAAAGTAATCTTTTCACCAGTAATCTGAGAAACGTTGATGATCTTGTCGTTAACAGTCCGGTCTTCTTCACCAGCAACTGGCAAAGCCAAAGCAGCTTCAACGTCTGCAGGTTGCTTTTCCAAGATTGTCTTAGTAACAGCAACTAACAAGTCATTAAATTCCTTGTTACCAGCAACGAAATCAGTTTCTGAGTTCAATTCGATGATGGCAGCCTTGTTGCCTTCAGTCATCACGTAAGTCATACCTTCGGCAGCAACACGGTCACCCTTCTTAGCGGCCTTTGCCATTCCCTTTTCACGCAACAAGTCGATTGCCTTTTCGATGTCGCCTTCAGCTTCAACCAAAGCCTTCTTGGCATCCATCATTCCAACAGATGTCTTATCACGTAATTCCTTCACTAACTTTGCAGTAACAGCCATGCAAATGCTCCTTTAGCTTCTTTATTGTCTTTTAACAGTCTCTAGTATAGCATAAAAAAAGCCGTTCAGCGTCCCAAGCAGGTCCACCGGAACGGCAAATCAATAAACTAATTTCAACTTAGTTGTCTTTTTCAACGATTGTTGTGATTTCTTCGATTGATTCCGTGTTTTCGTCACCTTCGATGAAAGCATCTTCAGCAGCGTTGTCTTGACCTTGACGGCCTTCGATAACGGCATCAGCCATCTTAGCAGTGATCAAACGGATGGCACGGATAGCGTCATCGTTTGCAGGAATCTTAACATCAACATCGTCAGGATCGGCGTTTGTGTCAATCATAGCAACAACAGGAATGTTGAGCATGTTGGCTTCCTTAACGGCGATTTCTTCCTTCTTAGGATCAACAACAAACAAAACATCTGGCAAGTCTTGCATGTCTTCGATTCCACCCAAGAACTTTTCCAACTTTTCACGTTGCTTGTTCAACAAGACAACTTCCTTCTTAGGAAGTTGTTCGAAAGTACCGTCTTCGGCCATTGCCTTCAAGTCCTTCAAACGTTGAACACGTGTCTTGATTGTGTTCCAGTTAGTCAAAGTTCCACCCAACCAACGGTGGTTGATGTAGAATTGACCCGCACGCGTTGCTTCTTCAGCGATTGCATCAGATGCTTGCTTCTTAGTACCAACAAACAAGATGTTAGCGCCATCAGCTGAAGCGTTACGAATAAAGTTGTAAGCTTCGTCAATCAACTTAACAGTCTTTTGCAAGTCGATGATGTGAATGCCGTTACGTTCCGTAAAGATGTATGGTGCCATCTTTGGGTTCCAACGACGAGTTTGGTGTCCAAAGTGAACCCCTGCTTCGAGGAGTTCCTTCATTGTAATAACTGCCATAGTGGCCTCCTAGGTTTAACCTCCGGTAAATTCTTGGTCCGTGCTGACAAATGATGAATCACTTGCACCTGCACGTTCTCGTTTACCGTGTGTATTTTCGTTGTATTCACAACAGATATTAGTTTACTAAGGTTTTGACCGAAAAGCAAGGATTTTTCTGATTTTTAACTAGTGAAAATCAGTCCAAAGAAAAAGCCAGCCATAACTGGCTGGCAAATATTCTTAATCTTGTTCTTTAGCTAATTCTTGACCCAAAGTTTTGGCCAAAACAGCACTTTGCCCAGTTTGGTCCAAATCCGCACCATTCGTGACAATCAAGTTGGCATCTGACTTAGCCAAAGTCTCGAAAGCATTAATCGACTGGTTATTGAAATAGTTTTGGTCCGCGTTCTTCAAAGCGGCCTGAACTTTATCAATCCGGTAACTTTCGGCATCCGCCTTTGTTCGCATCGCCTCGGCGTTGGCCTTAGCAGTGGCAATCAAAGCCTCGTTATTAGCCTTTGCGCGCAGTTCGATGGACTTGGCCTCACCTTCCGCTTGCGAAATAGCTGCCACTCGTTCTCGATCTGCCTTCAGTTGCGTATCCATTGAAGACTGGATAGCTGCACTGGGCTTCAATTCATCAATATTAATCCGATCAACGTTAATACCATAGGTATTCGTTAAATCACCGATTGCCTCGGCCAAATCCTTATTGATTTGACTCGTTGACCCCAGGGCCTCATTCAATTCCATCCGGCCAATGATGTCGCGCAAGTGGCCTCGAACCAATTGTTGCATCGATTCAATCGAATTCGTGTTTTCATATGAATATTTCACAGGGTCTGTGATATGGAAGTTCAGCGTCACCGTAGCCCCAATATCAGCGTTATCCTTGGTAATAACTGAATAACCAGCCAACTTCAATGGCTGCAAGGCCAAGGAAACAGTCCTGATTTTTTGTACCAAAGGCAAACGGAAATTCAAACCTGTCTGCCTTGTCGAAGAATACTTACCCAACGTTTCCAAAAGGCCAACACTATTTTGTGGCACAATCTTAAAGGAAACCAGGGCCAAAACGATCACAACAATGATGACAATCACCAAAATCGACATAAATACCGTCCTTACTTTTTCTGGAGGATTAAGACGTTCCCCTCGGCACGCTTAATCACATAGGTTTCTTCTGGGACCACATTAGTCCCTGAAGCTAAATCATAGTGATAAAAATTGCCAATAACCTTCACTAACTTCTCTCTTGGGTCACAGTCTTTAAAAGACACTTGGCGCCCAATAATATTGTTTAATTCAAAAGTAGTAATCATTATTTGCCACCTTCAATTCAAATGATTTATCCCATTTTATCATGAATTAAGGGTCTCATAAAGTCCCTCTACCTATTTTTGCCAAATTGTCGAATCTACTTCTCGTTCTATTAGAAAGGCTTCTTTTTGTGGGCGGCTCAGGTGCTTAAATTTAGCCTCGGCCGAAAGGGCATCGTGCTTATTAGCAAATGTTTCTTGGTAAATCAGCTGTAATGGATGTCTGGACTTCACTCGAGTAAATTTAGCTCCCTTCCCCGCCTGATGGACTAAAAAACGGCGGTGGGCATCATCGGAAAAGCCACCATAGAAATAGCCGTCTGCCGTGTAGAGCACATAAAAATCATAAGTTTTGTCATGAACATCCGTCATGATTCCCATCTCCCTCCTCGAAGGTTATCAAAATCCCCTCCTCGCGTAACCACCAATAATTGGCTTACAACTGCCAAGGTTGCCCGTACAAAATTTCTTGGACCTGGGGCGTGTATTCGTCGTTTGCTGTATAGGCAATAATTGGTGGCAAAATCCGAACACCACCCGGCTTACCCGCCTTAATCGCTTCTACCAAGACCATGTTTGCCTCGCGGTCGGCCTTGCCATATACAAACTGAATCCGTTTGACCGCTAATTTTCGGGCAGAAAGGGCAGACATAATGTCCTCCAACCGGTCTGGTCGATGAACCAAATAAAATTTACCGTTATTCTTTAACAACTTATTGGCAACTTGCGCTAAACGAGGCAAATCGATGGCGATTTCATGCCGGGCCAGCTGGTAGTGCTCATCAAGGTTTTGCTTTGTCTTTTCATTCACGGAAAAATAAGGTGGATTGGACAAAACAGTGTCCACTGAACCAGGCTTAATATCCGCAAAAATTTCCTGCATATCGGACTGAATCACACTCACGCGGTCTTCCAAGTGGTTTAAAACAACCGAGCGTTGTGCCATTTCCGCTAAGTCTTGCTGCAGCTCGACTAGTTTTACCTGGCCAGTGACCTTGGCGGCATAAAAGAGGCCAATCGCTCCCGTTCCTGCCCCTAAGTCGACCGATAGTCCTCGCCCCTTTTGTTTGGGTTTAGCAAAATATGCCAACAATACTGCATCCAACGAGTAAGAGAACATATCTGGATTTTGGATAATTTGAATCTGTTGTGATGGCAAGCCGTCGAGTCGCTCACCTGCTCGTAATTCTTCTGCTTCCATAGTCTGTTGCAATCTTTCTTTAAAGTAAGTAAAATTATTCTGTTAAGTCAATTAGAAAGGGACAAGCAGATGTTATTCTATCGCTTTATCCGGGTCTTTACAGTGACCTTTGTGGCCATTATTAATGGTCGCGTTACCTATCTTCACAAGGAGCGCCTACCAAAAAACGAAAACTACGTTTTGGTCGGACCACACCGTTCTTGGTGGGATCCCGTTTGGTATGCCATGGCGGCCTATCCAAAGCGCTTCATCTTTATGGCCAAGAAGGAGCTTTTCAAAAATCCTGCTTTGCGCGCCTTGATTACCACTTTGGGGGCCTTTCCAGTTGATCGGCGCAATGTCGGTACCGATACTATCAAATATCCCGTCAACGAGTTAAAGAACGGCAATCGCTCACTCATCATGTTTCCAACTGGATCACGACATTCTCAAAAGTTAAAATCAGGATCAATCCTGATTGCCAAGCTTTCAAAGAAGCCGATTGTTCCAGCAGTTTATCAAGGTCCCGTGAAGTTTTCACACCTATTTAAACGCAATAATACCACAATTAATTTTGGTGAACCAATTGTGATTGACCCTAAGGCCCGCTTGACGGACGAAAAAATTGCCGAATACAATCAGAAGATTCAAGAATCCTTTGATGCCTTGGACAAAGAAATCGATCCCAACTGGGTTTACATCGATCCAAAAGCACAAAAAAAATAAGCCGCTTGGCTTATTTTTTTTGTGCTTTGGCGTTTTGTGCCTTCATTTGAGCCATCATCTGATTCAACTTCTTTTGTGATGGCTTCTGGCCCATTGACATCATCATGGACTTCATCATTTCTTCTGAAATGGGTGGGTTCTTTGCCAAGTATGACTTCATCGTAAAGCGGGCCAAGAAAAATCCCCCAACCAAACCAACGACCAAAGCCAAAATTCCAACTAATACAACCATTATTGGTCTCCTTTAACTACGAAAATCTATAAGATATTATAGCATAAAGGCAAGCAAGACAGTATCTTTTTACAAAAACAGTGGAAAACAGGTCGATAACTTGAACAAAATGTTTCTTTATCCACTATTTTAAATTTAATCCCCATTTTGTAATAAAATTTAATATTTCTTAAGGTTTTTTCGCGAACATTTGTTTGCTTTTCAGGTTAAAATTCGCTAAGATAAACGTAGTAAATACAGGTAGGAAAGTACATATGGCAAGTTCTGATTCAAAACAAATTCAAGTCTTGAGATTTATTCATGACTATCAAGGTAAAAACGGTTTCCCACCCACCATTCGGGAAATTGGTGAAGCAGTCGGCCTATCTTCTTCTTCAACCATCCACGGTCACATTGCCCGTTTGATTAAAAATGGCTACCTCGAGAAAAAAGGAGAAGGGACCAAGGCACGTGCTATTGAAGTAACACCAGCCGGCTTTGAAATCCTTGGCATTTCGGCCACTTCCGGTAAGATTCCGGTCTTAGGACTGGTAACAGCCGGTCAACCGATTTTAGCCGTCGAACAAGAAGCAACCGAGTTCTTCCCCATTCCAGAAAATCTGATTCCCTATGATGGTGACCTCTTTATGCTGAATGTTCGTGGTGAATCCATGATTAACATCGGTATTTTGGATGGCGACAAAGTAATCGTCCGTCGTCAACAAAATGCCGACAACGGCGATATCGTTGTGGCCATGAACGAGGACAACGAAGCCACGGTTAAGCGTTTCTTCCAAGAAGGTGGTCACTACCGCCTTCAGCCAGAAAACGATACAATGGCTCCCATCATCTTGGAATCTGTTTCCATTTTGGGAAAAGTTGTTTCCCTTTACCGCGACGCGATTTACTAAAAACAAACTTGCCTAAAGGCCCTACTACATTTTTGTAGTAGGGCCTTTTTTATTAGCAAAATAAGAACACTAAAAAAGCCACCAATTCGTTCGTTGGTGGCTTTTTCAAAACTATTTATGCAAAAGTTGAGTCAGCTGGTACGCGAACCAAGTCCATTTCAACCAGTGTTTGGGCAATTTCAACCGTGTTCCAGGCAGCACCCTTCAGCAAGTTGTCTGAAACAACCCACAAGTGGAAGGCACCCGGATTTTCCAAATCAGGACGAATGCGGCCCACAAATGTTTCACGCTTACCTTCAGCCAAAAGAGGTTGTGGGTAAGTTTGTGTAG
This sequence comes from Fructobacillus tropaeoli, assembly GCF_016860625.1. Lineage (NCBI taxonomy): Bacteria > Bacillati > Bacillota > Bacilli > Lactobacillales > Lactobacillaceae > Fructobacillus > Fructobacillus tropaeoli. Next base: position 167,762 of record NZ_BOJU01000001.1, read on the forward strand.
CTGGGTCATCCTCAATAATCACATTATCAACGGCACCGATTGCCTGACGAATCTGATCAGTTGTGACCTTCTCATCGCCAGTATCGATATAAACACTTTCACCGTGACCAATCATGACTGGCACACGAACAGCCGTACCAGTCACTTTGATGGCCTTAGCATTCTTGTCACCCAAGATAATCTTCTTCGTTTCGTGGATCATCTTGTATTCTTCGTGTGTGTAACCTTCTTCTTCGAAGACATCAATCTGTGGCAACAAGTTAAAGGCTAATGGAAAATGCTTTTTATCACCCTTCACCGGCAGGACATGGGCCAATTCTGCCATGTCGTCACCCAACAAACGCGCCTGAGCTTCAGCCAAAACTTCGTCCATCGCTGCCTTTCCAGCACCAGAAGCCGCTTGATAAGTGGAAATAATCACCTGGTTCAAGCCGAATTCTCGGTAAACTGGGTCAAGCGCCATCACCAATTGCGTCGTTGAGCAATTAGGATTGGCAATGATTCCTTGATGATCCTTTAGAGCAGCGGCGTTAACTTCAGGCACAACCAATGGCACCTGATCGTTCATTCGCCAGTATGAAGAGTTATCGACCACAACAGCACCAGCCTTAACGGCAGCCGGAGCCAAAGCCTTTGAGGTAGATCCACCGGCTGAGGCCAAAACAATATCAACACCTGCAAAGGAATCTTCAGTTGCTTCTTCGACCGTTAATTCTTGGTCCTTAAAGCTGATTTTTTGACCGGCTGAACGAGCAGAAGCTAAGGCCTTGACTTCACCAACCGGAATTGTTGACTGGGCCAACTGGTCCAAAATTCGACGTCCAACAGCACCCGTTGCACCGAGCACTGCTACATTATAGGCTGTCTTTGCTACCATAAAAAAATTCTCTCTTTCTTTTTAAATGACATAATAAACAACAGAAGAAAATCAGTCTGTCTTCAAGGCGCTTTCAATCTGCTTTTGAATATCAGCTGCCTGGATAAACGTCCGATGACGAACAGGTCGCTGGAACAAATCCTTCACTTGGTCAGGAACTTGTGTTTTGGTTGCTACTGCCAAAGCAGTCAAGCCCCCTTCACCACCAACAACTTCTTCGCCAAGTGCCTCAAGAACCGTTTGTGGGAACTTATAGGGGCTAGCAGTTGCGGCCAAAAGGGTTTGATGACCATCGTCGTTGTATTGATAAACGGCTACAGCCGTATGAGGATCAATCAAATAACCAGAAGAAAGGAACGTCTTTCGTATCGTTTCTTCTACCTGTTCTTGATTGGTCCAACCAGCAGAAAACTTCGCTAAACCAGATCTCGTTTTTTCTGCCAATTGATACTGGCCTTGACTTCGCAAGTCTGCCATATCTTTTTTGATCAAATCAGCATCCTGCCCGCCAGCAAAGTACAACAGGCGCTCTAAGTTTGACGACACCAAAATATCCATAGCCGGTGCGTTCGTCACCTTGAAGTCACGGTTTTTATTATATACCCCTGTTTGGAATAATTCTGTTAAAACATGATTTTCGTTCGAAGCGACCGTAAAATCAGCCACCGGCAAACCAATTTGACTAGCATAATAAGCTGCTAACATGTTCCCGAAGTTACCAGTTGGGACAAGCACGTCAATTTCTTCACCAGGCTTAATCTGACCTTTTTCAACCAATTGGCCATAACCGTAAAAATAATAGACGATTTGTGGAACCAAACGACCGATATTAATTGAGTTCGCTGAAGAAATTTGAATATCTTCTTCCTTTAAGAAAGCAGCAAAATCTAAATCACCCAAAAGGCGCTTAACCGCCTGCTGAGCATCATCAAAATTGCCCTCTATCCCGTAAACATAAGTGTTCTTTCCAGGTTCAGAAACCATCTGCTGACGCTGAATGTCCGAAACTCCGACTTGTGGGTACAAAACTGCAATTTTTGTACCAGGTACATCTGCAAATCCAGCCATCGCTGCCGTACCAGTATCACCGGAGGTCGCCGTTAAGATGGCAATCTCCTTATCAAGGCCTTCCTTCTTAGCCGCCGCAATCACTAAGTGAGGCAGGGCCTGAAGGGCAATATCTTTGAAGGCCAATGTCGGACCATGAAAAAGCTCCAAATAGTGCAAATTGTTCCCAGCATCTTTGACCGGCACAATTTTATCGGTATCCCATTGGCTACCATAAGCTGCCTGTACAACGGCTTGAATCTCTGCTTTTGTAAAATCTGGCAAAAAAGCAGCAAAAATTTCAGTCGCCAAATCCTGGTAGGATTGTTGACCAATGGTCTTTAAATCCAAGTTCAAAGTCGGCCACTGATTTGGCACGTACAAACCACCATCCGGTGCTAAGCCCTGGAGGATGGCCTGGGCGGCAGAAACAGCAGGGGCTTCTCCCCGGGTCGAGACATATTCCATGACGTACTCCTTCAATCTCATTGATTTCTAATGATATTATAACAAAAACATTCCTTTTTAGGCGGGAAAATGGTAAAGTTAATAGGAAATTATCCTTACTTGACAGTAAAAAACGATAGAAGGAGTCATCATGGAAGTTAAGATTGGCCTTTTTGGCTTAGGAACAGTTGGGATGGGCTTGTTAACCATCTTAGAGGAACAAAAAGAAAAAATCAGTGAAAATACTGGTTTAGACCTGACCGTAAAAACCGCGATGGTCTCTTCTTTAACCAAGGACCGCCCTGGTTTAAGCTCCACCATCCAACTGACCACCGACCCAAAGGACATCTTAGATGATCCAGAAATTGATTTGGTTGTCGAAGTTGCCGGTGGTACTGGCTCCGCTAAAAACTGGATTAAGTCCGCTTTGGCAAGTAAAAAGCCGGTTATTACGGCCAATAAGGACCTGATTGCGACCGCTGGAGAAGAGCTCCTTGACTTAGCAAACAAAGCGCAGGTGCCCCTCTTATATGAAGCAGCCGTTGCCGGTGGAATTCCAATTATCGGTACGCTACGCGAATATTTCCGTACCGATACCATTCGCTCATTAGCGGGGATTGTGAATGGTACAACCAACTACATGTTAACTCAAATGGCCGATAATGATCTATCCTACGAAAAGGCCTTAAAGCAAGCACAAGACCTTGGCTTTGCCGAAGCGGATCCCACAAATGATGTCGCTGGCTACGATGCCGCTTACAAGGCCATTATCTTGGCCCGTCTGGTCTTTGGATTGGAGGCCGGATTAAAGGACATTCAAATTACCGGTATTCAAAAGATTACGGATGAGGACATCGCTGCCGTTAAAACACTTGGTGGCCAACTCAAGCTTCTTTTCCGCATCGATCAAATCAGTGCCGATTCAGTGGCCGTTATCGTTGCTCCCCAGGTTGTACTACCACAATCGCCTCTGTCACAGGTCCACAATGAGAATAATGCTATTGCAGTGAACAGTGATAACCTCGGTCAAACGCTTTTCTATGGCCCTGGGGCTGGTGCACGCCCAACGGCCCAAGCCGTCTTAGCCGATATTTTGGCTGCCGCAACGGCACCAAAGGACGCTAAGCAACCGTTGCCAGAAAGGGAAATGACATTAGCTGGCGAACGAGCTCAAGCCTATTGCTGGATTCTGAATACAACTGGTGCAAACAATGTTAGCCAAGACACCAAGGACGAACTCCGTTCATTGATTGTTCGTCAAGCCAGCCACGAAAATAACCGGCTTGGTTCTCAGCTCGTCCTTTATACCAAAGAAATGTCCAAAGATCAGCATGACGCCCTTCTTGACGCCTTAACAACTAATCGGACATTAGCAAAGGAGTTTGTGATTTATCCATGCTAACCATCACTGTACCCGCAAGTTCTGCCAATCTTGGTCTTGGCTTTGATTGTCTTGGACTTGCATTAAACCTTAATTTAACCGTAACCGTTGGTCCAAAAACTGATACTTGGCAAGTGGATCACCCATTTGGCGCAGATATTCCAAACGATGAAACCAATCTCATTGTTCAAACTGCTCGACTCGTTGATCCAGATATTACACCTCACCAACTAATCGTTAAAAGTGACATTCCACTGGCTCGTGGTCTTGGATCTTCCTCATCAGCATTAGTGGCCGGCCTTTTCTTGGGGCACTACTTAGTCGATCAAACGATTGATCGCAATCAGATTCTGCAAGAAGCAGCAGCCCTTGAAGGCCACCCTGATAATGTAGCGCCAACTATTTTAGGTAGCCTACAATTAACGGACGATGAGCAAGCCGGTGTAAATGCCACTGCCCTTCCACTGCCCAAAAACTTAGTAGCGGTAACCTTCATCCCAGACTACCCATTAAAAACGGCAGAAGCAAGAGCAGCTTTGCCTGCGACCTTACCACTCAAAACAGCTGTTCACCAAAGCCAACACCTGGCGAACTTGGTTGCTGCTTGCTACTTAGGTGACCAAAAGCGGTTGATGAATTTGGTAGAAGAAGATCAAATGCATGAGCCCTACCGGGCTGATTTGGCACCGGAATTTTTACAAATTCGTGCTTTAGCACACAGCCTTGGCTTAGCGGGAACATACCTGTCGGGAGCTGGACCGACAGTTGTCTCACTTGTTGAGCAAGAAAACGCTGACCAGTTACTTGAAGCCATTAATGGTCTCAAGCTGAATGGCACAGCAACCATTTTAGCTGTCCAACACACCGGTGCCACCCTCACAGGTTCATTGGACTAAAGGCACACATTCTGTTTTGATTTATGAAAGGAGTGCCGGTTTCTTACCGGCAGTATTATGAAAGTAACAAAATTCGGCGGTTCCTCTTTAGCAACTGGAGCCCAGTTTGAACGCGTCATCGATATTTTAAATCAGGATGAAGGCCGTCAGGTCGTTGTGACCTCCGCCCCTGGTAAGGCAAAAGAATTTCCAATCAAGGTTACCGACCTCTTGATTCGCTATGCCAACGAAACTATCAACGATGAGGATGCTACTGAAACGGTCTTAGCGTTAACGGAACGCTATCAGACCATTGCCGACCACTTTAACCTCGACCAGGAGGTTTTCCAAACGATTCCTGACCAACTTGATCAATTGGCAAATCATCATTATCGCTCCTACTCTTATTTGCGAGCTGCCTTTGCCGCCCATGGCGAGTATTTAAACGCGCAATTACTAGCCTTGATTCTGCAAGCTAAAGGTGAAAAGGCAGTCTTCGTCGATCCAAAACAGCTTCATATGGAAACCGATGCGACAACCGCAACTCTAAATGAAGAAGCCACTTATCGAGACCTTGGTGCCTTTGAAATCAAAGATGATACCCGTTATATTTTCCCCGGTTTCTTTGGTTACAATGACCGTGGCGAGATGGTTACCTTTTCTCGTGGTGGTTCCGACATCACCGGTGCGATTTTAGCTCGCGGCTTAATGGCAGAAGTCTATGAAAACTTTACAGACGTCTCTGCTATTTACGCCGTCAACCCCCGGTTGGTCAGCCACCCAGCAGCTATTAAGAACATGTCTTATAGTGAAATGCGAGAATTATCCTACGCTGGCTTTGCCGTCTTCCACGATGAAGCCATTATCCCAGCTATTCAAGCTCAGGTACCAATTAACGTCAAAAATACCAATGACCCAACTGCTCCTGGTACTTGGATTGGCCCAGCCGAACAAAATAAACCGGAACGCCGTGTAACAGGAATTGCCGCTTCAGACAACTTCTGTGCCCTTTACCTGCACCGATACCTGTTAAACAAGGAAATCGGCTTTACCATGCGCATTCTAAAAATTTTAGACCGGCATGGCGTTCCTTACGAACACATGCCTTCTGGAATTGATGATTTAACGATTATCTTCAACAAAAAGAGCCTCAATAAGGAACAAATCGAACAAATCCAAACAGATATTGAGCGTGAATTGTCCCCCGATACAATGGCTTGGCATGATGACTTTGCCATTATCATGGTTGTCGGTCAAGGAATGATTAACCGTGTTGGTGCCTTTACCGAAATCGTTACACCACTAAAGGACGCCGGTATTTCGTTGCAGATGGTGAACCAAGGTGCTTCTGAAATTTCAATTATGCTTGGTGTCGAATCCAAGGACGTTGATAACGCGGTCAAAGCCATTTATCACAACATCTTTTAAATCAAAATTAGTTTAGGCAAGACCATTGCACCACGATGGTCTTGCTTTTTTTTGCCCTCGGTTAAATTAGACGGTTAAGGTTTGCAAATCACACAAAAAAGAAGCCAAAACCTTTGGTAAGTTTGGCTTCTAATAGAAAAAGGCCGAACGGTTAAACCATTCAGCCTTTTTCTGATTTATTCGAACAAATTAAGCTTGTTGTACTTTGGCGTATGACTCAGACACAGGCTTTGTAACGATTTCGTTGATTTCACCCAACAACGTGTTCAAAATCTGTTCTGCAGCCATCAAGTCCTTAATCTTGTCGTTTTCTTGGACTTGCTTAGCGACAGCATCCCATTCCTTTTCTTGGTCAGGAGTAGGTTGTTGCTGTGCTTGCATCATTTGTTGCACAGTCATTTGGATTGCCTGGAATTGCTTAAACAAATCCTTCGCAGCATCATCGCCTTGAACTGCGTCAAAGGCAGTTTGCCATGACTTATATTGATCAGTTTCGACCAAAACCTTAGCCATTTCGTTTGCGTTATCGTAAATGTTAACTGTCATTATTATCCCTTTCAAATGCAAATCGGAGTAGTGAAATCACTAATAATTTCTATTTAAATGCTCCTGTAATAGTATCCCATACTTTAGCCGCACCAGCAACTGTGGTATTCACACCGTTACTAAAGTTATTTGCTGCGTTCGTGAACCAATTTGATGATGAAGATGATGAAGTATTAGTATTGCTAGTGTTCGTTTGACTAGCGTCTGAAACACTAAAGTTATCACCTGTCGTATTTGGTAAAATTTGACCCAATGAAGTCTTCACGAAGTAACCAATTGTCCCCATCAAGCCGATTGGTAGAGAACTTGTATTGTCGCCTTCCAAACCTTCCCAAGAAACTTGAACGATATCCTTGGTATAAGCCACAGCCCATGAATCCTTTGAGGAGTTCGCATTGTTTGAATCATTAGGATTTTCAGTAGTTCCAGTTTTACCGGCAATCTTATAACCAGATGGTGCTGCACCCGTTCCAGTTCCGCTGGTATAGGTACCAAGCATCATTTTTGTCATATTATCCGCAACTGATTTTGAAATCACTTGCTTTTGAGTTACCTTTGGCTGAGCCACAATCACCTTGCCAGAAGAATCAACAATTTTGGTAATATAGTGGGCTTGTGACATCGTTCCACCGTTTGCAAAAGCCGTATAGGCGGACGCCATTTGAGATGGTGACACACCAGTCGTCAAACCACCAAGGGCCAAAGCATAGTTTTTATCTGCATCAACCAGTGGCAAGCCAAACTTCTTACCAGAGTCCCAACCAACATTTACACCTAACTTATTCAGCAAATAAACAGCTGGAATATTGTAAGAATGCTCTAAGGCCACGTACATTGGTACATCGGCCGTTTCGACATTCAGCGCATTATTTGGCGAATAATTATTCGTACCAAAAGTCATCTTCTTATTAGGTAACTTGGTATTAATACTGTAACCAGCTTCCAATGCTGGCGCGTAAACAACCAAAGGCTTAATAATGGATCCGGGCTGCAATTGTGACTGAGTGGCACGGTTAAAGCCACGGAAAGTGTGTTGGGTTTCACGGCCACCAATAACGGCTCGAACACCACCTGTCTTAGCATCTAAGACAATCGAAGCCGCCTGTGCCTGTGACTGATTTCCAAAGAGACTACTCTTTTGGAAATCGTTTTGCATGTTTTCCTGGTCTTTTTGGTTCAGGGTTGTATAGATTTTATACCCCCGGTTCATGATGTCTTTTTCGTCCAAACCATACTTATTGACGGCTTCGTTAATCACGGCATCAAAGAACCATGGATAATGATACGACTCATCACCCGTATAGTTGTCATGCAGCACAATGTCAGTTGCCTGGGCAGCCTTTTCCTGCTCCTTAGTCAACTTCTTGTTTTCATACATTGTCTGCAAAACCAAATTTCTTCGAGCCTTCGATCGATCTGGATTATCGATTGGGTTAAAGCCAGATGGATTCGTCAGCATACCGGCCAAAGTAGCTGCCTGTTCGGTTGTCAAGTCCTTGGCGTGAACACCGAAGTACTTCTCTGAAGCATCTTCAACCCCCCAAACACCATGACCAAACCATGCATTATTCAGGTACATCGTCAAAATCTGATTTTTCGAATAAACCTGTTCAACTTGCATGGACAAGAAAATTTCTTTGGCCTTTCGAGTGAAGGTTTGCTCTTGAGTCAAATAGGCATTTTTTACCAGTTGCTGAGTGATCGTTGACCCACCACCAGAGATGACATGTGAACCGGTCAAGCGGTTACGAACAAACAAGTATGCTGCTCGACCAAGGCCAGAAACGGAGAACCCGTGTTCCTTATAAAAGTTACGATCTTCAATCGACAAAACGGCATCGCGCATGTTCTGTGAAATCTGATCATATTTAACATACGTACCCTTTTGCGAGTACAACGACCCAGCGTAGTTATTCGAACTATCGTAGATATTCGTCGTTTGTGACAGTGATGATTCTAGCTTTTGTACATGCGTCGTCTTGGCCATCGTCACTAAGTAGACTGAGGTCACTAAGAACAGCGACATAAAAATCAGAATCAGAAGTCGACCGATTTGATAGCGGTTCCAAGTCGGGGCCGTTCGTTTCCAAAAGGCTGTATTTTTAAGTGAAAATTTTGCTTTCATCCGTTTTCCTTTAACCAACAGGGCTCATGCCTGCCGCATAACGCACAGGTGGTCACCGATAAAAAGAGTTTTTACATTTCCTTTGGTGCTTGCACACCAAGAATTGAGAGTGCAATTGTCAAAGTCGTGGATACGGCCTTAACCAAAGCGAGACGACCATTCAAGTTTTCATCTTCTGCCAAAATCTTAGAATTAGCATAGTACTTATTGAACGAGCGAGCCAGCGTTAATGCATATTTAGCAATCACTGATGGTTCGCGGTGGTCAAAGGCCCGCGCAACAGTATCAGGGAAGTTCGCCAAAGTCGTGACAATGTCCCATGTTTGCGGATCATCAAGGCTGATTTGTCCTTCGTCAACGGCAACGCCAGCCTTCCGGAGGATTGATTGGGCCCGTGCATTCGTATACTGCACGTATGGTCCGGTATCCCCTTCAAAGCGAACGACTTCACCAAGGTTAAAGTCAAAGTTGTTGGTCCGGTCATTCATCAAATCGTGGAAGACCACCGCTCCAGCACCGACTTCTTCGGCAACCTGGTCTTTATTGGCCAAATCAGGATTTTTTTCGTTAATTTGTGAAAGAGCAAGCTCGTGGGCATCATCCAAAACATCCTTTAGCAAGACAACGTCACCCTTACGAGTTGACATCTTCTTACCGTTAAAGGTAATCAAACCAAAGGAAATGTGTTCAACATCATCTGCCCATGGTAGGCCAAGCAAAGTCAAAACAGCCTTCAACTGGACAAAGTGCTCACGCTGTTCGCCACCAACGACATACAAAGACTTCGCAAAATCATAAGTTTCCTTACGGTAAATGGCCGCTGCCAAATCACGAGTCATGTACAAAGTAGCACCATCAGTTCGCTTAATCATCGCTGGGGTCAAGTTCTCATTGATTGAGGACAAGTCAACGATTTGCGCCCCTTGTGATTCCTGCAAGAGGTTCTTTGCTTCCAACATATCAACAACCTTATCCATCTTGTCATTGTAGAAAGCTTCCCCATTAAAGGAATCAAATTCGATACCCAAACGGTCATAAATTTCCGTAAATTCCTTCAATGATTCCTCACGGAACCAGGCCCATAAGCGCTTCGCCTCTGGGTCGCCATCTTCAAGCTTTTTAAACCAAGCACGACCCTCATCATCCAATGATGGGTCTTCCTTCGCCTTATCGTGGAATTCCACATAGTACTTCAAAAGAGTAGCAATTGGGTCGGCCTTAACTTCTTCTTCCGATCCCCATGTCTTATAAGCGTAAATCAGCTTACCAAACTGGGTTCCCCAGTCACCAAGATGATTAATTTTAACTGGCTGGTAACCATTTTCTTCAGCTAAGTTCGCCAAAGCATTGCCAATCACTGTTGAACGCAAGTGTCCCATTGACATTGGCTTAGCAATGTTTGGTGATGACATATCCAAAGCGATGTTTCGCCCCTGACCTCGGTCATTCTTTCCGTATTGGTCGCCAGCAGTCAAAACAGCGGTCAATGTCTCTTGTGTCATCGCCTTCTTATCCAAGAAGAAGTTGATGTAAGGGCCAGTTGCGACAACCTTTTCAAAGCCACTTTGGTCGATTTGTTCGACAAGGTCGGCCGCAATTTGCTGTGGGGCCTTCTTTAAGACCTTTGCCAAAGTAAAAGTTGGAAAGGCCAAGTCACCCATCTTAGTATCCTTGGGCGCTTCCACCTTGCTTGCGATTTCTTCAGCTGTCATGTCAGGTAGGACCGCCTGTAAGGCGGAAGTCACTGCTTGATTCGTTGCCATTGTATTATCCTTTTATTAAAAATTTCACTATCTTGCAAAAGAGGACTCGTCTCTTATTAACCAAAGAGACGAGCCCTGCCCGCGGTACCACTCTAATAGCCATGCTGGCCACTTTGTTATCAAATTTTGAGCAGAAAAAGCCGCGCGGGCCAGGGCCAGCCCTTAACTCACACTAACGTTAAGGTCACTGCAAAGCTGGGCACCTGCCTTCTATCTTTTTCAATTACAACCAGGATGTCTTATTCAGACTTTTCGTCCTGGGGTGCTGCCTTGATGACTTCCACATCGGCCATTCGAACAACAGCGCGGTGGTTCATTTCATTGACGGCTGGTTGGTCGGCTGGATCATTTTCGATGATTTCGACCAACAATGCATTTTCGTAAACCTTTTCAACCTTACCGGTAAAGGGGTTTTCAAGGTTCCCGTATGCTGGGGCGAGCAACTCATCCCCCACGTGATACTTGGATTCTTGCTTTTCGTCTTCCTTGCTCATCACAGCCTCCTGCTTACTTTCATATAGGTCACTATTATACCATAAAGTTTTAAGATGTTAGTAAATCAGCTACCAAGGCGATAATGTCTTCGGCAACTTCTGTCTTCAATTTGGCCGCTACCTGGATTGGCTCCTGGTCAGCGGTGACCAACGTCACCTTGTTTGTGTCCTTATTGAAGCCAGCGCCTGCCTCCAAAACATTATTGGCCACAATCAAATCGGCATGCTTTTTGACTAATTTAGCCTGGGCATTTTCGACCAGATTTTCAGTCTCGGCCGCAAAGCCAACGACGACCTGTCCCGGCTTTTTCGTCTCACCAACGGTCTTTAAGATGTCGGGATTTTGCACCAAATCTAAAATCATGTGCTCATCACCATGCTTCTTGACCTTGTGATCAGCTACTTCAGCCACTCGGAAATCAGATACCGCTGCAGCGCCGATGTAAACATCAGCTGTGGCCATTTCTTTTTGAACGGCTGCCAACATCTCTCTCGTGTCACCAACCAAAATAACCTGAATGGCTGGGCTTACCTGCCGTGAGGTGGCCGCCACCAATGTGACGGTCGCACCAGCTGCGCGGGCCGCTTCGGCTAGGGCATAACCCATTTTACCAGAAGACTTATTGGTCAAATAGCGCACCGGATCAATTGGTTCCCGCGTTCCACCCGCGGTAATCACAACTTTTTTGCCGGCTAGGGGCTTTTCCTCAAAAACAGCATCTTGGAAGTCGTCAGAGTGTAAATCAGCAACGGCCTTCACGATTTCAGCTGGTTCCACCATTCTGCCCTTGGCTTCATAGCCTTCGGCCAAGAAACCACTAGCCGGTCCGATAAAGTCAAAACCGTCTTGCTTTAGTTGGTCAACATTTCGCTGCACCGCGGGATTACTCCACATCACGTCATTCATCGCGGGTACAGCCACCTTATGGGCTGCGCTAGCCATGACCGTTGCCGTTAACACGTTGTCGGCAAGTCCCGAAGCTAATTTAGCCAGGGTATTGGCCGTCAAAGGTGCCAGCACAATCAAGTCAGCCCACTTCGCTAAGTGAACGTGGTCAACAGCGCTGCTAGGTCCTTGCCAACTTGCATCAGTCAAAACGGGACGCGTCGAAAGCACCGCCAAAGTCTTAGCCGGTAAAAATTCTTGAGCCGCATCAGTCATCACCACTTTGACGTTCGCCCCAGCCTTAATCAATAGCCGCGTTAATTCGGCTGCCTTATAGGCTGCGACGCCGCCCGTTACGGCTAAGAGGACGTTTTTATCTTGGTAAAAAGCTGTCATGGCTAATCCTCCACGAGTAATCCCTGGCCGGCCAAAAGGGCCTGCTGGCATTGCTTCACAGCGGCATAGTCACCGATGTAGGGTGTATCAACGCCATCGACCTTTTGATAAGGGTCCTCACCCTTGCCGGCAACCACAACCAAGTCATTTTCGCCAGCCAAATCAATCGCCTGGTGAATAGCGGTAATCCGGTCCATCTCAAAGTGAACTTGGACATGGTCATTCGTGATACCATCAGCAATCGTTTGAGCAATTGTCAATGGGCTTTCGTACTGGGGGTCGTCAGCCGTCAAGAAGACTTGGTCAGCCTTTTGTGACAAGACCTTGGCAAAATCAGCTCGGCGAGAAACACCCTTATTTCCTGGTGCACCCAGAACAACAATGACTTGTCCATCTGGGGACTGTGCTTTGGCAAAGGCCAAAAGCGATAGTAAGGAAACGTAGTTGTGAGCGTAATCGACAAAGGCGACCCCATGACCAGGCAACTTTAATGAAAGCATCCGGCCTGGAATCGTGACCTCATCCAGCCCCTTCACCATTGACTGATGGTCAGCTCCAGCTAACCCAACCATCATCAGTGATGCCACGGCGTTTTCCTCGTTGAAGTCGCCGGGAAGGTTCAAGCGGTAGCCACCACTAATCGCTTGTAAATCAGGCACCGCCGTGCCAGCTGTCACCGTAAAGTGTGACTCATGCAAAGCAGACTCTTGACTCGTAAAGGTCACTAATGGTTGCTGACCATTTGCAGGCATCGTTCCGGCGCGACCATATGTCAACACGCGGTCATGCCGACTAGCAGCACGGTCAAAGATTTCTTGGTAATGATCCATTCCCGCGTTTAAAATCACGTGGTCGGAATTATCCAATAGCATTTCCTTATGTGCCAAATAATCAGCAAAAGTTGGATGCTCGTTTGGTCCGATATGGTCCGGTGAAATATTCAAAAAGGCCCCAACGTTAAAGCGCAAACCATAAACACGGTTGCGCAAGTATGCCTGTGAGGAAACTTCCATCACCAAGTGGGTCATCCCATTGTCGACCGCACGGCGCATGTCTTTAAAGAGTTCAAAAGATTCGGGCGTGGTCAAATCTGATTTTTTCTTATCTGCTGGATTTGGGCCAACAATCCGATCGACCGTTGAAAACAGCGCCGTCTTCCCCGCAGTTGCTTCTTTCAGCATCGTATAGGCAAAGTAGGCAGCCGTTGTCTTCCCTTTGGTTCCCGTAAAAGCGCCAATCCAAAGCTGGTCTTGCGGGTAATCAAAGTAGGCCATTGCCAACACTGATAAAGCCTTTTGACTATCAGTCACCAACCACTGGGGTAAATCAGCACCCAAATCATGGTCGGCTACCAAGGCCGTCACACCATCGACCCCGGCAAGGTATTCCGCCTTAAAGGCCCCTTTGACAACAAAGAGCGTCTGGTCCTGGACCTGACGGGTATCATAGTGAAGGTGGTCAAAGACCAAATCATCAGTTGGTTCACTGACGAGCAGGTCGTGTTTTTGTAAAATTTTTGTTACATCTTGTCTAGTTAATCGCATAGACTCATTATAGCATAGGCCAACAAAAAGCGAACCTTTAAAAAGACTGAAACCAAGCCTTTTTTAGCAAAAAAAACCGAGAAAACTCGGTCTTATATGCAGCCATTTTCTGGCAGTTACATTACTAAGATGGGGGGCCTACCTTTTTCTATCAGTTAACTTATTTCGTTTTCGCTAACTTCAAACCCCATAAATTAAAGGACGTCTTTATTATCAGTCCACTTATTTTCTTAATACCGATTTTAAGGCGATTGGCGTGAAAATTGTCGTTAACAAAATGACGAGCGTCAACATCGCATAATGACCCGAACTCAACGCATGAGCTGACAGTGCCAAATCAGCAATCACAATGGCCATCTCACCACGTGAGACCATCCCAACACCGACAACCCGAGCATCGCGAACCGGCACTTTGACCAGCCGGGCTCCAAAGTAAGCCCCAAAGAACTTCGTCAAAATCGCGAAGACTGTCAAAAGTGCAATCAACGGCAGATTAGCTAACTGGCCAACTAGCGTAACCTTTAACCCGATATTAACAAAGAAAATCGGAATAAAGACGGTTTGACCAATTAAAGTGACGCCGTGTTCAATCGCCGCGGCTGATTTCTGCCGAGAAAAGAGCACGCCGACAACAAAGGCCACGATGGCTCCTGAAAGGCCAATTTTTTCTGACAAAGTGGCACTAAGCAAAACAATGTCCAGCGCAAAGGTCAAAACAGCACCCGGCAGTGATAAACGACCGATTGCCGGCAATATTTTTGGTAATACGTAAAGCAAAATCGCCACTAACACAAGCAAAAACATGACCATCAATAAAATGGTAAACCATAGGAGGCGCTGAGTCTCCTCGCCAATTCCAAAGACCGTCTGGTAGACCGTCCACATCAAAATCGCCAAAATGTCATCTAAAACGGCTGCTCCCAAGATGGTCGCTCCGGCGTCTGATTTGACCTGATGATACTCAGTTAAAATTTGCGCCGTAATTGAAACGGATGTGGCCGAGAAGAGCACCGCCCAAAAAAGAGACTTTTCATCCGTCATCCCCAGGGCCAGTCCCAAAACCAAAAAGACCACAAAGGGTGTGACCACTCCGGCTAAAGCGACCGTTACCGCCTGCCGGGCATGACGCTTTAACAGCCCCAAATCAGATTCGATGCCGGCCAAAAACATCAAGAGCAAAACCCCGACCTCTGCCCACGTGGCCAAACTGTGATTAGCAGACAGCAGGTGGAAACCTGCCGGTCCCCAAATAATTCCCGCACCAATTTGACCAACAACAGTTGGCAGGCGCAAGCGCTCCGCTAACCAAGACATCGTCAAGGCCCCGAACAAAGTCAATCCAAATGTCCAAATCGTCATTTTCTTCCTCCCCATTTATATCCAGATCAGCTTGAAATGAGCAAAGAAAAAAGGCCCACTCCAAGTGAACCTAACTCCCCCGTTAGGCTCCGCCTTGAGTATGACCTCAACCAAAATTTTTATTCAGTACTGTTATTATAGCATTAATTAAAACAAGAACTCAAATCAATCACCACGTCCAGGTGTATTTGAACAAGCATCCCAACCTCCCTGTTGGCACTCGGACATCTTGGTGTTATAATGATGGTGTAGAAAAAGCGCTGTAGCAGCAACTCCAACGCTTTCTAGCAAACCCGTAAAACGGTGGCTACCTTTAGTTATTGTAAATAACCATCAGCGTGTCAAAGCTGTGATGGTTATTTTTTTGGCTTAATTTAATAATCAAACTTAACGAGCAGATAATTAAACCATTGCAGGTGTTCCCATCGTCAACTAACACAAGGGTTCAAGTCACTCATTGTGTCCAGGTGCATTTTAACAAGCATCCCAACCTCCCTGTTGGCACTCGGACATCTTGGTGTTATAATGACGGTGTAGAAAAAGCGCTGTAGCAGCAACTACAGCGCCTTCTAGCAAACCCGTAAAACGGTGGCTATCTGATTAGTTATAAATAACCATCAGCGTGTCAAAGCTGTGATGGTTATTTTTTTTGGCTTAATTTAATAAGCTCAATCACTAATCCCAGCAATATCAGAACAAAAGTTCCGAAAGCCAGCATTAACTGTAAGGCAGTCGTCACCGACACCTTGGCATCTCCTTTCTTAGAATGTGATTGTTGGTTTTGACACCATACGCACCACCTCCTTTGAAAAAGGATAGCCACCATCCACGCTTGTTTGCTATACAAATACTATAGCATAAAATCCCCGAAAGCATTGATATAAAGCTATTTTTAGACATTTATAATCAATTTATTCAATACCATACAAAAATAAAAAGGCACCGATTTACCACACCTAATGAGTCCATCAAAAATGAATTCACTACCACAATTTAAAAGCAACTTAAAAGGACTGACACCGAAAAATATCGGTTATCAGTCCTTTTGATTTATTCAAATAATACGTCTTAATTTGTTGGTTTATCTCAACGCACGTTAACCAATCACAATGATGACATCGCTTAACGTGCAGGTGTCTGCAAGAGATCACCAACGTGTTCCGCCAATAGAGCACGTACTTGGTCCGTTGCGTGAGTTTCCATCAGCAATTGGCGCAGCTGAGAAGCATGAGGGAAGCCCCGCAGGTAAATCTTAAAGTAACGCTTCAATGCTTCAAAGTTCTTGATAGAAGCCGTCTTATTCACTTCATCAAACAAGTCCAATTGCAATTCCAAAAGAGCAATTGATTCTGCCAATGTGTGGTCCTGATGGCCTGGTTCAAAGGCGTATGGGTCGTTTAAGACGCCACGGCCAATCATCACCCCATCAATACCAGGATGTTCGGCTGCCAAAGTCAAACCGTGCTCGTAGTCCTTGACATCCCCATTGATTTGGAGAAGTGTATCCGGTGCCAACCGATCACGCATGGCAATAATGTCATCAATTAACTCAAAGTGAGCATCAACCTTTGACATTTCCTTTCGAGTCCGTAAATGAATCGTCAGAACTTGAACATCTTGTTCGAAAATCATCGTCAACCAGTCGTGGTACTCCTCGACTTTATAAAAGCCTAACCGCGTCTTCACAGATACGGGCAAACCACTTTCCTTAGCTGCAGCAATCAAGGCCTTAGCTCGGTCCGGATGGCGGATCAAATCAGACCCGGCATCGTTCTTGATAACCGTGCCATCTGGACAGCCCATGTTTAAATCAACGGCCTCATAACCCATTTCAGGGAGCAACTTAGCTGCTCCAGCAATCACTTCTGGCTTTGAACCCCAGATTTGAGCAATCGGCATTTTTTCGCCCGGCGCAACCGCTAACCGACCCTGAACGGAAAACTTTGCCTCAGGGTGAACCATTGAGGCAGCGTTCGTGAACTCCGTATAATACACATCCGGCCCACCAGCTTTGGCAACCACGCGACGGAAAATTGTATCCGTGACCGCTTCCATTGGTGCCATTGAAAAGAATGGTCGCTTGTTCCCGTTTTCATCTTTGGCTTCATCTACAATCTTTTGCCAAAATGCACTCTTAGCAGTTGTCATAAGCCCTCCTTTCGGCTTTTTAAAAGCCCAGTAAAATCAACCTTACTATTTTAGCATGATTAGCTGTCTTTTTCAAAAATCGAGGTCTTCAATGAAAATCTTCCACGAAATCTACCAAAAGAAAAAACCGACACCACCATAGATATGACTTCCGAAACTTGTTCATCAAATTTCATCGTTCGTATCAACACAGTGGCAATCGGTCCAGTGTTACTTTCTGATTTTTAAAAAGAGTTCGGTTATTCTGCCGTTTTAATTTCCTGTAAAACCTGAGCCAAAGCTCGGGCACGGTCGTGATAGGTAACTAATTCGGACAGGGTCATTTCGGACAAAGTCAGCCCATTTTCGGCCTCCATAATGTCATCCAATCCGCCAATTAAGTCCCCACGTCGTGCCTCCGTAGCAATCTTAACGCCACCCTTGCCGGCACCAGTATACAGTTGACCGGACGGGCTGCAAGCGGCCAAAACAGCCAAAAGGTAGGCCGACCGATCCTGCCCTTGATCATAAAGGCTCAAAATATAGTCGATCTCGGCTTCCTTACCAATCACATTCAAGCTCTTAAATTCACGCGAAGAGGTCACACCAAAACGGTCGGGAAAAGCATGCAAGTATAGACCGGTGTCATCGGCTAAAATCCAATCATCCGGTAAATACTGGTGAATAAAAGTTGCTTTGGCCTTTGCATTCTCTAACTGTGAATCGGTCGTTTCCTCCGGAAAAGCCAATTCTTTTCCCAAAATATCTCGATAATTGGTCACGCTATGACCCATTTCTTGAGCCAAAACGGCCATTTCCTTAGTCTTAGCAGAATTATTCGAAGCAAATACAAAGTCCATGTCGGCAGTTCTCTTTCCTACAAATTTAAGTTTTCCAGGAGTTTAACCTTGGTCACCTCACCCGCATAAAGCGTCTGCTGTTGACCCGTAGCATCCTCGACCATGATTAAACCACCCTGGTCGCTAATACCGGTCACTATCCCAGTTTTTTCATCTGTACCAACCTTAACAGTTATAGTGTGACCAATCAATAAGGAAAGCTCTCGATACGCCGGCAGATACGCACCACTTTGGTAGGTATCCGTCATTTTTATGAGGTTAACAATCAATTGAGCCAAAATCACATTTAAGTCCAAATCAGCTTCGCCATCTGCCAGTACTGTCCCCGCCTTGGACTCGAGTCCATCTGGAAAAGCACCTGGCATTAGGTTAATGGCAAAGCCAAGGATCACAGCCGAATATTGTTGGCTCTCAAAGTCAAAAATCCCCTCCGTAATCACGCCACCAATTTTATGGTCATGTAAAATCAGGTCGTTGACCCATTTTAGTTGGAAAGGGGCATTCGGGAAAAAAGTTTGCAACCCCTGAACGAGGGCAACGGCTGCTGATGTCGTTAAGAGACTCGGTGCTAATTGTGTGCCAACCGGTACAGGCATTGCTAACGAAACGTATAACCCGCGGTCCTTTGGCGAATAAAACGTTCTACCCTGGCGACCATAGCCACCACTTTGCTCTCTAGCCACCAACAAGGCCGGTCTTATCAACGGCTGCTTGGCAACCATGTCCTTAGCATAGGCCTGGGTAGAATCAATTTGTTCAAAAACTTGCACCTCTGGCTGCTGATTTTCAACCAAATCAGAACCCAAAAGATGCAGCCACTGATTTAGCACGAGAGCATCCACTTGCTGACTGCGTAAGTAAGCATAGCCAGCCTTCTTGCGACTCGCAATTTGATGGCCGTCAGCCTTTAACGACCGCACGGCCTTCCAGATTGATTCACGTGATAAATCCAAGGACTGGGCCAAGCTGTCGCCAGAAAAATAAACACCAGGTTGCGTTAATAAAATAGCTAAAACTCGATTTTTGGTACTGAATTCCTGTTTCTTCATCAAGTCTTCCTTCCAATCGTCACCGACTAGTACGGCCGCAAAGCAGCCTCATCGCAACCGCTAAAACCTTAATGCTGACTCGCCTGCCAAAGAGCCTGATCTAAGAAGACTGCTAGAGCAATTTTCAGTAAATCACCAGGTACAAAGGCCATGTTTGCCCAGTAGGCAGACCAGAAGCCAAGCCCCTGGTTAAAGTGCAGCCAAGCGGCTCCCATGCCAAAGTCCAAAATCAAATCAACGATGATTAGTAAAATAACACTCTGCCACCAAGCCGGTTGGGCTAAGTTTCGATGACCAAAAACCAAGCGATTCAAACCCCAGTAAACGGCCGGGAAAAGCAACCAAGCCCAGATATAACCAGCTGTTGGACCAATCAAGACAGCTAAACCACCTCGACCACCGGAAAGGACAGGCAAACCGACTGCTGCCAAAAGCAAGAAAACGGTCATTACCATCGTTCCTCGTTTCGGCCCTAAGATAAGGACCACCAGCATAACGGCTAAGTTCTGGAGTACGATTGGTACCGGTAGGAAGCCTAGCGGAATTCCTGGAATCATTGCAAAAACAATTAATAGCGCAACAAAAACAGCGCCTTTCGTTAAGTCTTGTAAACGTGATGTTGTTGTCATCAACATGCTCCTCTTTTTTAGTAACCCTATTTAATTTGACTAGGTAACTAAAATATTAGCAAGAAATACTTCGATTGTCAAAATAAAACCAGTAATCGTAATCGATTACTGATTTTATACTTATTATTGCCGTTCCTTAATCGTAAAGGAACGCTTATTATTGGCTGATTTTGCCCGAGATTGTGTATTTTTACCCTTTGAAGGGACAGAAGTTTGCTTTGGCGAATTAGGTGACATGTTATTGCCTTGCTTTGCCCGTTGCAACTTTGAATTCTTACCAGCCTGGCCCGCCTTGGTACTTTGACCTTGGCGAGTGTTCTTCTGGTTGAATCCATCCTGACGGTTTTGACCTTGAGTCTTCGACTTTTGGCGTTGACCGCTACCTTGACCGCCCTTCGTTCCTTGACGCCGGCGTTTTGGTCCACCGGCCTGGTTGGCCTTCTGCTGTTGATTGCGGTGACGGTTATTAACTGTCGACTCCTTCTTAGCCAAGTCTTGACTAGCAGTTTCTCCCCCCTGCTTCTGATTAGATGATTCTTGAACCGCCTTATTAGTATTCCGCTCAATTTTTTTAAAGCGATGTTGATTATTATTCCGCCTTGAGCCGTTTCCGTTTTGACCACGCTTAGCCGAACCACTGCTATTCTTTCTTTGGTCACTATCCTGTCCATCCCTGTTACTTGGGCGTTGGTTACGACCATTAGAAACCTTAGCAGTTTTACGGCCATTAGTGGGTTTCTTTGGACTTGATGGCTTGCGTGCCGGCTTCTTAGGGTTAGCAGCCTCCCAGTCGGCTAAGAAATCATGAACCCTAACGGGACGGAAGGCCGGAGCAGCATTCGATAAGACAAAGTAAGGGGCACCGAAATTAACATATTCATACAGATAATCAGCCAAGGCACTGATTTTTTGGTCAGCAGTCACTTCCCGGTCTTCTTGGTAAAAACCACGCAGACGCAGTTGGTCGGCTGAAATGTCACCAACAATGTAGTCATACTGCTTTAAAAGTGGGGTATAGCGGATTGCTAATTTGCTCGCATCAAAGGCATCCTTGAAGTTTTCCTGCAAAGTCAATTTCAAGCCATCAATAGTAATTTCATCCCCAAAAACGCTGACCTGAAATTCTTTTTCACGCTCAGCTTGTTGGGTAATTGTCCGTTCTTTAAGACTTTCGTGGTTCATAATTCCTCTTCAGCCACTAGTAGCTCTTCAATCTACTGGGCATGTTTTTGATAATATTGTGCGAGTAATTCTCGCAGAAAGATTTTTTGATTGATTTTAGCGGGCGCCTCATCCAACACTTGAAAAAAGTTAATCCAGCGATAATGGTCCAAGGTTGCAATTTGATAAGCTTTTTCCGGTTCAACTACCCGACCCGCATACCGCAATTGGCCGTCATCATTACGGTCAAGGCCATCAATCAATAGGTGGCCAAAGACCTTACCGCGGAAACCAGACCCCTTCATCTTTTGATCGACCAAATCAGTGCGCCGCTCTTGGAACTCAGCGGCCAAGGCCATCAATTCCGCCCCAGTTAAAGTCGTCACCATTGGGTGAATCGCATGTGGCATGGATTCTAGGAAGTCTTCAGCCGTATCCGTTCCTTCCGGCAAATCCTGTAAGAACAGGCCAGAAGAACAAAAGGCAACGGGCAAGCCCGTCGTCTCCTTCAAGGCAGCCAAACAGGCCTGTCCCTGATCAGAAACTGTTTGTTCCTGGTTAAAATGAACAATTTTCTTTTCTTCTTCCAGTTCTGCCCCTTGATCATGAAGAGCCTGAATCTCGGCTAAATCACCAGGTTCGGTTGCTAATTCACCGAGCGGAATGGCTCGTGCCTGTTTCGAAACCACATGATGCTGGTCGTCTACAACCAAATCAATTTGGCCAGCATGGTCACCGTAACGTCCTGCAGCCGCCAACAACGTACCGTGATTCATTTCACCATCAGGCAAAACATGGTGCGTATGTGCCCCAATAATCACGTCTAAATCGTATTTTTCAGCCAAATCACGGTCGGTTGGTAAGCCCAAGTGCGAAAGCAAGATCACCAAGTCAGCCACTTTTCGCAGTTTTGGTACCAAGTCGTCCAAAACGTCTTCAACCGGTAGCGGTTGCCAGTCCAGTGACCGGTAAGTCATTTGATAGGGAGCCGTCAAACCAATAACAGCCACCTTCGTTTGATTGTTAGTGGTCAATATCTTGTAAGGTTCTGCCCAGGCAGGCTGATTTCCCCCTGGCAATTCCTTCAAGTTCGCCAGAGTCACCGGATAATTTGCTTGATTATATAAATGATTCAAATCAGCATGGGCCATGCCCAAACCTTCATTATTACCAATCGTAACAGCGTCATAATGAGCAGCATTCATCAAGTCGACATTCGCCTTGCCCAAAGTAGCGTCGGTTAGCGGATGAAAGCGGTCAATAGCATCACCAATATCGAAGTTAAAAGTTGTATCCGCAGTCTTTTCAGCTAGCAAAAAGCGATGTATGCGTGGCCAGGCCTCAAAGTGCGAATGCAAATCATTGGTGTGTCGTAATTGTATGGCTTCCATAGCTTACCCCCGTTCATCTTATCTTATCATTAAAGGACGTTTTTCAGAAAGCTTTTATTAAAAAAGTATCCACAAAAAATAAGGTCTAAATCGTCGAATAGCAAAACGCCTTCTTTGATAAAAATTAAATAACCTCATCGCCTAGTCGAATTAAATCACTAAGTTATTTTCCAAAATTAAAAAGGCCGAACACATCCGAGTTCGGTCTTTATTGAAATCACTTATACAATTAGTCAACTGGTAAAACAATCAAGTCCTTTGGCAAATCAGCAGTCAAAACTTCATGGCCATCCTTTGTAATCAAGACATCGTCTTCAATCCGGACACCACCCTTGCCGGCCAAATAAATTCCAGGTTCAACCGTCAAAAGGTTACCAACCTGAACTTCATCACTTGACCGTGATGAAAGGTAAGGACCTTCGTGAATATCCAAACCAGCACCGTGGCCAGTTGAGTGTTGGAATTCTTCGCCGTACCCCTTTTCCGTGATAAAGTCACGGGCAACGCGGTCAACTTCAGAAGCTGAAATGCCAGCCTTCAAAACATCAATCGTGTTTTCGTTGGCTTCCTTGACGATTTCATAAATCTTCTTCAATTCAGGATCAACTTCGCCCAAGGCAAACGTCCGGGTAACGTCAGAAGTATAGCCATCAACGTAGTAACCGAAGTCAACAGTGACCAATTCACCAGCTTCCAACTTCTTATCGCTGGCCATTCCGTGTGGCATCGCTGAACGGTAGCCAGAAGCGACAATCGTTTCAAAGGAAGGCTTTTCCGCCCCAAATTCCTTTTGCAAGACATCCAAACGGTTGGCAACTTCCTTTTCAGTCATCCCAACCTTAACTTCCTTCAACAAAGCATTGAAGGCCTTGATTGATGCTTGAGCAGCCTTACGCAAGGCATCAGCTTCTTGGTCATCCTTTGTTTCACGCAACGCTTCAACAGCACCTGGAACGGCGTCAAAACTTACATTGGCTGGTAACAAGTCATCCAACTCTTCATAGAAAGCATATGGCAAATCAGATTCGAAGCCGAGCTTCTCAATCCCGAATTCGCGAACAACTTCCACAGCCTTTTCGTAGTATTGACGCGTAACCTTCAGTGAAACACCCTGTGGTAACGTACCAACATACTCGTTTTCGTAACGAGCATCGGTAATGAAAGCGGCATCGGCCAATGATACAACCAAGACACCGTCACCAGGAACCCCACCAAAACCAATCAGGTAGTTCAAGTTCGAGGCATTGGAAATAATCATTCCCTGCAAGTCCAACTTCTTCAACAGCTTTTGAAACTTGTTCAAACGTTCTTCATAAAATCCCACGGTATGACCCTCCAAATTTTAATATATCTTGCGGTTATTGTACCATAAGTTTGAAGCTCTCTAAAAGAAAGTTCTCATTTTATTTTAAGAAATACAAAATGCTCGTCCAATGTTTCAAAAGACCGAATAAAGCAAAATTTGGGCAAAAAAAACAGCCGAAGCTGTTTTTCCCAATTAGTTAGGCGTTAGCAAGTAACTGATTGTATTCTTCCCGAGTATAAACGGAAACTTGGCGCTTGTCGCGACCCTTGCGTTCGAACTTAACAACACCGTCAGTCAAAGCAAAAAGTGTGTCATCGCCACCCTTTTTAACGTTTTGACCTGGGTAGATGTGCGTTCCACGTTGGCGGTAAATGATTGAACCAGCAGTCAAGGCTTGTCCATCAGCGACCTTCGTACCTAAACGACGACCAGCTGAGTCACGACCGTTGGCAGATGATCCCCCCCCCTTGTGGTGGGCAAAGAGTTGCAAGTTATCTTGATTCATCAACATAAGTCTATTCTCCTTTAACAGTGATGATTACGCGATGGAATCAATCTTCACGCGTGTATATGGTTGGCGGTGTCCCTGCTTTGTGTGGGAATGCTTCTTAGGACGGTACTTGAAAGTAACAACCTTCTTTTCCTTACCCTGCTTTTCAACAGTTCCAGAAACCTTAGCACCATCAACAAATGGGGTACCGATCTTTGAGTCAGTCAAGACGACTTGGTCGAAAAAAACCTTGTCCCCTTCTTGTGCGTCCAACTTTTCAACAAAGATGGTATCGCCTTCAGCGACTTTGTATTGCTTGCCGCCAGTAACAATAATTGCGTAGGCCATTATTGAATTCTCCTTTTATACTTAGACTCACCATCTCGAGGCGGCTATCGCTAGCTTCTTGAACCTGAGATGTGTGGTTGTAGCTGCGCTAACAACTAATTAATTTTATCAAAGTTCCCTCGTTTTATCAAGGAAATCTTTATTTTTAGCCGTTTTGACGCATAATCGAAGCAATGATTCCAATGCGACTCCACTAATTTAGATTTGCTTAATTTTGCATCATTAGCAACTAAACGTCAAAATCAAAAAGTAATAGTCCCGTCTTTTTCGTCCTTGTCATCGTTACCCGCCAAATTTCACGAAATTCTTCGAGAATTTCATCATAGGTCAGCGCCATCGAATCTTGTAGCCACAAAGACACACAAGCCCAAAAACCAGCGACAATGATTTCCCATTGATAAATCAAGTGTTTCTTTAATTTTTCATCACTTACATCAGCCAAGGCTCGATCACGTTGTTCGCGTAGTGCAGCCATTAAATCAACCATTAAAGACTTATCCTGACCGTTATTCAAAACGGCATTATAGAATATTCCTTGCTCTGAAATAACTTCCAACACTTCACGTACACGAAACTTTCCTTCAGTCTTTTCCGTAAACTGACGAATAAGTTCCCGATTGACATCATTGATCAAGTCCGCCTTATTATTATAGTGTCGGTAAAAGGTTCCGCGAGTCACGCGACCCTTCAACAGTAATTCGGCAATTGAGAAACGATCTGTTCTTGATAATAATTCAATCGCTGCTGAACGAAGAACCTGCCTTGAACGTAAGACACGAGCATCCGTTAACTTCTTAGTCATGTAACTTCTCCAATCTTTAAAAGGATAAAGCGATTCAACTTGTCTTGATTATAACAACAAAGAATTAAATTGACTTAAATATCAAGCAGATTAACACAAAAGGTCGAATAATTGTCCTAAACGACAATTATCGACCTTTTTCGTTGGTAAAAATATGACCGCTACCAAGCCTTATTTAGCATCAGCTGCCTTTGTAGCTCGTGACCATGGCGAGAAGAACAAGCCAATCACATCGTTTCCTAAATAAAGGATATAAGTTGCAAACAAGACCCAGTTGGCGTCCCCCTGCAATGCCGTTACTCCCCAAAGAGTCACTGACATTAAGCCTTGCAGTGTCCACATCCAATACTGTGAGTGGAACTTAGCAATTGTTAATGCAGCCCCTGTTACACCAATCGCAGCAGTGAAAGCATCAAGCCATGGCCGTGGGGAAATCAGCAAGTGCGTATCCATCATGAAGAGCAAGAAGAACGCCACTACGAACGTTACCAAAGCCAAAAGCCAACCGTTCGTGTTCATTGCCTTAATCTTCCGATTTTGCCAAGCGTTACCAAAAAACATGAAATTCAAATCCAATGACACCACATAAACCATCTGCATCACGATATCAGAGTAGTTTTTTGAGTGAAAGGCGACAATAGAGATCAAAATTGCTGAGATAAAACCAAGCAGGCCGTTAATTCGCTTGTTGGCCGTAATAGCCAAAGTACAAGCGAAACCGATTGCTCCACCAATCATGGACAAAATCGACAAAGTTTCCAAGCCATGTGGGAAACCGGTAGCCAAGATGACTACTAGACCAATTTCCAACCAGATGTAAGATTGCTTATCCCAACCAGAAAATCCCTCTTTATAATAAGACCAGGTGAAAATCTGTTTCATGTTCGTCTTTACGTCCTGCCAAGTATAACCAGACGTCGATTGTTCGTTACTCATAAATCTCCTCCAACGGCTCAGGGACAGTCTTCCCCGAACATTTTTAATGTACGTTGCCAAAGATGTTAACCAAAACCACCCCTAGGACCAAAAAGGTCAGGCCAACGATTGTTTGCCAGTTCAAATGCACGTTGAACAAGACAACACTTAAGCACGTGACAACTAGTATACCACTTGCAGACCAGATTGCATAAGCGAGGTAAACGGGCATCGATTTGACGACAAGCGCCAAAAGGTAGAAGGATAGGGCATAGCAGCTAAGAGTCAAAATTGTTGGTAACAATTTTGTAAAACCAGCCGTACTGCCAATCAAAGTCGTACCAGTCGTTTCAGCGATAATGGCCACGGCCAAATAAAAATAAGTTAACATTTCTATCTCCTTTTATGTCTGTACCCACAATTATCAGTGATGAACCTCTAGATAACAAGGATTTCCTTGTAACAATAGGCGAACGGGCTTTCCCCAACTTCTTTGTTGCCACAAATTTTTAATAGTAATTTTGTCTATTTTTTGCTATTCTTAATAGTGTTAGTTTTCTATCTTTTGCATCGGTAGCTCAGCTGGATAGAGCAGCCGGTTTCTACCCGGCAGGTCGTGGGTTCGACTCCCTCTCGGTGCATCGATTGTGTTGATATATCAACGTTTGTAAACATTCCACACGACTTTCACACGATAATGCATAAAAAACACCCCAATCTCAATCACGAGACTAGGGTGTTTTTTAATTGTCGTGCTTATTACAATTCATCAATCATAGACTGACTTGGTTCTTCTGTTCGATGAACATAATCACCTAGTTCGAAGATTTCCTGCTGATCAGTTAGTGTCTTCTTAAACTCATCAAGCAAGAAATGGAACAGCACTTTATCATCATCGTTGGGTTCTTCTTGATACAATTCAAGTTGGCTTTCCAGAATTTCCTTAAATTCTTTCCTGAAAACATCACGAATAATCTTATATTGTTCTGGCAACTCTACTGTGTTAATTCGCTTGTCGTACAAATCAGACAGTTTTTGGGCTGAGTCTAGTGATACGTTGCTAATTTCTCGTTGGCCATTCATTAGCCTATTTACAACTGGCTGGGATACTCCTGATTCTTTTGCAATGGCATATCCACTTATTCCGCTATTAAATAGTATCTCGATTTTTTGTTTAATTTCCATAATTTTCCTCCAATAAAAAAAGCCTTTAGGCTTCAGTGATATTTGTCAAACTCTTAATGTTATCGTTGTAGAATTCATTGTAATTTTTAATTTCTACCAACCAATTATTAATTTTGCTTACCCGGATTTCTCCTTGACGACTGTAGAAATCAAAAGCGTCTTCGATTTCGCTCTGCTTGATTCGGAATTCGTTCATGAATTTCGCTTGTTCTGTCGTCATGTTACCCCACGCCTCTTCACGATGGAACTTATCGATTGTATTATCTACTTGCTTCCAATTTCCAATAAAAGTTTCAACTAATTGTACGTCTGTCATGATTATTTCCTCTTTCTTTTTGCTTCTTACTATACTTATAGTATATATAACAATTGGTATATAGTCAACTCTTTTTAAAAAGTTTTTTTATTTTTTTGCACAAAAAAAGACCTGCCAATCGTGGCAGGTCCATGATAGTAAGAAAACCTCGAAAGAGGTAAATAAATTATATCATATGTACGCCCCGAAGGGCTTTTTTATTTAGCTTGCAAGGATGATAATTGCTTGCTAATCTCGTCCAACAACTTCATTTGCATCTTTTGGATTTCCAAATTGTTGGGTTGGTCTTCATGAATAATATGGTCCAGCTTTGAGTGAAGAATCCTGATTTCTTCTTCTGATTTCAAGTTGATGTGATAATCATTCTTCGAGTTCATCCGGTCATAGTCACTGGCACGATTCTGACTCATCATAATCAATGGCGCCTGGAGTGCAGACACCATAGATAAGAAGAGGTTAAGCAGAATGAATGGAAATGGGTCGAAATTAGCCCCAAATAGGTGTAATGAGTTGATTGTAATCCAACTAACCAGCACGACGATAAAACCAATCAGGAACGTCCAACTACCGCCAAATTTGGCCACTCTATCAGCTACCTTTTGGCGAAATGTCATTGATTGCTGAACTTGCTTATCCACGTCAACAATATCATAGCTGTGGTCGTTCATCATCTTGCCCATTCGCTTGTCCAAACGATTGGTGCGCTTGTGGTCTTCTTTAATAATCTTATCTAACTTATCGTTATTCACATCACTCTCCTATCAAGCGTGATTCCAGAACTTATCGGCATCGAACCAAATGATACCGTTGCCGTCCAAGAAATCGATTCCGACTGCATTAGCATTCTCTGAATAGCGGTCAATCGTACCAGATTGGTATTGTGGCTTGAACTGAACTTGAGCGCCGTCTTCAAACGTACGGCCGTTTGGATCAGACAAATCATTCAACAAATCAGTTGGAATACCATTGTCTGTCCATGAGAATGGGTCAGCGCACAAGTCATCGTCCATCACTTGGTAAATTCCGTTCACTCGTTGACAAGTGTTGCAAGTGAAGGCCCCACGCAGAACGAATCGGTCGCCACCGGCTTGGAACTTTTGAATTGCGGTTTGTGCCACTGGTTGTGGAGCGGAAGTGGCTGTTTGAGTTGGCACATAACCACCGCCATTGTTAATAGCATTAGCTCGGTCAGCAATTTCTTGCAACTTGCCAACCAATTGACCTGGGCAGGCTGTGCTAATGAATTGCGAGTGTGGGAATAGATTCTTATATGGTACAACTTGGCCGAATCCGTAACGCTTGGCAATGTCAGCTACCAACTTAGCACTCGATTCAACAGTGGCCTGTGCAATGTCATAAGTTGGTGCACCGTTGATATTGCAATGTTCAATACCAATTGAGGTCAAATTGGCATTCCAATCACCAGCATGCCACGCTGTGTTGTCTTCGTCTACATAGGAGCGGATCTCGCCATTTGGACCAATACCATAGTGAGCCGAAGCTGGGCGACTGTTCCAAATGCCAGGAACTGAATCATAGTCAGTCGTGGCCATATGGTGAATTACAATCTTATTAACCGAGTTACCCTGCCGCCCTTGGGTGAAATTAGGGAACGATTGAAATCCATATTGTGTTGCTAATCCTGATACTGTCATATTCTTCCTCCTTACTTATTCAACTCTGCAATTGCTTTTTCAACATAGCTCTCAATTTCGGCTTGGGTGAACTTTCCAGCCAATTTGTTATTAGCAATTCGTGATGTTAAATCATCTACTGCCTTCTTTCGATTTGGCAACGTGTTCAAGTCTGAATTGACCAATGCTGCTACCGCTTGGTTTGCCCATTCAGTAGCTGTCTTAACATGTTCGTTGCGTGTGTGTGCCTTGATGTAGTTATTGAATTTGTAAATTGGTGTGGCAAATACAATAATCATCATCAAGCCGAAAGTAAGCAGTGATTGTGCATCTGTAAAATTCATAATTTCCTCCAAATAAAAAAGAAGACTATTGCTAGTCTTCTTGATGTGATGTTTTTTCTAGAACGGTAATTCGTGTCTCGTGGTCATCCACTCGTTCATCAATTCGGTCAACGTCTGATTGCATCAATTTCAACGTTGAATTTAGCCCGGCAAAACTCTCGTTCAGTCGCTCCATTGAGCTGGTCAGTGGCTTAATAACCACGTATTTCAGCCCATAAGATAGCGCCGTGATTGATGAAGCAATGATGCCAACGAGGCTCGCCCATTCGTCAATTCCCCAATTTTGCATTTAGCCCCCTTTATTCTGCATAATCCTCGTTGGTTAGTTCTTTGTATTCATCAGTCGTGATGTATTCATATTTCACGCACGATTGAACAAACGCTTTATCCACGTATTGCGGGTACAATCCTTTTAACATATCAAACATTAGCAACACCTCCAGTCACCGCTGTTGTCGTTTGTGATGTCGATTGACTAGTTGACTGTGATGCAGACTGACTATCCTGTTGCGCTACATTCGATTGCTTAGCTAGTTGAGCAGTCAATGAGGCGATTTGTGCTTTGTTCATTACAGAATCCGCCTTCAATTGGACAATCATTTGCAATAAGTTAGCCAACTGCTGTTGTTGCGGGTCTACATTTTGCTGAGCGTTTTTCTTTTGTTCCGCCAAGTAATCATCAATCGACTGGCCGTCCCATTTGTTATCAGATTGATTCCATACTGGGTTCATAACACCGTTTGGGTCAATTGATGTTGTATTTTCTGGTTGAGTAGCGGCATAGACGGCTCGCGTGTACGCCTTAGTTGTAGCGTCAAACTCAAAGAACCATGTCTTGTTCTCACCACCACTCTGTTGCACTGAGTTAAAATCTTGGTTATTTTCCATTTCTATCCTCCTTACGATGGGAAATCGTCAGTGGTTGCCCAAACGGCGAATCCATATGCGTAATTGTCACCACCGTTGTTGTCAGAAGCCTTAAGCGGACTATCAATAATATCGACATCGCCACTAGGGTGGTATCTCATAATTGTCTTGGTATAACCGGCGGAAGCAATTCCTTGTGATTCGTATGCCGGGCGGAATCCAGCTGGAATCTTCCAACCAATCGTTGTGAAAGCACCGTGGTCAGTCAAGATACTCCCGTAAATTTGAACGACAACAATATTTCCAACTCGATAAATATGTGCGTTCAAACCGTTATCCCATACATTTGTCTCAACAGTTTTTTTAGAATGCGCACCCCAGTAGAAAATTGCATCACCGCCTGATACCGTCAGTCCGTTTTTAAAATTAGTCCAACCGTTATTAACGATATTCGTGACAGAAACACCGCCATCAAATGATGACCAACCAGGGACGTTTATTGATTTGAACGTCTGATCATTATTTGAATTAACATAATCTGCTGTACCAGATTTATCTGCATACGATGATTTATCCGCTTGTCCTGCTGTATCTGCTTTTCCTTGCAATCCATTAGGGGCGATAATTTTTTGATCAAACGTATTATTACCCTTAAATTCGTTATCTTTTCCCTTTTGAGCAAACAAGTCCGAATTATATTGTGTATTCAAATTATCAATGGTCACTTGAACAGATTTCAACGCATTTTCTAGCGACGTCAAATCAGTTCCGGCTGAATGGATACGATTGTTAAAATCATCAATTACTTTCTGTACGCTATCGAGATACATCTGTGATTGAGTCTGTGTCACTAGCATCGTGTTTTCGATAACGTTAAACGACACCGGAATTGATGTAATAATCGTGTCGTTCTGCTTAATTTGAATGTATGAATCTTGTACCGCACCAGGCGCTTGATACACTTCACTTGGAATGAGCAAAGAAAAATGACCAGTGGACAATCCAGTCTGGTCATTCATTGTTGATGCAGTTTTTACGACGCCTGACGCGTCTTTAACGAAAAGTGTGACAGTCTTGCCTGTCAAATCGTAACCTTGCGGGCCATTCTTCAACCACAAGAACACTTCTCGGTTGTTATCACCTTGCCGGCCGTTTAACGCCGGAACAAAAGTAGTTGAATTAATATCAGTAATGTTGATATTTAATTCGGCATAATTTTTTACTGCCATATTTCCTCCTATTTAGAAATTACATTATTTTCAACCAAAATATTTCTTAGTTGATTCAACAAATCCTGCATGTTTTGCAATTTTTCGTTGTAGTAATTGAACAATTTATCTGCTTCAATCAAATCAATATTGATTAAATCGATAGGTTGCAGTTCTTCACCATCGTTTGTGATAAACCCGTTCTTGTTGGTCAATTGGATTAACCAATTCACGCAACTACGCGACAAGTTCAAATCGTTATAAATCTGCCGATAGTCGTTCACATCATAGCGTGAATAACTATCATTAAATGATAATTCTGGGTATTCTTCGATTAACCCAATTCCAATTAGTGCTTGGATAACAGAACTATAATTATTTTTAATATCATTAAACGATTGCTCAATTTCGTTAAAATTCATCTAACCCCCCATATTAATGTGTAATTTTTAATTTCTGGAATCGTGAAATTGCCCCATTGGTCTTGTGGTAATTCAATAGGTTCAGGGTTTTCAATCGTAGCGCAATAAACGTGGCTAAATTTAGAATTAAACTTAGCCTGCTCGTTATAAACTGGGTCAGGTAGCTTTCTGTCAGCATTTGCGTCTTGCCAATCATTTCCATTTAATCCGTTCGTATTGATAATCGAAGCAGATGTAACCCAAGGGTCACTATTCTCAATAACAGTAAATTTAGTATTATCAACGTAATTCTTGCTATTAGAATGATTGTTTAGCACGAAATAATCAGTTGGGTTATTGATTATTAACTCACGCCGATAAGCAACCATGAAATCATATTGCTTGGGCAAATAATCAATTAATTCTTGAGTCATTGATACATCAGAATTAGGGAAATACTCACGACTTAGCATGTGTTCGCCCATCTCTAGATGACTAGCACCGCCAGCTATAATGACATCGTTCAACAATTTCACGCCGTCGGTATTAAATTGATAATTCGTGTTCCACCAGTTCTTATTCTTATGAATATAGGCTGGGATGATTAGCCCAATGTCACTTCTAACATTCCGCATTTGGCGGATTTTTTGGTAGATTTCATCATAAGTTTTCGCCTCAAAATCCCACTGTTCGCTGTATAAGTAATTAACAGACTCACTGGATATTGGATTAAATCCATAAGTTGCTACTGCATTAACACCTAGTTGTTTATTATTGCCGAAGTAATCTCTTGCGCTTTTAACAAAATATTTATATCCGACATTAGCTAACCAATTACTGTCAACAACATCAGCGTTGAATGGATATTTAGATCCAAAATCTCCCAACGTGTCAATGTGCCAACCATCGAACGGTAAGGCATTGAATACATCCTGCCATCTGTCAAAAATCAATTTCTTGGTATCGTCATTTAAGAAATTTAGAATGTATAAGTCATTCTTGAACATAGGGTGAGGTAGACGATTAACTGTTACACCATCAGGATTATGTGAGGTAGTCTTGTTGTCGTATAAGAACGACCAGTCGTTTAAACCGTTAATATTCTGATTAGTGCTTGCCCCATACATCAACCCGTAAGCCATCGAACGCATGTTGCGTTCCTTACATAATTCAATATATTTTTGAATAACGTCCAACCGTGTTGGCCGATTAGCGAAATCAGTCCAATATGCAGATGGTTGGTTATGATCGCCTGTATAGAGTGGAATATCATGGTACTCGAACCAGTCATAATATTGAACATAATTAATATGCAAACGGTTTAAATACTCAATAATCTTTTTTTGTTCGTTAGGATCGTAATTATCGTATTTCGACAAGAATCCCATAATTGGGAACACGCCAGGGTTACTGTTGACATTAACAGCAATATAATCGCTAAACACAATATTCCCGCTGTTGTCTAAATTAGAGAACTTAACAAGATACTGGGCATTGTCGTCGCCATTTACCTGCCATTGATATTGGAAATTATTACCGTAGCCGAGCACGTCTTCCGAACCTATATTCTGTTCGTTCCTAAATTTAGTAATACGAACCTTGGCAACGCTTTGATTCATTTTAAGGTTAAACGTAACAACATCATTTGGATTATAAATAGCCTTGTCAGTTTTCAAGTTCGAAAACTTATTAGCTAAATCTGCACTGTTTGTGTTCAATTCATTTTTTAAAACAAAATCATCAATTGATTTTCCATTCAGTTTCCCATCGATTGTTGTATCGCCGCTTACGTACAAGCTGTCGAAATTTGCCCAACCGTGGTTTGTTAACCCGGTGTATACTTCTAATCCTCCATGTGCTGTTGACCATCCATAGAGAAAAACAGATTGCATTTTTTGATTAACATCTTCGTACAAGCTCTTAGCAATGTCTGCAGTTCCTGATGTATCAGAGCGCTTAACGTTTTGAACGTTTACAATTCCATTTGAAATTGATTTTGATACAAAGTCAGTGGTGGCATATCCTGATAACTTATCATCTAATCCATCGACTGCTTGAACGTGGGTCTTGACGTACGCCCTATTACCATTGGCGTCAGGATATTGCACAATTGGTGTATCAGTCATCTTCACTTACCTTTCCGACTGTCCACATATTGAATGAAAAGCCTTTGTTTTTATTGTTTAGTTGGATATTGGACAGTTTCTTAGCATTAGCATTGAATGAATCTAAGAAGTTTTGCTTCGTGTTGTTCAACGTCACTTGCATGTTGTTCTTCAAGAACGGCGTATCGACAATGGACACAACCTGCAACTTTGTCGTGATTCCATTTTCTGGAATAACCAAAGTCCAAATATCGCCCATATGCACGTCGTTTTCTTGCACGTTGACTGTCAACGTCAAATTAGGCACTGTGACCATTTTTGCTTTGGCACTGACAATGTTGGGCCCAGTGTTGTTGTCTTTGTCGTTTTCAACTCGTTCACCGTCTCGAATACCCCACTGTTTTATTGAGTCATCGTCTGTGACATAAAACGGATTAAACTGTGATGTTTCGTTAGTCGATACAACCTGGACACGATTGACAATGCCCGACGAATCATACTGTAACTGCACATCACTCGTGTTGTTTCGATAGAAGAACTGTCTACCTACATCATTGGTCCAATTGGCTTCGCTGTATAAGTTAACAGTGTAGTTATCTGGAACAATGGCATACACATTGAATGTTGAAGCAATCGTACTTAGTCCGTCCGTGATGGTACAGTTTCCAAAATCAGTAATAGTGTGGGAACTATTCAAATTACCAACCACATTGAACGAATACCCCTGTATATCGCCCGTCAAAAACTGTAAGGCGGACTGAATCGTATAGGAAACATCCCCTTTTTGTACGGTGTTTTGTCGCCGATTATTAAGCTGATAAAAGACATGAGTAGCCGTGATTTGAACAGTGTGTACACCGCCAGAATATCCGTCTGTTGACTGTTTGATAATATACTCTTGCCCTGACCAAAACACGCTGTTTTCGACTGTTAAGAGGCTAAAAGCAAGGCTCTCATCATCGTATGCTGTAAACGCAATCTGATAGCTATTGTTCTTCTCCCATGTTGTTTGCAACGTTGAAAAATCAAGTGATGGTACTGGCACGGTCGTTGTCTGGTCTCTTGATCGCACCACCAACTTATCTTGGCTTTTCAATTAAAAGTACAAGAACGGGAACGACACCGTGACGTCAACATTTGATAGACCAGTTACCGTTATGTTGTTATCGCCACGGGCTAGAATGATGTGGCCAAAGTCCGTATCAATTCCGCCCTGTGTGCCGTTTTTAGCGAGTGTAATACCGTTCATGGTCAATGTGTCCGAGTTACCCAAACTGGTATTAGCGGTGAAACTAGTGCCGTTTGTAGCATTGCTAATCGTCACATTCTGACCTGTTCCCTTAATTGTCCAAGTCAATTGATGATGTTGGATATAGGGGTCAATATCCAGGTCACTTGGGTTGAACACATTGAAGTTATTACTATTGAAGTGGTAACTAGGTAGATTGTCCAAATCCAAGTTCATACCAAACGACAACTTATCTTGATTATCAGCCAGCTCATCACTGTTAAACGGAGTCAACTTAGTACCGCTGACGATTGTAAAAGCCAAATCAATCTTAGCGTCGTCACTGTTCGCCAGTGGGTTAATGTCAGTTGGATTAGCCAACACCCATACCGCCTTACCCGGATCGTCACTTGAACGAATCCGAATTGGAACTCGTGCATACAACTCACGTTGTAGTGCCGATTTCGCCAAATTGAACTCTGACCGATTGCGTGCCTCAATGAAAAAAGAAGCAACCGCCGTTGAACTATTGAAAGACACTGTCTGCAATAGTTGGCCATCACTTCCCTGGATTGAATTATAAGTCGGGGTCAATTGGGGTGCCCCGACATTTAGCTCTAAAAAATGCACAGAAGTCAATTTATCTGACAAATTAAATTCGTCATGACCCTTGCGCATAACGTAGAAATCTGACATTTATTCCTCCTAAATTGATTGATAATTGCGAATGGTATTATCACGAGCCATTTGCTCATAGACGGCCTTTAAGCCACTATTTTGCGAACCAGAACTTAACTGTTCTTTATTGACTCCTAGAATCATGCTAAGCAGTGTAATCATTTGGTCCATCTTACCGACAACTTCTGAATTATCATTCGTGTTCTGACTAGATTGACCATCACGAGCGGCCATTGCTACTGCGGTCTTACCCAATAATTCAAAACCACGAGATGACTTCATTGAATCAAGCGGAATAATCATTTCCGGCTTATTTCCTTCAGCAATCTGGGCAATTTGATGGCGTGATACTAGACCACCATTTGCATAGCCGTGCCCTTCGCCAATTCCTGACATGTTCATGCCATAACGGTTCTTAATGTAGGCAATAGCAGCCAACAAGTTGTCATAACCATTGAAGATGTTCTTGTGACCAGGGAAAGCATAACGATTAAACGTTGCGCTAATCGTTTGCATCAATCCCTTAGCTAAGTCACCAGTCTTCGTGTTGATGTCGGTATAACCCCCTTGGACAGCCTCTTCATTACCGCTTGATTCAGTACTAATTTGCTTCAAGATTTTATTGACCGCCCAAGACTCGGTACTCATACCGTTTTCTTTCAACGCATCAATAACTTGGTCACGCCAACGTTCAACACCAGAACCGCTTGGTGCGTTACGTCCGAGACTAGACTTAATCGCTTCGAGTCCCTTCTTGAACCAGTCAGCAATTGGATTGTACAGGTTATCAAAGACTCCGTGAGCCATGTCGCCGAAGCTATGCAAGCCATCATACATGCCCTTGGTGCCCTTGACAATCAAATCAGTCACATTCTTAA
This sequence comes from Fructobacillus tropaeoli, assembly GCF_016860625.1. Taxonomy (NCBI): domain Bacteria; kingdom Bacillati; phylum Bacillota; class Bacilli; order Lactobacillales; family Lactobacillaceae; genus Fructobacillus; species Fructobacillus tropaeoli. The sequence continues at coordinate 204,852 of NZ_BOJU01000001.1, forward strand.
GCGGGTCCTTCAAGAATTTAGTGACCATTTCGTATTTATCGCCGACCCATTCACCAACGCCTTTAGCAGCACTAACAACACTACCAACGATTCCACCGTTTGCGTATTTCTCAACGCCAGCAGCCTGCATGATTTGCTTGGTTTGATCGCCGTTATAAATTTGAGTGCCAACTGGAAGTGGCAACACATGGTCACGCTTATTCGACATCTTAAGCTGACCATTCGGTAGTTGAATCAATTCTTTCCAATTCTCGCCTTTGCCGTCGTTTACCATTGACATACGGGTCTCAACGACACCACCACGTTCAAACTTGACTGGTTTCAAATGATGAACACTGGTTTCGTGTCCGGTAAAGAATTTCCAAACAGAATCGATAGCATCAATACCACCGTTAATGATTTTAAGCACGCCGTTGATACCATCTTGGGCAAATCCCTTAATGTCCTTCCAGATGCCACCGAAGAAATCAGATAATCCAGACCACATTCCATTCCAAGTGTTACCAATCTTATCAAGCACACCCTTAATGACGTCGTGCATGCCATTAATAGTGTTAGAGGTGAACTTTGACATTCCCTTCCAGATATTGCCAAAGAACGAACTAACGCCATTCCAAACACTGTTCCAAATGTTAGAAATAGCATTTATAACATTTGATATGACATTATGAATAGTCTTCAGTGATGATTTGACACCATCAGCCATTGAATCAAAGACATTCTTAAAGAATTTACCAATACCATCAATAAATTCTCTGAACGGCTTGAAATGCTTGTAAAGTAAGGCAATCGCACCGCCAATTGGATTAACAATAAACAGTGCAATTTCTTTCCAGTCTTTCTTGAAGAAATTAATAACGCCTTTGAACAATTTACCAATTTCTTTTGGTAGCTTTTTGAACCATTTAATCACGCCTTCAAATAGTTTCTTGGAACCTTTGACGATGTCATCAACAAATTTTTTGAATTTCTTGTTGTGTTTGTAAAGTTCAACAAGTCCAAGAATTAATCCAGCTATGGCCGTAACAATAAGTCCAATCACACTTGCTTTCACCGCAACATTCAACGCCTTCTGAGCAACAGTTGAACTTTTAATTGCTAATCCAAGTGCTTTGAATGCTTTGACACCATTGTTAATGATAGTAAAGCCTTTCATCACGGCAAGAGTTCCTTTGAAAGCAACTCCTAATGCTAAGACTGTTCCTGCTAATATTTTGAACGTCGTTTTGTGTTTTGTAGCAAGTTCACCAGCCTTCATTAACATCGGAACAAGTAGTTTCATCATCATTCCGCCTGTAGAAAGCGCAGCTCCTCCTACCGCCTTTATCCCTTGGGCAAGCTTAATAATGTCGTCAGAATGCTTGGCTACATAGTTGCCAAATCGTTCAACTGCATTAGTTGCATTAACCATTGCATGGTTGACAAATTCGTCAAAGTCTTTGCTCTTAAACGATTTGCCAAATGCTGACGTAATTGTATTGAACGTCTTGCTTAATTGCTGGCCAAACTTGTCAAACAAATTAACCGTTCGGTCATCAGCCACCCAATCAGACACAGCTTTAAACAGCGGGTTTTTCGTCTCCAGCAATGGTCTTGTAATTGACCCTGCCAACACATGGCTTTGTGCCTTGATTCGGCGTTGCATACCAGTAAACGTAGACATCATGTTTTCACTGGCGTCTTTGTATTTATCGCCTAATTCATTAATAACGTTAGTGGCATCTTGAGCGGAAATCTTGCCATCCGACATTTGTTTCCGCAGTTGTTCCATCGTTAAATTAGAATTATGTTGAACTTCTTTTTCGTATTCCAACAGTTTTTCGCCATACATTGGCAACTGATCAGAAATCATGTTGAAGTCGCCCAACTGCAACTTTGAAGACGACATCATATGAGTGAAGTTGAGACCCAGTCGTTCAACTTCCTCACTATTCATTCCCAACGTATCAGCCAACGTCAACATGGAACCAGTTAGCTTTTCAGTAGGTTCTTTCTGGTTGAAAACGTGATAGAACTGTTGTTGCAATTCATTAACAACATCGTTTGATTGGCCAAACGCCTTAGACATGGAATTAATGGAGTTAACCATATCCTTACCTTTTTCGGCAGAACCTGTCAACGTGTTCCAAGTGGCACCCATTACTTGTTGTTCTTTGTTGAAATCAGTACCGGCTTTTAACGCGTCAACCAAATGAGCTTTCGATGAGGCCAGTCCATTAACAAACGCAGCGGAAACAATGTTGGCCCCAAAGACCTTGCCAAATAAATGACCGCTCTTGTTTACACGTTCATTCATTTTAGCTAATCGCTCGTTAACCTTATCAAGACTAGACGTGTTGATTTTAATACCATGGCTGTTCATGGTCCGAATCTCTGAATTAGCCTCGGCAATCTTGGCCTTCATTTGAGCCACACGAAGTTCTTGTTTCTTGTAAGCTTCCGAGTTTTTATCGCCAGACGAAGCTAATTTGTCCAGTTCAGCCTGTTGTATCTTCAAGATACCATTCAGGCTCTCACGATTCTTGGCTAACCCTTCCAGCTTTACCTTGTTAGCCTCATTCTCCTTGCCTTCAGCCTTTAACTGCTTCACATTGGCTTCGGTTAATTCGGTGTTGTGCTTAATGTCATCATTAAGCTTAGCCATACCAGACGATTGGTATTTGTAGGACTGTTCCGCCCTATCCAACTGGCCATTGTAACTGTTTAACTGCCGTTCAGCTTTCGCCAATTCAGCCGTCAACATGCCTTGCAACTTTTGGCCTTTTTCCGTTGACGTGTTGGTGTTAGCCAACGCCTGTTTCAACGATTCAACCTTAGTTGTCTGTTTTTCAACAGCCGTCGTCAAACCTTCATATTTGGCTTTTGAGGCGCCTAACTGGTCGCCAGCGGACCTCATTTGCGCTTCTTGCACTTTCCACTCGTTTGTTGACTTCTTGACGTCATCAGTGAACTCTTTCAACGTTTTGGAAGCTGAAGTTGTATCAAGAGATAGCTTGGTCGCCATCTCATTTGTGATTTTAGCCATTTATACCTCCTTTCCTTGCTGGTCTTCCGTCAGATTGTCTGGATCAATACCAATCTCTTTCAAGAACGCATTTCGAGACAATGGACGGTCTTCCTTAGATTTGGCGTTCATAACTTCCATCATCAGGAAATAGTCTTGCTCTTCATACTCTTCTGGCATGACGTGCAGGTTAACCATCGCCTGCTGTTCGTTGTACGCCAAGTCCTTGAGCGCATTATCTAAGTAGTCATAGCGCTCGCTTAAGCTTTTAAACTGTCATCACCAGCCTTTTCAGCCTTAGAACCAGTAACTTCTTCAGCAAGTTTCATGGCAAATTCCATCAATTCATCCAAGTCCTTTTCTTCGTCAATCTTTTCAACCTGCTTGTCACTCAACTTCAACGTTTCAGCGATGTATTGAGTGGCTGTATCTGCCATTTCAATCATGCTGGCCATGTTTTGTTCGTTAAGTTCCAATGCTTCAAGACTGTCCAGGTCTTCAATGGCGTCGTTCTTCTTTTCATTGCGCTTCTGGTCCAATTGCACCTTGTTCAGCGAACGCAAGAATGCAATCGCCTTCTTGAAATTCTTGGTAGTGGTCTTAACTTCCACCTTCTTTGCTTGTCCCAACAATTCCTTAACATCGATTTTTACTGACATACTATATCTCCTTGTTTTGTATAGTTAGTGGCGCCCTTTTGGGCATAATAAAAAGCCGTCCGAAGACGACTTGTAAAAAATTAATTAGATGATGAAGTTGGCGCTGGTGTTGATGGTGCTGATACCGCCGTTCCTGTTGCTGATGGGAAAATGTCGTTGAACATCTTTTGTTTGTCGAAGTTTGGAAGCCATGAGAAGTAGCGCTTACCAAATCCATCGTCGCCACGTTCCAAATGTCCGAACGTCAAAACGTCTTGTGTTCGCTTTTCAGCAGTATCGTTCGTTGCGACGTTTTCTGATGCTTCTGTGACAATACCTTGGAAGAATCCGAAATAAACTGCTTCTTGGTCGCCAAACGCATCTGCTGACTCAACCAACAAAGCAATTCGGTTGTTAGAGTTTGCCTTACCATTGATGGTGAAGCCACCTCGACTGTCTGGCGCAGCGCCCAACATCCGTTGCTTAACTTCTGCTGGCACATGGTTAACCGTCAATACAGTTTGAGCGTTACCCTTAGCGGCTGACTTGTAAACCAGCTTGTTTGATCCATAAATATCTGACAAAGCACCTTGCAAGTTTGTCATGTTGGCTGATGCAATACCCATAGATGATGACTGGTCAATCATGAATACACCGCTCGTATCTGACGCATCACCATTGATACCGTTGACACCAGTGATTACCTTGCCGTCATCACCAATACGGGCAACCCATGCCCGCCCAATTCCTAATGTAGCCATTTAAATACCTCTTTCTGTCTTCGAGACAATAATTGTTTGATAATCTTGGAATGTGTCGGGGTCTTGAATACGACCTCGAACATTTGAAATTACATATCCGTTTGAATTTAAAAAGCACATTAGATCTAACTCAACCGAGTCATAATCCAATGTGCTTTTTGTGCTATAAAAAATTTGAATTTCTAAGTCATACTGCATGTTTTGGAATGTGTTTGACCCGAAATCTTTAATTTGTTGCGTGCTATCCGTAATAAAGATAAACGTGCTGTCCGATGGCGCGCTCGATGGAATAGATTTGACGTATACCCTGTCTGCCCAATCGAAATGCCCGTTTAAATTCTTGTATAAATTACTTAATACAGTCATTTTTTGGCCTTTCTCAATTGAATATCAGACAATTTCTTAGCCATTGCTTCGTTCGCCGCTCCTTGAAACTCGACAAAACCTTTATCGATAAAGTGAGTCGGTGCTTTCTTGACCGTTCCATCGTTCACAAAACGGGCAATTCGAGCATGGTTAACACCATCTTTGCCTTTTTTGGCAAAACCAAAACCAGTATGACCATCTTCTGGTTCACCCTGAATTGGTCCAATCTCGAAACTATCCTTCAAATGGTCAATTCGTCCATGTTTTCGTCTGCCGTTGTATGGCGTAACCGACGGCATGTTTTCCTTCAGAACGTCAGCGCCACTTTTCGTGACTTCCTCACGCTCTTCAACCGTCAAGTTAACTAAACCGCCTAATTGGTTCAACATGCCATTCATTTGATTTTCAAAATCACTCATGGCTTATCCACCTCCTTCAATGTCAGCAAATCAAAGGTGTCACGCAACGAACGGTTATCCGGACTAAAAATGACGAACCGATAGACAACTCCATCAATTCGTACCTGCATGTTCGGCTTGATTTCAGGGTCGTGTCGTACGACAATCTGCCTCGTATCAGTTTTAGTTACACCCAACAATTGATATTGTTGATTGAACGTCTGATTACGCCAGCCAAACCAACGGGAAAACGAATAAGTGAACTTATCTTCTGGGTTGCCGTTCGTCTCATTCGGGACAGAATCGACATAACCAAATTCGCACCGTTCAGTAAACTCATTTGGATTTATCTGCATTCTTAGCCTCCTCAAACAACACATATTCGCCACGTAATTGGCCAATAATCGACTCAACCGCAACGTCTACTGGATAGGACTGAACCAATGATAACGACGTTCTAAACGTGTAATAACTGCTTGCAAGAGCAATTACTGCCGTTGTAAATAGCGGTTTTACCCGTTCTTCAGTGTAAAAATCATCATAATCATATCCAATAGCATTCTTAATATAAGACTCGGCAGCAGTTGAATAACCAGTTAGTAACGTATCGTCAGCACTGCTATCAATCCTTAAGGACAGCTTCAACTTATCAATTGATACTAGCATTGTGTCCTCCTATTAGCCGCCCCATTCTGATTGGGTACTGTTTATTTATCCGGCGACTGAAATTGATTACTTACCTGTTGCTGCGGCTGCTGTACCGTTGAACTGTTGGTCTGCCAATGCAGCAAATGAAGCAACTACATAGGCATCTGAATCAGTTGGTTGTACATCGAAACGGTCGATGACCTTCAATTTGGTAGTGTCAGTTTCAAATGAACCAGCGCCGACATTAGTTGTCTGAATCGTCATGTCTTCGCGATCAAACAATGTAATTGCTTGGTCCAATGCACCGAAGTACAATGGGTGATTTCCTGAAATGTCAGGCAACCAACGGTCTGACACTACCTTCAATTGGTGTCCCAAGATAGTGTATTGGTCTGGCTGAGTTGGGTCTTGTTCCAACAAATACTTACCAGTAGCGGTCTTAACTTTGCTCAAAGCCACCCAACCAGCTTGGTTCGTCACAAATGATGACAACATGTGGATGGCAGGGTCGAGTTGTCCCATCAAATCCTTAATGTCATCAAACTTAGCAACCGTTGCCTTCTTGGGAGCTTGGTTCAATTGGCTGATGATGGCTTGATTACGAGTAACAACGACCTTGCGTGATACCCATGTTGTCAACCATCCCATGATGTTTTCGGCAGTGTCCTTCAACAACGAGTTAGTGACTGTTTGCATACCTCCATATCGCTTGATAAGGTACTTGACAACTGTCAAATGTGGTGAATCGATTTCGCTAATTAACGCATCATCTGCATCCAAGTTTTGCAATGGCGTAATGTCAGTCCACTTTTCATACACACGAGAACCTGACAACGTGCCGACTGTTTCGACCTTGACCAACTCCTGCAATGATTCGTATTGACGAACCAAAAGATGAATTTGAGTCTGGATGTCTTGCGGAATTGTCAATCCTGCATTACTTCCTGAATCGTCAGTTCTTGAGTTAATCGAATTCAAAAAACGTGGGTTTCCAGTAACCATGTCCTTGAAATCTTGAACGAATGAACCCTTTACATCTTCTTCCTTCTTAGTCAATGGTTCTGCCTTCGTGTTCATCACTTCCAATGCTTGTGCATCTTGGGCTTGTTCCAAGTTTTGCTTTGCCAAGTCACGCTTAGCAATTGCGTTGTCGATTTGGTTCTTCACTTCAGCAACTTCTTCTGCTGTGACCTCATCGTTGATGGCCATTGCTTGCGCCTTGGCCTGCAAGTCTGACACCTTTTGCCCGGCATCAGTAAATACCTTGTTCAGTTCATTAATGTTCATACACTTTCTCCTTAAATTTTTCCTAACAAAATAGCCGCCTTCTGATTTCGTAAATCAGATAAGCGACTATCACTTGTTTCTTCAGTTGTTGATTTTTCCGTCTTTTCTGACGGGTCTTGTTCGATCACTGGTTCTTCAACCTGCTCGTGTTGTTCTTCCAAATCAGCCTTCGCTTTCAAATTCATGAACTTGGCTACTGCTGATTTCGGAATAATATCAGTCACAGCGTTGGCAACCTGCAACGTTGGCTCTTCAGCGAACATAATGTTGTCTGCAAATCCTTTGTCAACGGCATCCTTTGCCCCAATCCATGTCTCGTTCGACATCATGTTCAACAACTGCCCTTGGTCAATGCCTGTCTTTTGTTCATATGCTGAAGCAATCGACTGGTCAATTCCTGACAATGCGTTGATTTGCTTCCCCAAGTCGTCCTTGTTTCCTTGAGCGACCGTTGAAGCCTGATGAATCATGATTTGGGCTGTCGGACTAATGTTGACTGTATCGCCAGCCATTGCGATTACCGAAGCGGCTGACGCAGCCAACCCTTGAATGTTGACAACAATATTATTCGGTGCAGAACGCAACATTGTGTAAATTTCGGAAGCGGCAAATACATCGCCACCGTTTGACGCAATGTTGACAGTCACATCGTCATTGTCATTCGCCTCATCAATTGCAGCACTAACTGTATTAGGTGAGATTGAACTCATGCCGAAATAGTCGTACATCATCGCTGTATCGTTATCTACAACTGGACCCTTCACATCAATAGTTGTCATTAGCTTTCCTCCTTTCCACCAGCGCTTGGTGGTTCTGCTGGTGCAACATACTCAGGCATGTCTTCTGGCAAATATCCCGAGTTCTTCAGCAACCACTGGGCTTGTTCTGGTGAGAGTGTTCCATACTGTGAGAGTAATTGGATATTAGAGGCGAAGTCGTTGTTCAGTGGGTCGAGTGCAGGCTTCAAATCAATCGATACCTTCGCGCCCAACTTATTAGATAGTTCAGACGTGATTGAGTTGGCGAATCGCATCAATGCCTTGGCGTATTCACCGCCAATCATATTAAGAGACGATTGTTGATCACCCTGACCGTTCAAAACAGAATCAGGAACGCCATATACCTTGGCAATCTGTGTCCCCGTCCAATCTGTTTGCGCCAATAGCTTTGACACATCGTTCTTAACTTCCAATGGCGAATAATCAGACAAGTTGTCCAGCACAATTGGTCCGCCGTTTGAGTCGTTAATCTGTTGCATGAACTTTCGTGAAGCAGCAGCACGGGTTTTATCGTTTAGCAGACCCATATCCATCTTCAAGATTCCAGGCGACAGCACCGACTGAGTTAACGCATTCAACGTCAGCTTGTTGGAATTGTCCTTAATCTTAAACTCATTGGACAAAGCACTAAGTGGACTTATACCAGTAGCCCCACCGTTCTGACTCATCATTCTAAAATGAATCATGTCGTTAGCTGGAATTGCTTCTTTGTATCCAACCAATGGACTGTCGAATGAAGCGTTGTAATAAACGCCCGAAAAGTCTTCTAACGCGTAAATCGTCACTTGGCTTGGGCGCAAATACTCCCAACGCATATCATTACCGTTGACATTGCGCCATCGATAGATAAATGCTTCGCCACCTAACAACAATTGCGCGAATACTGACTGCCAGAACGCGTGACTGTTTGACCAATTGTTCGTTGGATTATCAATCATCGCCTGCGACTGCTTTTTATTAGCGTTCAATTTTGAGGTCGCTAAATCTGAACTCAATTGATAGATAATCGAGTACACATCAGAATTTTCCAATGCTTTTTCTGCCGAAACATACTTATTGTCATTGTTATCAACGTTCAGATAATTGATGACATCACCGTCTGTAACTCCAATTTCAACACCACCAGGAACCGCCAATCCATTTTGGAAATTCGGCTTAAAAAGTGGCATTATTCATTTCCTCCTTTCATTTGGTACGCCAGCAATTCACTTGCCAGCGCGACCAAAAACGAAGTGATCGCAATACTTAGAAATCCCCATCGATTTCCAAAAGAAAACGCGAAAATATTGATAAATATCATCGAAATCGTGAAAAAAATGACATCAAAAAAGCGCCATATAGGCGCTAATAGTTGTTTAATCATGTTGTATATCTCCTAAATCATTCCTGATTCATTGAGTAAGAACTCTAACTTTTGTTCGTCAGTCATTCGTTCATACTGTTGGTTCGGGTCATTGACCGTTGAAAAACTCTCAAAATGGTACATTGCTTGATACATGGCATCAATAATGGCATCGACCACATCAATTTTTAGCGTTGCCTTAGCCTTATCGACTTGAATACCAATCTTGTCTTCAACAATTTGGGCATTTATCAGTGCCTTTTCCATGATTTTGTCGTCAAATCGTGTCAGCGAACCTTCCACCATGGACGACTGCAGGAACTTAGTAGGGTCTTTCAGCTCACTAGTTCGTTGACGAACAGCCAACAGTGGCCACGAGCTATTGGACTCTAACTGTTTGATAGCAGGCGTCGCACCCCAGGCATCGTAACCAAAGAACACAACGTCCAATCGATGGTCTTCAACAAACTCACGCATCCATTGATAAACTTGATCAGAATTAATCAGCCCTTGTGGATGGCTCGTGATCGTACAATATCCCAGTTCTGCAAGGTGTCGATAATCAATACCATCTTGCTTTTCTTTTGCTTCAATCGAACCCGCCTTTTCCCACGGAATAAAACTATGCTGGTAAACGTGCCACTTGCGTTCGCCATTCTCTTCGTAAGGAAAGACAAAACCAATGGCCGTGTTATCCGAGAACATTGAGTAATCAAAGCCCATATACACTTGGCGACCATCAATGTCGAAGCTTGGAACAACCGACTTCTCAATGTCGGCCAATTTCAAGAACGAATTAGTCGATTCTTGTAGCCACATGTTCAAGTTTTTATTCTGGAAGTCTGAAATCGTTCCAGATAATGCGTTAGAATTCCTTTCGTCTGTAAGTCCACTTATAAGATTATCTCTTTGACTAGCTGACCCCAATAACGGATTTGACTTTATCCACGTTTCTGGCTTAAATGTCTCATCAAGTCCATCTTGCGACCAGATGAGTCCAAGGTAGGTGTCAGCATCTCTACTCCAATCTTGTTCCATTGCTTGTTGTACCATTCGTTGGTCATCATGGAATGGGACGTTAGGATCGGGATATGCGGTAGAAATTTGCACGAACTGTCGATTTTTGACCTTAACTTGTCCGGAGACAATCTTTGAAATTCGTTCTCGACTTGTGATTTCGCCAATTTCGTCCACGATTGCGGTTGTAAAATGGTACGAATCGTATTGACCAGATTCGTGACTAATTGCTCTAATAACATTGTTTGGCCTCTTCATTATCACTTGATCACTCTGGACTGCTAATTCAACATTTTCAGCAAGCTTTTTAAACATTGAAGATTTAGACAACGACTTAAGCATGGTACTAACATAACCGAATAACTTATTTGTTTGCTTATAGTTAATTGACGATACTAAAAAATCTTGATTTTCTAATCCAAGACTTTCTATCAAGTATGAATAAGCCATCAAGATAGCCATTAAATAAGTCTTGCCCTGTCCACGGGCTACCGAAACAATGGCACGACTAAATCGTTTGCCATCGTTTTTACCGCGCCATCCTATCAGTTGCGCAAGAATAAACTTTTGCCAAGACATAAGTTTAGACGGCTCCCCAGTATCTACATCAGGACACATAGAAGCGAATAACAGAATCTGTTCTACTTTTTTCAAATCATAAACAAATTCAAATTCACCATCTTCCTGTCTTTGCAAATCTCGAATATGGCGAAAACAAGCCAATTTCATTAAATAACCAACTTGTTCTTTTCCATCAAGCACATTCAAAGCATATCTAGTACCTTCGTCAATATACTTCATCCGAATTTCGTTAATATTTAACTGTTTAAAAGCGCTATCTACATCATGGCTAATTGTCAAATCAATTTTCATCATCCAAATACCTTTCTTAGCGCAACAATCGAATTTTCTTCATCGTCATCATTCAATCCGTTAAACAACTCTTGTCGGCTTTTTGGAGACAATCCAAGTTCTTTACCAATGTTGGTCAAGTTCTTTAACGAATCAGAATAAATTTGTGTCATCGGATTGCGCTTATAGCCTTTGAAATCTTTTTCAATGACATCTCCAGCTGCGTTTTGAACCGAAACATAAATAGGTTGAACTTCGCCATTCTCCTGGATATGCTTGTACGCATTTCGATAAATTTCGTACTGCGTACAGTACATTTCAATTAGTTTCCCATCTGACGGTTTCAACTCTTTTATTTGGCCTAATGCCCCGACCAGAAAACGCCATGTTGTCTGTGCTTGCCGGCTCATATAGTCTGGCGCACGTTCCGACAAACCGTTGGCAGTAGTGCGTTTACGCTTATTTTCAGCCATCCGTCGTCCTCCTTTCTTGACGGGTCACCCCCCCACCCTAAAATTTTTAAAAATTGAACTTTTACGCAAGATGACGATATGTGAGCGCTCTCTTGTTATTCGAACGTTAGGGGGGGTATTTTAAATTTAAAATCTATTTTAGTGTAATTATACCGGCGTAATAAAAAAACGCTTAAAACGCCTGTTAGGCACGTTAAACGTCATTCATCATTTTATTGATTGTTTTCACGTCGTTGATTGGACGCACAGACCTTAGCGTGTTGCCTTGACCTGTGCCATACCATCTTTGTTCCCATTTTGTCTTCTTGGTGTGACAAGATGGACAGATAACCGCTAGGTTGTCGATGTTATCCTTCAAGTTACTGTCAAACTCTACTGGCACAATGTGGTCCGCTGTCTTGGCAGTCGTCACAATTTCGTTCACCAAACAATACTGGCACAGATAATGTTGTGACTCGAGTGTCAACTGTCGCAACTGTACCCATTGTTTTGTTCGATAGAACTTGTACTGATCAATCTTAGTCTCATCACGATTACGCACATGATGATTGTAATGGTAGTTGTTACGTTTGGGTTTGGGTTCATCCATTGCTAAATCTTGGTGTCGCTTGCAGTAACGTGAATCAAACGCCACCATTGCATGGCAACCATTTGCTCGACATCGTTTAACTCTTGGCATGAGACAACCACCCCACTATCAACATCACTGCTAACACAATCAGTGCTGCCTTTAATCCAAAGAACAACCAGACAATCACCAACGTCAGTGCTATAGCATCGACCATCAGTTCAATCAGGAACAACGCTATAACGATTATTAATAAAGCTATTATCATTTGTCTAACCACCTCATATGCTTGTAGTAATTGATCGCACCATTTCGAAATCCTGCCCGCATGTTAGCGTGTCGATAATCATGTTTGTCTGGCCGTTCATCAGTCACAGTAGCGAACTGTTTATTGACAGACGTTGCCTGTTCTTTATGTCGCTTCATTCTTGTTTCACTGTCTTCGTACATGGCATTTCCTCCAAATAAAAAATGACCATTTCCTAATCGGAAACAGTCATCATATGTACCGCCAGCCATTCCAGACTGACTATTTTTCTTCAAAGGAGTCTAGGTTTTTCCGCACCTATCTATGTGTACTTATTCCGAAATAAGCACAATATCAATATACCATCTCAACAAACACCCTATCACCACTGTTTTACTACTCAATTCCCACTGGACATGTAAGTTTTAAAAAACTTTCACTCCAAAGCGCAAATCGATAATAAGCAGTCTCCAATAACTTTTCGACGTTACTTGGTGAATATCCAATCGTTTCGGCAATATCAAGAATGGGTAAGCATTTGAAATGGCGTAAATAAATCACGCGGGCATACCGGTCATCCATATTATTCAACGTCACACGTATCAATCTAATTGTTTCCTTGGCGCTTTGATTGCCAATTAATTCCACAACCGCTTTATCCACTCTGTTTCCAGCATCATGGCTCATTGGCATGTCATTGATAACTGGTGAATGGTATAAAGAATCAGCGTTTGATACTTGTGCCAAATCCATCAAGTCTTTAAATTCGCTTGGCTTATTGACTGCAAGCGGATTGCCAAAGAAATCAGATACATTCTTAATTGTTCGCTCACGATCGTACCCCACACTATCCTCCTACTATTCTGTTATCGTTAGCTGATGTTCGTAGATGAAACTGTCAGCCCCATGCTTGTCCGTCTCTTTAAATCCTTGTTCGCCAATCTTCTCAATGCGCCAAACGCCAAGAATTGAGTTGTACTCATATACGTAATATTGATTGCCATCTTTGTCTTGATATTTGTCCATTACTTACTCCAAACTGACATGAAACGTCCATACAGTGCTGTCATCAAGTAGAATGCCATCGTCAACAACATTGGCAGTGAACTTGCAGAATATCCAGCAGATAATGCAGTAAACCACAGCGCAATATTGACAACGTCAGCAGCCAACCACAATGTGTAGCTGTCGCCATACCCCAAGAACACATACATCGATGCAAACGCCCCGATTACCAACGTCAATGAGTCCCATGCTGGGTTAGTATCGCCTAACCAAGTGTAGACAACGATAAGTGGAATCCAGATAACGAACATCAATGCTACTGTTGACATCCAGTTTCCGATACTCAAATGCTTCACACCATTCTTAATTCGATGTCCCCAATTCTTCCATGTCACAATCAGTGGAACATCAATCAATGCCACGAATACTAATTGATCTAACACACTGGCATAGTGTCCAGCAGTCCAATTGACATAGATAAATCCAAGTGCGCTAATCAGACCGAGAAGCCCATTGATAGGCTTACCAATCATCATGTAAACTGTGCATGCTGACCCAACTAGCGTGGCCACTAATGTGATAATTGATAGCCTATTAATAGGTGCTACCAAGAATAGTGCCAACTGCACGCCAACCATAAACGAAAGCATTACTGCTCCTGCTGTGTTCAACGACTTGATTTCTTGACCCAACCACTTAATATAATTTTTCATTCTTATTCTCCTATGCAAAAATTTGAATTACAAATCCAATAGCCAATGTCCAAACAATAATTGATGTTCCACCTATCGCATTTCTATATTTAAACTCGATTGCTTCACGGCTATCTTGATAAGCCAAATTATTCACCGATGAGGGACTATAAATTAAAAAGTCAATCAATAGAACAATTCCGAATGACAGCCAATATCCAATATGATTTGCACCAAGTTGTATTACATACCAGTTCCACATCGTCATGAATACAAATGGTGTCAAGATAACATTAATAATTGAAAAAAATGCCGTTGTTGTTTTCATTTGTTTATCTGTCATTACTTACCCTCCAACAATTCTGGGTTCTCGTGAACGTTGCCGATGACTTTTAGTCTGATTGTTTCTTTAAATATACCAATTGCCCAATTAAAGTTTTCAATCCAATACCCATCTTCTATAAATTTAACTATTCCAATATTAACTAGATCAGTTATCTTGTCGTCACCAGGAGCCATAGGAATTGTTTCAACAATATCGCCTTCATAAATATCTCGGCCGTTCACATCATGAAGGCCTGTGAACTGTTCAATTAATAAATTTTCTTGAATGCTAACAGGGTCTGAATAGTGAACAACATTAGTCACATCTTTATAATCGTGAACTCGCACGTAGCTGGGGACATATTCTTCGTTGAGATTTGGCGAATAAGATAGCTCGATAACTGCACCAAACAGTTTGATATTACTGTCCCACGCCCTAAACTTAATCTCTCTCATGATTATTCACCCCATTCTGCAATGTATTTATCTTTGGGCAAGACTCTAATATGCCCATCTGATGTTTTGACTTTGTAAAACTCTTTGTAATTTTCCCTGGCCATTAAGTCAGATATAAATCCATCTGTTATATCAGTTACGGTAATATCTAATTCTTTACCGCGTCCATCTTTTAATTTTTCTCCAACTTTAAAAATGAATGGTTCGTTGATGCCTAGAAATTCACCACTTGGAAATACAGCTCCTAATCCAACGCTCTGTAAACTTAGTATCTTCATCACTCTTCCCCTTCGATATTGTCATCAATTACTTTAGAAACAGTATCAGCAATTAAATTCATGACTCTCTTCTTCTCTTTGTAGCTTATTTTTTCGTTCGACAATACATATTGAATATCCTGATTGATGCCGTAATAGCACCCTTCAATTTCGCTGCTTAATCTCATCAGTCAACCTCTTTCACCTAATTCATAAACGCTTAATCGTCATTTCAAACTTAGAACCGTCGCTTAACGTGAATGGCGTTGTCTTTCCTAGCATCATTTGAATTACTATCTCGTTACCAAAATTGCCCATCATTCCACCTCTTCCTTTTCATACATGTCTGGATTGTATCCAGCTTCGATGACTTCTTTTTCGGTAAACTTTTCATCGTATTTGACAACTTCGTCCTTATAAGCTGACAAAGTAATCAATCCTTCATACGTTTCTAGGTAAATGTCATGTCCGTATCGATTAGTCTTCTTATATCGCCAGTAATACTTCTTCTCTTTTTCAACGTACTTTTCTTTCGCTTCGTCTCGAGTAATCGGGTTCATGATTGCCACAATTTCTGGCCAATCATTAATAAGGTCAAAATCATTAAATAATTCTTCTTGTATTAGATAGACTAAGCTGTTGTTTAAAAGTCCCATATTGTAATCTTTTTTAAACCTATCAAAGCAATCAACAATCTTCTGATACTCTTTTTCCGTAAATTTTTTAGTCATCACTCAACCTCTTCCTTTTCATACATATCTGGGATATAACCAGCTTCGATGACTTCTCTTTCAGTTAAGAGGTCGCTGTCATCTACCCAAGACAAATGAATAATTCCAGATGTTTTTACAAGAAGCCACTCATCACCATCTTCATCAGTCTTCTTATATCGCCAGTAATACTTCTTCTCTTTCTCGACAAACTTCTCTTTCGCTTCGTCTCGAGTAATTGGGTTGATGATTGCAACAATTTCTTGCCAATCTAAGCTATAGTCATAATCGCTAATAAATTTTGTGAAAATCTCATCAACAACATGGCTATTTAGCAGACCCATATCTTGGTTTTCGTTTAACCCATCAAAAAAATCAACAATCTTCTGATACTCTTTTTCCGTAAATTTTTTAATCATTCTCAACCTCTTTTTTAGTTTCTTCAAAAATTCGTTCGATTCTAGTTAGCATGTCATTTTGACCGCTTTTAAATCCGGCCTTCTTCCCTTTTTTTAATCCGATATCGTACCAAATGAAACAGGCAATCGCTTCTCCTGTAAATCCAGCTAATACTATAATTGCGTTAATCATGTTTTTCCTTTCTGGTTACACAAAAGTAGTCACAAAAGGGGTCTCAAACTCCTATATATATATACATATATAAATATTAGTAAAGTATAAGTAACCGGTAACCTAACACTATTCATCCTTACTCTCACAACGCTTTCAGCGGTTACCTCTGTTTTAAAAAGTTACGTAACTTTTCCAAAAAATCTGTGATTTTTTTAACTATCGATTTTCTAGAAGTAACCTTTTTACCCCTTTGAAGTAACCTTTTTTGCTTATTGAGTAACCCCTTTTTTGACAAAGCAACGTACTGTTTTTCTATTGATTTTCTTCGGCTTTTTTTCATAACCTTCACGCTGCATAACCATTTGAATCTGATTACGAAGTTCTTTTTGCTGGTAATCAATCATCTGGTTGTACAGCTCTTGTTCAACTGACGCGTTCAACTCACTCACCCGAATTGACTCGTCAAACTCGTGTTCTGATTTCAAAACATTCATAATAACGTCGTCAATTTCAGCAAATACATTCAAATTTTCCGTCATGCTTTCAAAATTAATCGACTCCATCTGCTTGTTGATGTCATCAATTGTTTTATCTGGTTGTGCAATCACATCAGAATAATAGTCACGCGCTTCAGCTAATACGTTTTCATACCAGCTATCAGGCAACTTGAACGCGTTTTGCTTGATTTTATAATCGTTTACAATGACCGGGATAATTCGACGATTACCACCCAAGTCAGTTAGATAGGAACTATCGTTTGTTGTTCTTGAGATGACGAAGTGGCGTTTTTTCGTTTCGCTGTTTCGTGCATAAGCAGGTCGATAAGTGAACTCATTCGTTGAAACAAATTTCTTGAACACCTTGTCACTATTGATCGCCGTCACTTGCATTTCGTCATCGTTCACTATTAGGTTTTTCATCATGATTTCAAAATCGTCTTTTTTGGTAAAAGACATGAATTGGTCGGTATAATACTGACCACCTAATCGCTTTAAGAACGACGTCTTACCAGTTCCTTGATTGCCAATAATATCCAATGTGTATTGAAATTTACCAGTATCGACACCATACGCCCCACCGACTAAATTGATAACCCAAATGCCAATCGCCTTGTTGATGTCTTGATTTTCGACGCCGAACAACTCTTCACCAATCGTCCATAGCCTGCTCTTTTTGTCCCACTTCTTGGACTCAATCCAGTCATAAACAGATGAAAAAACATGCTGACTAGCAGCAGACTCGATGGCTTCGAACAATTTATTCATTGGATAACCAGTGTCGTATTTACGCTCCAAGAACGCTTGGATAAGCCGTGCCTTGTTGTCGGTCATTTGACCAGCTTCAACTAACACCTCTTGCCCTTGTACGTCTTTTTTTAGCATAATTTGGCCGATGAACTCATCATATTGAATGTCAAAGTTATCCAGAAGTGTTTCGGCCATGACTGTTGTTTTAGTTGCCATTTGTCCATTTCCTCCAACTTCCTTCGATTGTCTTTTCGATTTCTGACTGTGTTAGCCCTGATTGTTGATTGGCCAAGTCGATAATGGCGTAAATAGCCTGCTTTGGAAAGCCCATCGTCATCAGTGTCCACACGAGTACCGACATGTTTCGATTTCTTGTGCCGTTTTCGCCGAATCCTTCGGTTATCATGGCTAACTCTGGTATCGTCAGGCTACTCTGTCCTTCAAATGAGTTATTGACCCTTTGGCCCTTTGCCTTGTTTTCGTGATAAAACTCGAGCAACTCATCAGGCAATTCAACACATTCAGATAGGTCAGTGTCTGGGTCAACCACAGCATAATTGTTCTTACTGGCCTTAATATCGAGACCTTTTTCAATGCCAATAACTTGGGTCAGACTCTCGTTGTTTTTAAAGAACACATGGACACCACGTCCTGACACCGACTTTTCAATCACACCATCTTCAATCGTTGGGAAGCGGACTTGAAACGATGTATATTCGTGCATATCATCAAAATCGAAACAGACATAATCTGATCCAGACATCACGAACGCAATGGCATAATGGCGTTTCCAGTTAGACAATACCCATAACTTATCTAACTTGTCAGTTGCGTAAGCTAGGATTGGCTTCTTACTGGCATGTCCTTCGTCATCGTAACTAACTTGAATGGGTGTAATGTCATATCCTTCGTTTAACCATCTAATGGCCTCTGTCTTGGTTGCCATTATTCCATATCAAACGGTACGTCAATTGGGTCTAGGAACGTGTACTTTGAGAACGCTGTTTCACCTTTCTTTGCTTCAGGCGTTTCTTTCAAAATCTTAACCTTCAGCGTCTTCTTGTCAGCAACTGGTTGCAAGGCTTCAACGACCGCTTGATTACCTTGGCGGATGGTATCCAAGTCAACAACCTTCTTCATTTCCTTGTTGAACAAAATCAATGGACGCATGAGTTGGAACACATTTGATTGCCAAGCCTTTGATGATAACTTCGAGCCGTCTGTCTTCTTCTGTGATACCGACACTCGATAGCCGTTATCTGATGTCCCTTCGCTATCTTCAAATGTAAACTGTACTGCTGTCCAGCTAGAAGTCTTTGATTGGAACAAAGACACTTCGGTCAATACAGCGTTTGTTGTGCCGTCTTCAAACCCGAACGCAGATGGTTGCGCCGTGTTTTCGTCCATGTTGTCAAACCAGTTTTCCATATCTAAAGCCATTTTTATAATCTCCTATTTTCTTCTTAATTAAAGTCCCATTGATTCAAGGGCTTGTGCTGATTTCTTGTTCTTGTCAATCACTGTGTTAAGTGGTGCAGGCAACTTACCGTCGTCCCATTCATAACGACGCTTCTTCCACTTAGCTTCGTGC
Source organism: Fructobacillus tropaeoli (assembly GCF_016860625.1). Taxonomy (NCBI): domain Bacteria; kingdom Bacillati; phylum Bacillota; class Bacilli; order Lactobacillales; family Lactobacillaceae; genus Fructobacillus; species Fructobacillus tropaeoli. Next base: position 224,087 of record NZ_BOJU01000001.1, read on the forward strand.
TTGTTGTTGATCTCGATAAGTGCGTCTGAATAACCGCCAATAATGTTGAACAACTTTGGCTTAAGCACGATAACTAACCCTTCTTCATCATCCATGTTGGCCCGCAAGAGATAATAAACAGTCAAATCAGAAGTGGTAAGTGCGTTGATGATATTGCTAAATGCTTTGTTAAACTCTCCAAATCCCGCACCATAATCACCAGCTTCTTTGAGCGAACTGGCGTTGTGCTTTTCCAAAACTTCCAATTCCAACATGTTGGCCATATCTTCTGCCGTATCAATCACGAGTGTTTTGTAGCCAGCTTCTGGCGCTTGTTCAATCACGTCCATCACATCTTGATAAGACTTAGGACGAACGGCGTTATAACCAGCATTGTCGGCGTTTCCATCAAATGATAGAAAGAGTGGCCTGTTAGACTTGCCGGCAAATGTCGTCTTCCCAGCCATGGGCTCTCCGTATACCACAATGGCTTGTGGGTCAGGCTTTTGTAACTTAATTTCTTGAAATTTTGATACCTTAATCATCAATATTCCCCTTCCTGCAATTTCACTCGAATCAATTCTTGATTCTTGTATGCCTTTGTCAATCGGTTAAATAATTCTGGTTCAATTTCCGGATTGTGACCTAGTCGAAATAGCTTTATGTGTAAATCATCAAGTGATACTGCTTGTTCAGTAATTAGTTTTTGTTCACGAGTTAAATAAATGTAATCAGTCATCTTCTATCTCCTTTTGAACGATGTATTCGATCCATTTCCCGACAACATGAGATGAAACGACAATATATCCTTCATCTAGATACTTATCGATGTTCCCTTTTCTGTTAGTTGAGTATGAAGAATAAGGAACATCTCTTGTTGTTTCTTCAAAACTTACTGCTCTAGCTTGCTTAAGCATTAATCACACCCCCAAACTGTTCATAAGCCCATTGGCTTCCATCGTTGATTGCTTCGAGATTATCTGGACAGTCAACATAATGTACTGCCTGTTCAATCTCATCTGCCATCTCGTTTGCATATCGTAAAATCTCATCGTGGTCCATCTTGTAGTCGTAGATGAACGGCTTGTCTGGGTCCTTCTTGATATACAAGAGGTGGGCTTCTTTTCTGTCGAACATGAAGGCATAGTAAGCGATTTGCTTTTTGTACTCTTCTTGTCGATTGTCACGAAATGACCCATACTCAATAAAGCCATCGAAGTCCATAGGTGCTACCGTCTTGAAATCAAACACTGCGTTTTTCGTTAGCATGTCAGCTCGACCAGTAGCAGTGAATCGCACGCCTTGACCCGTTTCGGTTTCTTCGTTGATTTCAACTTCAAAATCAGCTTTTCCAAATCGTTCAACGTATTCATGTACACGACTACCGATGACTTCGGCATCTGTGTAGGCTTTTTTAAATTGCCCTTTCGTTTTGCCTGCCTTACTGATTAGCAGGCCTTTGTCTTCGTCCGATATATCTTGTGTCTTGTCACGACCTTCAGCAACGTTGTGGACGATTGTTCCAAACAATAGTGCGTCCTTACTTCCTTCCCACCATGGATGCTCGCCAATATAATCTTGGTAAGCACGCAGTGGGTTTTTTCTAAACTTGAAAGCCCTTGTGGGGCTCATATGAATCTTGTCCATTTACAACCCTTTCATCGATTTTGTGGTTGCACCAACGGCAACGTTCTTCAACAATTGTTTGATTATTTTTGTGTTTAACAACTAATTTCGGTGCGTCATGAGCAAAACAAAGTGAACAGAAAATATCATTCAACATTTGTTTCCTCTTTCTTATAATTTTTCAATCGTGATTTTGTAAATACCACCATTGATAACAATGTGTTCTGATTCTGGCTGTTTTTGGTCTTTTGATGTGAACGCCAGTCGAACGACTTTGTCGCCCACGTCAATTAACCATTTTTGCAATTCGCTCATTCTCATATCTAATCCTCGAACATTTCTGAATTGAAGCTTTCTTTCATCTCAAGCGAGTTCCAGATAGCGTCGTCAATCGTTCCGTGTACGACTAAGTAATCTCGTGTAATTTTGCTATCTTGTCCAATTCGATAGTTCCGATATTTCGACTGGTCAAAATCGATAAAGCTATCAGGCAATGACCACCAAATGGCGTGTTTGTATTCGTTTAATGTCATCCCCGAACCAGCCGTTGTTTGGATCAAGATGAAATCACCCTGGCTGTCATACTCATGGCCGTTAACGTGGCCAACCTTGAAATCTTTCAACGCCTCGTCTAATAGTTGCAGTTCGTTATCATAGGTGTAGAAGATAAGTGTCTTCTCATCGCCGTATGACTCTTTAACACTATCCAGCCAATCGAGTTTGGCTTTATTATTTTGATTTTGGCGTTGATAGATACGTCGAGCAGTTGGATTAGCGAAGATAACTTTGTCGTCTTTTTTGTAAGACATTTTGGTCTTCTTGTACTCACGGTCTGGTTTGAAGCTGATAACATGCTCCGTCACATCTGGCAGTTCTGTAATATCATCAAGCGTGACAACGTCAGACGTGATGGACTTAAACCACTTCGTCAGGTTTTCGGTATTCTTACCAACTTTCCAAATTGGAAACTTAGACCAACCTGGGTGTTCTGCAACTTTATATAAATCTCTGAACTGTTTCTTAGTCGGAACGTGGCCAAAGTACAGCGCGTACATTTCCAAATCGTCTAGTTTCCCGTTCGTTGGTGTACCTGATAGGAAGACAAAACCTGCACAGCATTTAATCAACATTCTTAACTTTTCAGAACGTCCTGACGTGTTCTTAAACTTATGGGCTTCATCAATAATTAGTACCTTGTTTTGCACGTCTGCGTTGTTCAGCTTCTTAACACCATCAGTCGTGATAACCTGCATGCCGTTCTTAAATCCAACTAGTTCGGCGTCTTTCTCCCACGACTTAGCTTTGACAACCTGCCGTGGTGCAATCACAATCACGTCCGACAATGGGAAATGTTTTATCACGTGGGACAAGCCAACAACGGTCTTACCTGTTCCCATTTTCATGACGTAGTAGTAATTTGGTTGTGACTTAGCAACTTGTTTGGCTTGTGCTTCATAAAGGCTAAAAGAGTTGTTCGACATCATCGATAACCTCCAAAAACTTAGTGAAGCTATCAACCACGTACCAGAGTCCGCCATTTCGCTTGATTTGTGCACCAACCGCTTTCTGTTCGGCTGATACCGTTCCTTGTCCGTCTGGTCGCTTAATTTCAAGTCCTAAGAACTTGCCATGTTTATCAATCGTGATGATGTCTGGCGTTCCAATGTCAGTACCAGGACCCGCTTGCGTCTTGTTAACGAAGTAATCGTGTCGATGAAGATAAGTCGTGATTTGTGATTGTAAACGTTGTTCAGGCTTCATTGCTATCCTCCAAAAATAAAGGTTGTGTTCTAAGAACATTAGCTAACTTTCTTAGATTTTCAATTTTAGGATTTCGAATACCCCGTTCATAAGCTGATATAGAAGCCAGGGATACACCACTTTTTTTAGCTAGTTCCTCTTGAGTTAAATAGACTTGTTTTCGAAAATATTTAATTCTATTCATTCTTCACCTTTCGTCAGTCCATCCGACTAGATATTCGAATGAAACATCAAAGTATTCCATTAGCTTTCGCCATGTTGCGAGTTTTGGTTCACTTTTATTGTTTTCGTATCTATTTAGTGTTGACCTGTTAATTCCTGTCTTGTTGGAAAGAAAGTCTAATGTCTCTTTTCTTTCTAACCTCAACTGTTTAATGCGGTTCATCTGTCCACCCCACTAGATACTGCGGTGTCACTTTAAAGAACTTGGCGAGCGCTTCCCATGTAGTAATATTGGGTTCTCGCTCATTGCGTTCGTATTTGCCAAGTCGGTCTCCACTAAATCCAACTTCTTTAGAAACCTGTTTGAGTGTTAAGCCACGTTTTTTTCTTAATTGTTTCAACCTATTACCGTTCATCGCTGTACCCCACTAAGTAATCAATTGATACGTTGAAGTAAGTAGCCATCTTTTTGAGCTTGTTAATATTAGGTTCGGTATCCCCAGCCTCATAACGTTGAACAGCTTGTCCAGTTATTCCTAGAAAATCGCCAACGTATTTTTGCGACACACCCTTTTCCTTTCGTAATTCAGCTAATCGTTTCATCGTCCACCTCTTCATCACAATACACAGATGACTGGTCGATATAGCCAATCCCTCGTTTGTTGAACTCGTCTTGATCAGTGACCATGTGATTCTCAATGTTAGGCATTATTTAATCCTTTCTAGCGTGTTACGGATTTCCCGAGACGCCTTAACTAGGTTGTCGACATCTTCCCCACGTTCTGCTGCCTCATATATCATTTGTGCCATCTGACGGTAAATCTTCTTCTTGTAGTCCTTAGCGTCCCTAATCGCTTCACGATTTGTCATGAACTCGCCATAGTCTAAGAAGCGAACTGTTTGATTAGTTTCTTCGTCGATATTTTCAAGTCTTGTTAGTCGACCTTGTTTTAAATCACGGCTAATATAAGCCTTTACCGAATCAATATTTACGCCAGTTTTTTCGCTGATAGTCTTATTGTCAGCAGTAGGATTTTCACGAATAAAATCTCTAACTTTATCAATTTGTGTTGCCATATTGTCTCTCTGCTTTCTTTCCAACCATCAGCGATGGTCTCGTGCTATAATAGAGACATAAAATTATTTCCCGATAATTTATGCCTAAGCTCGCTCTGCTAAGCGGGCTTTTTTTGTTCGCTTTAAATCTCGTTTGGCAAGTCGCTTGCCCTGGTGAACAATGTCATTGGTAATATCGTTCTCAACGTCATAGGCATCGAACAACGGTGCTCGCTTGTAGTATTTGTATGCCATGATTGACAGTGCTGTCACACTCGTGCCAATCACTAGCATCAATAAGTCGTTGAACTGCATTAGTGTCATGGTTTGTCCTTTCTTATGCGTAACGGTTTGATAACTTGAAGAAATAATTACGAAGTGCTAATCCGTCCCAGACAGGATGGGTCTTACCACCGTGTATTGGTTTCGGAAATCCTTTCTTTTTCTTGTAATTTTTACGGAAAGTATCGTTTGACTTAATTTCAAGTTCGTCCTTTATCTGTTGCTGTGTGTATTCCCTATCTGGCTTAAATCGTTCATACATACTCTTGACTCCTTTTTAGTCTTCTGTAATTTTTATACCGACATTTCCATTTGGTCTGGAGCGTAAAACTTCTTATAGAAGAACTGACGACCGTATGGCGTGATCAAAACTTGTGGCGTATATTCAACACCATTTACAGAACCGCTCTTCAACACGAAGAACTTAGGAACATATTTCTTGTATGGTTGCAACTTCCCGTGACTTCCTGCTGAACGGTAGAGATACTTGTTATTCAGCAAGTTGTCGATGAACTCGTTTTGCTTAACGTTCATTTCTTTAGCCGCTTCACGAACACCAATGGCCTCACCCGTTTCGATAAAGACATCGTTCAGTTCTGCCTTAGGTGTCAATTCTGCAATCTGTGATTCATAATTAATCAATTTTGAATTGGCGTACTGTAATGACCGCGACAACATTAGTTCTGGGCTGTTCCATTGCTTTTCCACTTCGATGAAGTACAGGCGAATTTCACGTCCCTTGTCAGTTCCGGACATCATTGCAATTTGCTTAGCGGCGTCAACTGTTAGTGAGTAGTCTTGAAGGTATTGAATATTGCCATTACCGCCATTAACGGGTGTACCTCCAGGTACACCTGTAAAATCTTCATTTTCAATCAATTGCTTGGAATTTGCGTCAAACCAAGCACTAAACCGCTTCTTTACTTCCAGTGCCTGATACAACTCACGAGCGCTGACACTTACCTCGCCCTGTTCGTTTGTTTTAATTTTGATGATTTGATTCATTTATTAAATTCCTTTCTTAAAACCAGTTTTCGCCTTCGTATCCAGTGAAGTCGAACAACTTTTGCAAGTTGTCATGAGCCGCCGGACCACTGGCATTACCACTCAACAACTGTCGTACGTAAGATGGTGACGAATCAACAACTTTTGCCAACTGGGCTTGCTTGATTCCTTTCATCTTTAGATGAAATTGAAACTTAAAACGTTCTTCTTCAAGAATTCGCTTTGCTTCTTTTACTGACATTCTCTTATTCCTCCTTTCAGTAACAAATGTTTGTAAGTTTTACTTTACTTTTACTCGATTGAGTACTAAAATTGCAGTATAAAGCAACACAAAACAACATAGCTATCACTTATTTAGCCCGCCAAGACACTTAAGTTTTAACTGTTTTTTGTTTGCGTAATTAACTTACAAGAAAAAGTATATTACCCAATCGAGTAATTGTCAATATAAAAACTACTGTTTTGAGTAATTTTCTTGTAAAAACAAGGAGAATACCCAGTATTATGCTACTTGATAGAGTAAAAGAAGTTTCAAAATCACGTGGATTATCGCTGAAAGAAGTTGCTTTAAAAGCAAACATCGGCGAAAATTCAATTTATGCTTGGAAAAATAGAGAACCAAGCGTTGCTATTTTGCAAAAAGTAGCCGACGTATTAAACGTATCTACCGACTACCTATTAGGTCGTACTAATCAAATGAATAGTTACGACTCAAAAGATAAAACTACCGATATTGATGATGATACATTGATCATGGCATTTGATGGTAAGCCCATACCTGATGAAGAACGTGAAAAGCTACTCGATTACGCACGCTACATTATGAGTCAGAAAAAGGAAAAATAAGTGGAAGAGATTTTAGAAGAACTCGAAAAGATAGCAAGACAAAATGAAATTACTATTTTTGATGTTGATAGCCTTGAAAAAGACACGCCAGATTCTTCCATGAGTAACAATAAATTGGTACTCATGAATCCTGCTTATAAAAAGTCTAGTTATGCCTTTCGATTGGCTCATGAATTAAGTCATATTATGTATGGTAATAATTTACCTGACGCCGTGTATCAATTCAGTCCCTACTTCCAACGTGGCGAAGAATATGAGATGCACAAGCACGCTATCGATATGCTGATGGAAATTAAACGGCCGTCAAGTGTTCAAGCGTTCATGGAGTTTTATAAGATTCCATCGTGGCTGTCTGAATATGTAGAAGCTGAATATATCCAGCAGGTATAAAAATGAAAAAATTATATTACGCAACAGTCTTCACGTTCGCCGTTGTTTCTGTTGCTTTGGCTTGTTTGGATATAGGTGGATTAATATCAATTACCAAAGAACCTTACTTTCTAATTGATAAGTTTATTCTTATATTCTTTTGGATAGATTACATCGCTCGATTTACTAAAGCTGATAACAAATGGCAATTTTTCAAATCAAATATCTTTGATTTATTGGCAATCATTCCCTTTGATTCCGTCTTCTCGATGTTCCGAATAGCTCGAACCGTTCGATTGCTGAAACTATTACGCTTTGTAAGAATCGTTGGATTTGCTGGGCGTTTTAAACGTAACCTAGTGAAATTCATCAATACGAATGGTTTCATTTACTTAATGACTTTTGCCATTGTTTTGATATTAATATCTGCTGGAGTGTATTCGTTAGCCGAAAACATTAGTTATGGCAACGCACTGTGGTGGTCGATTGTAACAGCTACGACAGTTGGGTATGGTGATATATCCCCCACTTCTGCAATAGGACGTGGTATAGCTATTGTACTAATGTTCGTAGGCATTGGATTAATTGGTACAATTACCAGTACAGTGACTTCGTTTTTTACACAAGAACAAGCTGATAAATCAAAAGATGAACTAAATCAGAAGTTGAATGAAATCACTGAACAGTTAGATAGATTAGAAAGAAAGTTAGGAGACAAATAATGATATTAATTGGTTTAATTGCACTATTCATCATCAGTATCTGGTTTACGTGGAAATCTTTAACGGTATTCTTGCCATGGTTGATTATCATTTGGGTTATAGTATCCATTCTTTCTTTCATCTTTAGTTGGGTGTTTATTATGTTTGCCTCATTTGCGCTATCTGGTTACTGTTTCTATTTAGCAATAAAGAAAATCAAAGAACAAAAGTCTAATGGACGTGTTGATATAACAGACGAATCAGAAGTATCTGATTCTGACCATAAGTAATTTAAGGCCCCTGGCCTTTTTATTTGTACCTATTTTTGGAAAGGAAACATTATGGCGAGTATTTTTAAACGAAAAGGAGCGAAGACTTGGACCGCTTCCGTTCTTTTAAACGTTGATGGTCAACGTAAAACCAAACAGAAAAACGGTTTTGCAACTAAATCAGAAGCAAACGAATGGGTTGCAAAAGTTGAGTATGAAAAATCAATAGGTAATTTCAGCAAATCAAACAAGCTGTTCATTACCGAGATGAAAAAGTGGTACGCAATCTTCAAAGAACCAAAAATCGCCCGTGCGACAAAACTATGGTTCAATACCGTGCTGAAGTTGGTTGAAAAAGAGTGGCCTGATAAATTAGTGTCAGATATTCGTTCGTCAGACTTCCAACAGTTGCTCAATAAATATGGTCAGACACATGTTAAAGTTTCCACCAAGCGAGTGAATAACATTATATCTGAATTTGGTCGGTATGCCCTTGACGAAGGCTATACAACTCGTGATTTCACTCGAAACGTTTACAATACTGGTAAAGTTGAAAGCAAAAAGGCTGATATGAAGTTTCTTGAAAACGATGAATTTCAAAAGCTGATACAGCGTGCTAAACAAAGCAATTCGGTTTCTGCGCACATGATAATCACTGCCTGCTTAACTGGCATGAGATACGCTGAAATAGCTGGATTAAGGCCAGAAAACGTTGATCTAACCAACAAAACAATTAGCATTGTGGAGACGTGGGACCAAGTTAGTCACGAATTTAAGCCGACAAAAACAAAATCATCAGTCCGAACAATATCGATGCCTGACGATTTAGTAGACTTATTCAATAAATGGGAGTTCGGTGATCAGTTCGTTTTTCAAGGGATAAACGGTTATCCTGCTACAAGCGCTTCTTGCAATCACACGCTAAAAAATTACCTGGAAAAAGATAATTCAAAGCAAATCACATTCCACGGGTTGCGTCACACACATGCTAGTTACCTACTGGCTAATGATATTTCGGTTCAATACGTTAGTGAACGTTTGGGACACGCTAACACAAATATCACTCTCGGCATTTATGCTCACCTTCTCGAAGAAAAACGAAACGAAGAAAATTTAAAGGCATTGGATAAGTTAAACATTCTTTAATCGTCGCATTAACACTGCACGACTTTTGCACGACTTTCGAGTGAAAATAATAGCTTAACGCGTGTTTAACACATTTGAACGTGTTAAAAAAAAGACCTTACAAACGCCTTTAAATCAACGTTTTCAAACACAATAGCTTTAGACAGGCATTTGTATCAAAATATCAAATACGTCCTCTCGGTGCATTTAACATATTGGTCGATCCACGTTGATAACTGCTAATATAAGACAAACCAAAAGGCGTTTGCTTTCGTGAAAGAAAGCAAACGCCTTTTATTAAAAAAATAAATATTACTGCTCGTAAACAAGGTTCAGCAAGCATTGCTATTAAAACTAGCGAGTAGCCATTCACTATAACAAATAATGATGTTACTTATACTTACGTGTATTCATTAATTAAAACTGATGCAAAAACGCAATTTTAGTCATCATCCCCCAGACAGCTAAAATTTGATCCATATTGTGCATCAACAAGACGGCAATGAGGTAAAAGGCAATTACATCAATCACCGTCACCGCTGCTAAACCTGCAATTGTTCCTACTACCGCTTTTACATTCATTGCCCTACTCCCCTTTTTATGATTGAATTAATTTTTGAACCTGCTTAAATTTGTCAGTGTCTTTAACTGATTGACACTTCAAACAAAACGTTATGAAACGCCATCAGTAGCAACTAATCACCTTTATTGTTACAATTATATCACGAAACGATATAATTATTGTGATAACATTTCTTTATAATCAATATATTTCTGAATAGCTTTCATTCGACATGATATTCTCTTTAAAATCACAATTCTGATTTCATCCGACATTTTTTAGACATAAAAAAGCCAAAGGTTCTAAAAACCTTTGGCTTCAGTTAAAAACAATGAAGAACTTGTTATTTTTATTCGCGGGTTTTCTTGCTAGTTACCCCGAAGATTGCCAAAATACCAGCAAATGCAAGTGCTAAAATTCCTTGATTGCCACGATTACGCTGACCAGTAGCCGGCAAGACCGAACTGTTCTTTTCAACGCGAGTTGTTGCTACTGGCGTTGCTGTGATTCCGCCATTCGTTCCAGTTGTCGAAGCAATCGATGAAACTGGCGTTTCACTCGCCATGCCATTATTCAAAACAGCAGTTGCTGGTACTGCAGCATTAGCGCTCGTTGAGCTGCCAGTAGTTGAAATTCCACTGTTCGTGGATTCACCGGTCGTTGACGAACCGCTATTCGTGGTGCCGCCTGTGGTTGACGCTCCGCTAGTTGTATTGCCACTAGTAGTTGAAGTTCCACTATTCGTGGATCCACCGGTCGTAGATGTACCACCATTCGTCGTGCCACCTGTTGTTGACGTGCCACTGTTCGTAGATTCACCGCTTGTTGACGTTCCACCGCTCGTGCTTCCGCCGGTCGCTGAGGTATTATCAATCGCTTCAATCTGCGACAGCAATGCCTGCTTCGACTTCAAATCATCAGTATCAGTGCTCAACTGCTTTTGCAGATCAGTCAACTTACTTTGAGCGGCATCCAACGTTGACTGTGCCTGAGCCTGATTTGCCTGAGCAGTTTCCAAATCCTTTTGCTTAGCAGCAACATCCGCCGTATCAGCTGTACCATTACTTTCAGAATTAATTTTATTTTGTAAATCAGAAATTTGCTGGTTAAGACTAGCAATCGTGCTGTTCAAATTATCAACAGTTGTCTGCACATTAGCCTTCGCCTGTTGGGCCAAGATAATTTGGTTTTGCAAATCAGTATAAGTTGGATTTGTCACCTGTGTTGATGTATCAGCAACCTCGCTGGCACCGAGCTCCTCCGTTTCATCGACACTATCCGTCGTAACGGCTGAGGTAGCGGCCGCACTTGTTGATGGCGTGCTAGTCGAACTTGTCGATGAAGCAGTATAAATTGAAGGATCAACCGTTGAATCATTAGCAGACTTGGTCTGCTGTCCAAGCAAAGCCTGTTGCGAAGCACTATTGATAGCATAAACATCGTATAGTTGTTCAACCTGACCATTAATTGGGCTTAAACTGAAATTAATCGCAATACCCTGGTTAGCCGATTCAGCTGTTGGCTTCAAATCATCTGTAATACCCATCAAGGAATCGCGATGACCCCATTGGTTGGATCCGTCTTGATAAACCATGGCGGTAATAACATTTAAAATCCAAACCTTTGCCTGTAACATGGTTGTTGGATTTTGGCTTGAGTCCCCAGAAGTGCTAAAGTCCTGTGAATAAGTGCTTGGTATAAAACCAATCCCCTTCAAATAATCAATATTCATATAGTGGGGATAGCCACTTTTTACCTTTGGGTCTTGGTAACGCAATTGCGTTTTCTTCTGCATGTTGGTATCCAACTGTGCATAAGAACTAACCGGATTGACCCCAAATGATGCACGACCAGAATTAACAATGGTCATCGCATACTGACGTAATTCTTGCAATTGTTCCTGATTAGTCACGTCAAACTTAGCTGATGTGTCACCATCTCCGACAGTATACCAACCATAAAAACTATCATTGTTCGCTGTTTGGTCCACATTAGCCGGCTTAACCAATGTCAATGGCAATTGTTGTTGCGAATTAATCGTACCATTCGTCTCACCTTTACTTATGCCACCATCATCAGCCGTGGGTGTTGCTACGCTTGTACCATCAACAGTCTTTGGTGTGTTAGCCAATTTGTTTTGCAAATCAGTTACAGTCTGGGCATTCGTTTGCAACGTCTGCTGTGCCGGTGTCAAGGCTGACTGATTTTGTGCCAGGCTTGCCTTAGCTGTTGCAAGAGATTGGTTATCGGTTGCAACCTGTGATTGCTGATTAGAGGTAAGACTTCCCTGCTTAGCCGTCGCCAAAGCGGAATTGGCAGTTGCTGTGGCAGCCGTGGTGCTGGTCAAATTCTGTTGGGCACTATTCACAGTAGCCTGTTGGGAATCAACAGCTTGCTGGTCAGAGTCCACCACTTTTTGCTGGGTATCAACAGCAGCCTGCGCCTGCGCCTTTGTTTGCGTCGATGTTCCTGTCTGACCGGAGCTAGCAGCTGACGTCCCTTGGGTGGTGTCATCGGCATGTGCTGTCGTATTTGAAGCAGCAACTCCTGCCAGAGCAGCCGTCGCGGCTGCCAGTCCAATAATTTTTTTGGTATTACTCATTGTTTAATTGTCCCCCTCTGATTCTAAACTTAACCACACTCGTGTTAACTTTCACCAATCCGGTTCGCAACAAAAGGTACGCAACAGTATTTTAGAATAATGTGTCGTACTGGTGTCGATTATACAATTATTTTCTAATAAAAACCACACTGTTAAAAACTAAGCAATCTTATCAATCAAAGGCAAACAATTGTTGCATTTATAAGTCGAAGGTATACAATAAGGGTTAACTAAGCCAAAAGCAAAATTTCATCTCGGCCTCGGCCAATTTGATTTACTTTCCGGTCAAATTTCAATAAAATATTAGTAGGAAATCAATCATTCGTACACAACCATCAAATTCGTGAAAGGAAATTGCCCATGGTTCAATACAACTTTATTATGGCCTCAGCCCGCGTCGAAACTGACGTTCAACTACCCATCACTCCCCGTCGCGGTGACATCGTTTCGCTAACAACCGGCGTTGACACCCCTCACTACCTTGTTCAGCGAGTCGAGCTGTTTGCTAATTCCGACATCGTTAACCTCCACGTCCAGCGCTTCCCTGACCAACTTTCGGCCAAGCTTGCAATCGATGGTTTCCGTAACACCAGAAACTTCCTTTAAAAGGAAACATCCCCACAGAAAAATCCTCTTACCAGCAAATTGATTGGTCGCATTGTTGCGCTTCCCAGTCAAAGTTGATAAGAGGATTTTTTATTTTGCCGTCAGGCGTTACTGGCTCCAAACCTATCCATTCCCCGCCCAAACATTCTCAAGACAATAAAAAAACGACCTCTCGGTCGTTTTTTTATTGTCTTTAAAAGTGAGCCTTCACCTTGTAGATTGGTTGGCCCAAAGCCATGAACTTCTGTTCATACTCCGTTTCAACGTTGCCTTCAACCTTGTCAGCATCAGCATGCAAGTCCAAGGTATAGTCTTCTGGCGTCCAGCGCATTCCAAAGTCCATGAAGGAAACCAAAGAATACTCGAACAGATGGCGGTTATCAGTCTTGAATTCGACTTCCCCGCCCTCTGGCAAAACTGCTCGGTAAGAAGACAAGAAAGTCTTATAAGTCAAACGACGGCTTTCGTGTCGTGACTTTGGCCATGGATCAGAGAAGTTCAGGTAAATCTTTTGGATTTCGCCCTTCTCAAAATAAGTTTCCACTCCTGAACCATTACCGTAAAGGTAACGCAGGTTTGGCAAAATACCAACAGCCTCAAAAGACTTGCGGGCAGCAATCGCCACGGCCGTTTCTTGAATTTCCATCCCAATATAGTTGATATGCGGGTTCTTCTTGGCCATTTCCATAATGAACTGACCCTTTCCGGAACCGATTTCAACGTGAATTGGTTGGTCTTGGTCAAAAATTTCTTTCCAGTGGCCGCGCAACTTTTGTGCGTGTTCCTGGTCAATGACCAAATCAGTGTGAGCTTCAAGCCAAGGTTTGGCCCATGGTTTTGAACGTAAATGCATAAGTATTTCCTTTTAATTCTTTTTGTGTAAAGTTTTTGGAAGCCAAAGTCCATAAAGAACAAAGGCTAAAAGTAAGCCGCCTGCCAAAACAGCTAGGGCAGCCGCAGGACCCGCTATCAACAACATCATCAAGAAGGTCAAGCCAATCACGGTACTAGTAATTTCGGCTAAGACAACCAAGAAGGTTTTTTCTTGCTGATTTTTATCCGCGAAGGCTAACCGTGACCACAGCACCGCCCGCGTCTTTTCAAAGACCGGCAGTAACTGGAAGTTAATCAAGTAGACCAACACCGCCATCCCCGCCGCCTGTAGGTAATAACTATCCTTGGGCAAGGCCACCAGTAAAATCAGCCCAACCACAACCAGGCGAAGAACTAAGACGAGCTCGTCTCCACCGCGCAGGAGCTTAATCCAGAACAACCGGCGCATCGGCTCCTTTTGAAAGGAGAACCGGCCAAGCAAGTTGTCCAGGTAGGCCCGTCGTTTGACCACGGCACCCTGATTGGGTACCTGGGCAAAGAGACCGTAAAACTGCCAGACCGCCTGACTGTGCCGCTGACTCGTTGTCAAAGCGACATGCCAATCAATCGCACGCTGCGCCTTTTGGTGTTGCAAGAACCAAGTCACTGCAACCGCTGCTAGAATCACCGTTAGTCCCGACAAAATCCAAAGTCGCCATGGATCAGGTAGCAAAACAATCGCCAAGACCAAAACAAACGGCATGGCAAGGCGAATTAACCAGCTTGCTCTCGTTTGGTCAAATCCAGTCCAGGTATTCCCCCGTTCATGGCGGTCAAGGGCCTGAACGAGCATAAAGGCCTTACTTGCCACTAGAGTGAGCAAGGATAGCGACCAATCAACAGGATTGCCGAGACCGATGATATTCATCACTGGCCAGGCAAGACCAAGAAAAGCAATCTGCCAACCGGTAGCCAAGATGAAGGAACGACGCCAAGCCTGGTTGAGGTAGGTCTTCGTTAGGAAATCATCACTAGCCGAGAGAAAGACCCGGTCGGCCGAGTTGAGGTAAGTCACAAAGGAACCAAACTGCTGACCCAAAACCAACCAGAAAATCAGACCCATCTGCCAATAGGATGGTAAAAAAGCAATTGGCGTTTCCAGGGACTTCTTAGCTAATGATTGAAAGGCCAAGATGGCCGCCCCTATTACAATAAGAAGAAAGACGACAAAATGATCGTTAAACAGCAGGCGAAGGTAACGCTGATTTTGCCGATTCGTAGCCGCTGACCGGTCCTTGTAGAGCCGGTTTAAGTCAAGTTTCTTACTGTCAGCCGTCATGAAAAGAGTTCATCCATTTCGGTTAAAGTTAGCTGGTGCTCGGCCGCCAATTCTTCGGGGCTTGCCTGCTCGCGAACCTCGCCCTGGTCCAGCCAGACAAATTGATCAACAAAGGCTGCCGCCGAGGACAGCAAATGTGTCGTCAAAAGGATTGCGCCACCCGCCTTGGTTCGGTCTTCCATCAGTTGCACTAAGGCCTTTTGGGCCAAAACATCCAGACCGAGGAATGGCTCATCGATAACCATTAATGGCGCTTCGAGACTGAAAGCCGCCACTAACATCACCTTTTGCTGCATGCCCTTGGAAAAGTGCTTAGGCAACCAGTGCAACTTGTCATCCAAGCGGAACGTTGCCAACAAGGTCATCGCCTGGTGCCAATGTGCCTGGTCGTCAAGGCCATGACTGGCCAACATGAGATGGATATGTTCCGCCAGGGTCAACTCGTCATAAAGGATTGGCTGTTCTGGAATATAGGCCAACTGCTCCTTAAAGGCAGTTGGATTCTGGACGAGGTCCACCTCGTTCAAAACCACCTTTCCTGCTCGAATTGGTCGTTCCCCAATAATATGTTTGAAGGTAGTCGACTTTCCGGCTCCATTTAAGCCGATTAACGCGACAATTTGCCCATCAGGTACCGTGATGGAAACGTCTTTTAAGACATCTTGGCCAGCATAGCCACCATATAATTTTGTAATTGATAGTCCCATAGCCATTATTATACCAGGTTCTAGTCTGAGAACGGTTGTTTTGCCTGAATTTTGCTATAATAGAAAATAAAGCAATACAGGAAAAAGGAGGCCATTATGGCAGATATCTTTGACAAAATCATCGCAGGAGAAATTCCTTCTTATAAAGTCTATGAAGACGACGACTTACTCGCCTTTTTGGATATTTCCCAGGTTACCCCTGGTCACACGCTCTTAATTCCCAAAAAGCACGTCGATGACATCTTCGCCTACGATGATGACATCGCTCAAAAGGTTTTGTTGAAGTTGCCGGTCTTGGCTCGCGCCATCAAGTCTGCCGACAAAACCATTACCGGTATCAATATCTCATCCAACAATGGTCCCTCAGCTGGTCAAACCGTCATTCATTCTCACTGGCACCTGATTCCTCGTCGCGATGGTGACGGTTTAAACGACGCCCTAGCACCAACGATTGACAATTCTGACCAGTACGACGAAAGCCGTTACGAGGAACTCGCTCAAAATATTAAGAAAGAATTGGAGTAAGCCATGGCATTTGCACGAGTAAAAGCAACCATCACGGAATTCAAGACGATTTTGCGCCTCAGTCAGCGGGCAAAAAAGCAAGTCACCGTCTTAACGCAAGCGCTCGAGGCAAACCAAGCTGATTTGGCAGAATTACAACGGGCAGCCAAGCGTACCCAATATGAAAACCAAGTTCACCTCGATCGAATCAAGGAAGTTCAAGAAAAAATGAAGGCAACGCAGTCGAACGATTCAAAACTGTGATAGAATAGTCTTTGTATCAATTATTTCAACTCGGAAGGAAACTAATTTTATGCACCGCAAAGTTATCTGGGGATTCATCGTCATCGTCTTTGTTGCTGGCGTTGCCTACCTCGGTTTGTCCACTTCGAAGACATTGGCCACGACCGATGCCGGTAAAATCACCCAAGAAGAATACTACGACAAGGTAAAATCCTCGTCTGCTGGTAAGCAAGTCTTCGCCCAAATGGTGATTGATAAGGTCTTGGAAAAGCATTACGGATCACAAGTTTCAAAATCAGACGTAACCAACGCTTACACAACAGCTAAGGCTCAATATGGTGATTCATTTGCTACTATGTTGACTCAGTCAGGGTTGACGGACACTCAGTACAAAGAATCACTGCGCGAAAAGCTTGTGATGAATGCAGCAGTTAAGGCTAACTACAAGATTTCAAAGGATAAGTTGAACGACGCCTATAACAACTACGTCCCTGAGACGACGATTTCTTTGATTACGGCAAAGGACCAAGATACCGCTCAACAGGCCATCGATGCCTTGAACAACGGTACTTCATGGGATGACGTTTACAAGCAATATTCATCAAAGAATACACAAGTTAACAAGTCCGGTCAGTTGCCTGCCTTCGATTCAACAAATACTACTGTTGATTCTGAAATCCGTAAGGCCGCCTTTAACCAGGATGCAGGTTCTTACTCATCATCACCTGTTAAGCCTTCATCTGGTTCAAACTACTATGTTGTCCGCACTGACAAGATGGCAAGTAAGCCAGCCGAAAGCAAGGTTGAGCAGAAGTTGAAGGATAAGTTGACTAACGACTTCTTGAGCGATTCAAACAACGCAACTGAAATTCAAAAGATTGTTGGTAAGATTCTCCGTAAGGATGATGTTAGCATCAAGGATTCTGATTTGAAGAACTCTTTGTCAGGTTACTTAACCGCTGGCGTTTAATCAATCAGTAACAATTAAAAAAAGAAAAGAGGATTCCAATCGGAATCCTCTTTTTTGATGTGGTTGAATTGTGGATGGGCTTTAGGTTAGCCTAGGTATTCGCAGTCCCGAATTAAGCCCTTTTATCGAGAATTGGTTTAGCCCCCATTTTATTGAGCTTTGCTTAAGGCCGCGCCACCTTTTTGGGTTTAAAACAGCGCCGTTGGGTCGATTGGCGAACCTGCTTCCGGGTCTTCCGGCGGCAGTGGTGGCAAGTCATCATCCGTCGGACTGGCTGCCCTTTGAACGCTCTCCGGACGGTAGAATGCTCGATTATCCATAGCGAAAATTCGCTTTGAGAACTCGCCAGGTTCGGTTTGTTCCATGGCGCCCGTCATCATTTGAATTGAGGCGTCCATCTCATCCAGCTGATGAAGAATTTCGGCTTCCATCATCTGAGGGCGAACGGGTGATCCGTACTCCAGAAGCCCGTGATGAGCCAGCACAACATGCCGTAAAATCAGAACATCTTCCTGGTTCAAATCCATTTTGAGCTCATTAGCTGCCAACACTAGTTGCTCGTCAATCAAAGTGATATGACCAATCAACTTACCGGCCCGAGTGTACTCCGTTGAGGCTGGACCCGAAAGTTCAATCACCTTACCCAAGTCGTGCAGCAGTGCACCGGCCAGCAACAAATCCTTATTTAACTGAGGGTAAAGGTCGCTGACCTTATCCGCCAAGCGTGCAATTGATAGGCTATGGAAGGCCAAACCCCGAGCAAAGGCGTGGTGATTGGTCTTAGCAGCCGGAAATTCCATGAAGTCATCGTGGAACTTCTTGAACAACTGGCGGACCAAGCGGTTCCATGTTGGTTGGGTAATTTTAAAGATGGTATCCGTTAGTTCCGATTCCAAATCAGCCTTCTTAACGGGGGCACTTTTGATAAAATCTGCCGCTGAGCTAGGCTCACCGTCTTCAGTCAAGCGGAGTTGACTGATTTGAATTTGTGGGCTACCCTTAAAGGCTGACCGGGTACCGGTAACCTTAACGACTCGACCAGCCTGAAACTGGTCAATGCCCTCTTTGGTCACATCCCAGAGGTTTCCGGGAATATCACCTGACCTATCCGAAAAGGTCAAAGCCAGGTAATCCTTGCCGGTTTTGGTTTGGCGAACGTCGGCCTTCTTTAACAAGGCAAAGGCGTCAACCGTGTCATTTTCATGGTACTGCAGTAATAACTTAGCCATTTATCTCTCCTAAATTAATCTCCTGGTCGGCTGCTTTCTGACTGGTAAAGGTCCAGAACAGGACTTGCCGGTCACGTGCCAGGTCCTCTAATAAGGATAGCACTTCAGCCTGACGGTTCTCATCAAAATTCACAAAGGCGTCATCAACTAGGATTGGCAGATTTTCTGTTAGCTGTAAGCTTGTAATCAAGGCCAAGCGAACGGCCAAATAGGCCTGGTCCGCTGCCCCGGTCGACAATTCAGCCAAGGTAAAGGATTGGTTGTCTCGGTCAAAGACCTGCACCTGCTTCTCGGTAATTTGCATTTTTTGGTAGTGCCCTAGGGTCAAGCGGTGAAGGTACGTTCCCGCCTGGTCTTGGACCCGAGTACTTAAGTCCTGATCCTGGCCGTTAAAAATGTTTTGAATCAAGGCTGGCAAGAGCGACTTCTCTAGATATCGACCAAAGTCCTCAGTTAAGCGTGCCTCCTGATTGGCCACTTCCTGGGTCAAATCCTGGAACTGGCTTTCGGAAACCATGGCGGCCTGGTCAACTTGCAAGGCTTGGACCTGCTTGGTCGCCTGTTCCTTAGCAAATTCGAGGCCCTTTTGCTCCTCCGCCAAATCAGCCACTGCCTTTTCTAATGCAGGCCGATTTCGATATTTGACCAACTGTTTGCGGCGGTCTGCACCAATCTGTTGGTATAAATCAGCCAAGCGCTGGTCGTTCTTAGCCCGGTCATTTTGCTTGGCCAAGGCAGCGGACAACTGGTCAAGTGAGGCCAAACCGTTGTCCTGCAAAATTTTTTGTAACTGGGTCTGAACCTGGTCTCGTTCCTGATAAAGCTGGTGCTCCAGGTCTGCCGCATGGTCCTTTTCGACCCGACGCTTTAAGCCAGCAGCCGGATCCAAACCGTACAATTGACCAGCCTGGTCCACTGCGGCCAGAAGCTCCTGGTAATTGTCCCCCATTGATTCTTGCAGGTGGGCAAAGCGCTTGGCATCAATCTGGTTCAGGCGTTGACTGATTTGGTCAGCTAATGTCTGAACCTGGCGACCGAGGTCACGTGATCGTTTTTTAGCATCTTGGGCCAACATGGCATCATACTGGCCCGCTACAATCGTTTCCTTATCCCATGGCGCAAAGGGAGCCATCACTTCGGCGACTCGGTCATGGTGGCGCTTGGCCAAATAACCCGTGGCCACCATGGTGACGGCCAGCAGTCCCGCAACTGGAAGGCCCAGCCCTAAGGCAAAGGCGCCAACTAACAGAACCACACTGGCCACTGCTCCACCCAACCAGTAGTTGCGTTCCTGCAGGAGGCGGAAATCAGCGGTATCAAGCGGTTCTGGTGCCTGACCCTGGAATTGCTGGTTGAACTTTTCAACCTGCTGGTTGGCACTATGGATTTGGCCAAGTAGCCCTTTGAGGGCCTGGCTCGTTTCGGTCAGTTCCTGGAGTACAGCCACAATTTCGGCCTGGTTGAGGTTGGCCAGTTGACCATCTTTGAGTTTCGCCCGCCGCTCATTCGCCTCCGCTAGCTGTTGGTTAAGCCAGTCAAGTTGCAGGGCTAGTTGCTGTAACTTGTCCTGGTCCGCGGTGCTGATTTTTTGTTGGGGACGGTTGACCTGCTGACCACCATCGGCTCCCGTGGCCTCCAATGCCAACGCTTCTTGATAAAGGTCCCAATAGGACAACAAATCCTGAGCCGCTGTTAGCTGCTCCTTGATCGTTGCCAATTGTTGGTCTTGACCCGCAATTTTTTTCTGCAAGTCTTCCACCTGGTTGCCCTTTTCAAGGTACTGGTTTAGCGATTGCGCTTGATCGAAGCGACTTTCCTGCCGTTGTTGGTAGGCCTGGCTGGCTAAGTTAAGCGGACGCTTCCCCGTTTTTTGTTTGGCAAAGAGCTGACTACCATCTTTTTGTTGGTCGGTTGCCCAGGCCAGCCACTTCGACGCCCGCGGTTGCGTGTAGGTCAACAGGTGCTTTTCCAAATCAGGGCCTGTTAACTGGTTGACCAGTTGCAGGTCCTTAGCATCGAAGGCAAAAATCTGCTCATAATCTATTCGACTAAGCGGCCCAAATAGTTGAGTTAAGAATTCTTCGCCATCTGCCAAGGCCTGACCGTCTGCCAAGTTAACAATCGTTAACTCCGACTGCGTTCGGTTCATCCGTTGAATGCGGTAGGTCCCCTGGCTGATTTCTAAGTCGAGGTAGCCACCATAGGCCGCACCAGACCGGGGCTCGTATTTTTGGCTAGCTCGGGCCTTGTAACCAAATAAAACACCCAAGATAAAGGCCTTGAGGGTCGATTTCCCGGCTTCGTTTTGACCAAAAAAGGCCTGAAAGTCGGCTAAATCTGTCAGTGTTAAATCCGACCAGCGGCCAAAACCAGAAATATGAATCGTTTTAATCTTCATCCTGGCCTCCTTCCACTAAGTCCTGGTAAAGGCGGTCGGCTAAGTCGGCCTGGCCCTCTTCTGAATAAAAATAATCTCTGATAAACGTTGGCGCCTGGTCTGAAAGCCACTGACCAACGCTGTCTGCTTGGACCACCTGATGAATGGCCGCCTGCAAATCAACATCAGCGGGCAACGCTGGGCGCTTTGGGTTAGCAGCCGTTGTGACAATCTGGGCTTTCACTGGCCAATAGTCACTGTTACTTTTCCGGCTAGCCTGCAGACTTTCCAGCAAGGTGCCAAAGCGTGCAGCCTCCTCAATATCCGGACCAACCTGCCCCGTTAATTCAAGTATCACCAGAGTTGGCTGTTCCCAGTGGTAAGCATTTAACTGGCCCTGCAATGTTGCCAAATCAGGACAATTTTGAATTTGAACCCGCTGCCACAAAACGGGGGCAACCGGATAAAATTCCGGTACTAGACCCTGGCCGTCCTGGTCGGAAACCAGGAAAAAGCCCTTTTCGCCATCTTCATTGCGGTTGAGGCCCTGAAGGTTCCCAGAATAGGCAACTACAGGGTTACGGTGGAGAATTTGACGGACGTGAATGTGGCCGAGAGCCCAGTAATCATAACCCTTTGCCACCATGTCTGGTAGTGAAAAGGCTGCATAGTTCTCGCCATCCTGGCCAACGACGCCGTGGTACATCCCCAAGTGATAATCAACCCCCGCCTGCTTAACCGGAAAATCTGGCAAAGCCGACTGGCGGTGTTGCCGGTCCGTATAAGAAAAGGCTGAAATGGCGACCTTCGCTCCTGATTTTGTCGTAATCGTCTTTGTTTCAACTTCCGGGCCAAAAACCAAAACTCGGTCTGGCCAGGTCGGATGAACCTGCTGTCCTTGCTGAAAATCGTGGTTTCCAAAGGAAATAGCGGACCAAATGCCGGCCTGATCCAATTGGGTCAAAGCCTTCGTTAAGCGCTCCTGAATCAGTGGCGAATTATCGGAACCGTGGTATAAATCACCCGGAAATAAGACCAAGTCGACCTCTTGATCAACCGCAAATTCAACTAAGCGATCCAGCGCCGTAAAGGTCGCCAATTGAACATTTTTTTGAAAGTCCGGGCTCAGGTGTTGGCTCAACCCGGTAAAGGGATTGCCCAGGTGAACATCCCCGGCATGAATAAAACTAAGCATCGTCTTCCTTCCACTTTCTTTGCATCAAATCGCCCAAAGAGAACAGGCGTTCGTATCCTCTATTATACAAAATATACTTCCCCTTGCGCCACTATCCACGGCTATTTTCACATTTTTTCATAGAAAAAGGCAATGGCAGAACGCCATTGCCTAAGAAATTAGAAAGTTACCAGCTGCTTACGGATTGTCCTGGCTCAAGAGTCGTCAAATACTCGTATAATGACCTCATAAGCAGCACAGCTCGGTCCAACTTATAACGTCGCCAACTGTTTGTACAATGACCGCCATTAGTCACAGTAGTTCGACCCAACTTACAGCGTCGCCAACTGTTCATACAACAACCGCATTAGTAGCAACGGTTCGCGGCCCGACTTACAGCATCGCCAACTGTTCGTACAATGACCGCATAAGTAGCAGTGAACCAGCTACCTCAAAGCCCTTATTGCCGGCCTTACCACCCGACCGCTGTACCGCCTGGTCAAAAGTATTAGTGGTTAGGACACCATTGACTACCGGAATCGGGCTGACTCTGGCAAGGTTAGCTATCTGACTGACTGTTTGGTTCACGACCACCTGGTAGTGGTCGGTTTCTCCCTGAATCACGGCACCAAGGCAAATCAGTCCCGAAAAGCGTTCACTATCAACCAACTTTTGTGCCACGGCTGGAATTTCCAAAGCACCGGGCACATGGACCACCACCATTTCGTCTTCCGTTAATCCCTGTTGCCGCAATTGTGTTACCGCGCCGGTTACTAGGGGTTCCGTAATCGCGGTATTAAAGTCCGAAACGATAATCGCAACGGGCTTTTCACTTTGGCTTAACATCTTTCCTTGGTATGTCTTCATTGTCTTCTCAATCCTTTTTCTATTTTTGGGTACCGACTGCTTGAATGACTATTTTTAGGGTAAGGCTGATCAACTTCTCGATTGGTCATCTCAATCATCGGCTGCTCACCATTTAGCTACCAATCTACCTGGTCGCCACCGTCCTCAATCACTCACCATTAAATCTGGTATTGAGTAAAAACCTGGCCTAATTTTTCAGCCTTCGTCTGCAAGTAGGCTGTATTCTCATTTGCCTGGCCAACTTCTAATGGCACGCGGTCAACCACATCAATCCCGTAGGCACGCAGGGCTGCTACCTTATCCAAATTATTCGTCAACAGCCGAATTTTCGTCAGCCCCGCCTGCTTCAGCATCAGCGCTGCTCGCTCATAATTGCGTTCATCGGCCTGGTGCCCCAAGGCCAAGTTAGCTTCCACTGTATCATAACCATTTTCTTGCAAAAGATAAGCCTTGAGCTTATCATGCAGACCAATCCCACGACCTTCCTGCCGTAAATAAACAACCGCACCACCTTCTTGACCAATTTGGCTTAAGGCAGCTTCAAGCTGTGGTCCACACTCGCAGCGTTTGGAACCAAATAAGTCGCCAGTGTCACATTCCGAATGCACACGTACGAGTGGCACATCCCCAGCCTGTTGGCTGCTTTCAAGCAACAAATCCGGTTCTCGCTCTTGGCCGGTTGCAATAAAATCAGTTAAGAAAAACTGCCCATAACGGGTTGGTAACGTAACCCTAGGTCCAGCAGTCAACTCAACACCCTCCTCTCGCTCAATATAATCCCGGATGTCTCGAATGCTGATATATTCCAACCCCTGGTCCTTGGCTAATTTTGCTAGGTCCTCTTGCCTAGCCATCTTACCGTCCTCACGCAAAATTTCAATAATATAGGCTACGGGGGGAACACCCGCCAATTCAGCCAGGGTCACAGCCGCTTCCGTATGTCCTTGTCGTTCCTTCAAGCCACCGGCCGCTGCTATCAAAGGAAAAATATGGCCCGGTCGGTCAAAATCAGTCGCTTTCGCCGAAAGATTAGCCAGTTCCCTTAATGTCTGTGCCCGATCATTGGCCGACACACCAGTCGTTGTAGCCACATGGTCGACCGCGACCGTAAACCGTGTGCCAAACTTCTCACTGTTCTGCTGGACCATTTCTGGCAGGTCAAGATTTTGCGCCCGGTCGGCTGTCATCGGCGCACAGAGAACGCCCCGACCGATTGACAATGCCTGGTTAATTTTGGCCGGGCTGGCCAAAGCGGCCAAGCCAACCAAATCGCCTTCATTTTCACGACTGTGATCATCTTGAACAATAATCAATTCCCCTCGCTGCAGTGCTGCAAGGGCTCTTCTAATTTTTTCAGACATGGAGGGCCTCCCGCCGTTGGCTGTACTTGGCTAAAATATCTGTTTCGACATTAACGAAATCGCCAACCTGCTTCGTGCCAAAGGTTGTGTTTGCCTGCGTTATCGGAATCAGACCAATGGTGAGCACCGGACCGGCAACTCGAACAATCGTCAGAGACGTTCCGTCCAATGCCACTGACCCCTTGGAAACGAAATACGGCCAGAGACTTTCATCCTCGACCTGAATTTCCAGTTCAATAGTCTGCCCCACTTTCGTTTGACTAATAATTTTGCCCCGGCCATCGACATGGCCCAAAACAAAATGACCGTCCAATCGACCAGCCAGCGGTAAACTTTTCTCAAGGTTGACCCGGTCCCCAACGACCAAATTGCCAAACGTCGTTTGCGCAACCGTTGGCGCCATAATCTCAAAACGCGCCTGCTGGTCTGATTTATCAACGATTGACAGGCAAACACCGGTAACCATAATCGAATCTCCCAACTGACTATCGTCAAAGAACCCCGCCGGTCCCTGGATGGTATAAGCATAATTTTGACGGTCTATTTCTTCCACCGCCGTAATGCGGCCAATCGCCGCCACAATTCCTGTAAACATCTTAGTGAACCTTCCGCTCAAAATGAAAATCAATGGCATTGCCAACAACCTTGGTCGCTTTCAATTGACCACCAGCCGCTGCGATTGCCGTTGGCGACAAGCCCTGAACCCCGACTGAACCAAAACGACTCGCCGTTTGATATAAATCAAAACTTTGCCAAGCCTGCTCCTTTAAGAAAGCCTTGATGATGGTTGGCCCGCCTTCAACTAACAGTGATTGACAACCGCGTTGCCCTAGGTCAACCAACAATTCCTGCAAGTCACCCGACCATTCTTGTACTTGGTCAAAGTCCCGCACAAAGTCCTTATTTTGACTATAAATCAGCGTTCTCGTTGCCCACTGGCCGGCGGCCACTTGCTTCTGCAGCCTGCCCCGCCGATCCAAAATCACCCGTAAGGGTTGGTCATGATCAATTTTCACGAAACGAACCGTTAAGGCCGGTTGATCAACTAGCGCCGTTTCGGAGCCAATCAAGATCGCACTTTGTCGGCCACGCAGAGCGTGGATGGCTTGATCAGCCACTTGGTCCGTGATTTTCGTTTGTTGGCCCTGCTTAGCCGCTACCCGCCAATCGCCACTCTCGGCTAACTTCAACTGCACATAAGGTTTGCCGGTCTTGTGATAATAGACAAAAGCGGGATTTAACAGCGCCTGCCGGTCAACATCGGCCCCTTGCACATCGACTTCAACACCCGCCGCCTGCAGGATAGCAACTCCACGGCCATTGACCGCCGGATTTGGATCCAGACTGCCAATCACCACTCGACCAATTCCGGCATCAATCACCGCTTGTGTACAGGGGCCCACCTTTCCCTGCCGGCAACAGGGTTCTAAACTGACATAGAGGGTCGCTGATTTTAAATCAGTCCCCGGCTCAACCTGGGCCAAGGCATCAACCTCAGCATGGCGGTCACCGTAACGATGATGGTAGCCCTGACCTAAAACCTGGCCATTATGGTCCACGATAATCGCCCCCACCCGCGGATTTTTCCATGTGTCCTTTGGGTTCGCCTGTTTTGCTAAGGCGATTGCCCAGGCTAAACCAATTTCATCATTCATTTCGACTCCGATCCACTCCGGGCATAAAAAAACCGGTGTGATTTAAAATCACACCGGAGCAAATCGAAATTAGATTCTGCAAATAAAGACTTCAAGCGCCGTCTTCGTGTCGCCAAAAGGACGACAAAAAACTAGCTAAAAAAGCCCTCTTTGTTTATCTTCTCCCATCCAGACTTTACTGTCGGTTACAGAATCTCACTGTATCAATCAATTGCTTGAGTCACGGACTGAGGCTTACGCCATCACCGTCGGTCGGGAATTACACCCTGCCCCGAAGATTTATATTATTTTTTCTTAGTGTAGCACATCCTACTTTTGAAAAACAATCCTAAAATTAGAAAAAACGAGGACTGATTTATTCAAAGACAATAAAAAAACCGACTATCAGCCGGTTTTAAAATATTGATTAGTAGTTCATGAAGTAGTTATCCAATTCCCACTGTGAAACAAATTGACGGTATGAAGTATATTCAATCTTCTTAGCTTCAATAAACTTATCAGTAATGTGTGTACCGATAGCATCGATTACAACATCATCATTAGCCAATTCATCAAGGGCAGCCAACAACGTATCAGGCAAGTTCACGATGCCAGCCTTCTTACGTTCGTTTTCATCCATCAAGTAGATGTTCTTATCAACGTGAGCTGATGGTTCCAACTTGTTGTCGATACCATCCAAACCAGCTGACAAAATAGCAGCCAAGGCAGTATATGGGTTAGTCGTTGGATCAACTGAACGCAATTCCAAACGAGTTGCCAAACCACGTGAGGCTGGTACTCGAACCATTGGTGAACGGTTTGATGCTGACCAAGCAACATAAACTGGGGCTTCAAAACCAGGAGTCAAACGCTTGTATGAGTTAACCGTTGGGTTAGCCAAGGCAGTCAAGGCTGGGGCGTGCTTCAAGACACCACCCAAGAAGTGCATAGCCGTGTCAGACAAGCCCAAGTTCTTGTCAGCATCGTGGCCATCAAAGACGTTCCCGTCCTTGTCAAACAAAGACATGTTCGTGTGCATTCCTGAACCGTTAATACCTGAAACAGGCTTTGGCATGAAGGTTGCGTAGTAACCGTTATTACGAGCGATTGTCTTTACAACCAACTTGAAAGTCTGAATCTTGTCGGCCATGTCAACGGCGTCTGAGTACTTGAAGTCAACTTCGTGCTGACCAGCAGCAACTTCGTGGTGGGCAGCTTCAACTTCAAAGCCCATCTTTTCAAGCGTCAAAACGATTTCACGACGAACGTTTTCACCGCGGTCCAATGGTGCCAAGTCGAAGTAGTTTCCATGGTCATTTAGTTCCATGGTTGGTTCGCCCTTTTCATCCAATTTGAACAAGAAGAATTCAGGTTCCGTACCAACGTTGAAGGCAGTAAAGCCTTCAGATTCGGCACGGGCAACGGCATCCTTCAAGGCAATTCGTGGGTCACCCTTAAATGGTGTCCGATCCTTTGAGTACACGTCCGCAATCAAACGGGCAACTTTTCCACCATGTTCGTCGGTCGCCCATGGGAAGATCATGAACGTTGACAAATCAGGATAGAGGTACATATCAGATTCGTTAATCCGAACGAATCCTTCAATTGAAGAACCGTCGAACATCAGGTCATTGTCCAAGACCTTGTCCAGTTGTGAAACTGGCACTTCAACGTTCTTGATAGCGCCCAAAACGTCAGTGAATGTCACGCGAATGAATTCAACTTGTTCGTCTTGAACGATTTGCTTAATGTCTGCTTTGGTGTAAGAAGGTTTTGCCATTAGAAACTCCTTTACTTGGCTGCTATAGTGGGTACATTTTTTCTTGGCTGAAGGCTTTCTCCAGCCAAGCTGGCCAGCTGGTCAGCTTTTTTCAATCATCAATTCATTGTTCACATTTGGTCAATTAACCGACCAAATCAGTGGTTATTAAAGCGGGCGATTTGAGCAAATTCATCTTGCAACGAGCGGCGCAGGCTACTATCAACGCCGGCCTGTTGCTGATTTTTCCGTTCGGCTTTGGCAAAGAGTTCTTTAATATCGGCAGTGGAATCACCAGCATCAAGGTAGTCCTTAATTTGCAAGAGCCGATCAATATCGTTTAAAGAAAAACGGCGTTGACCACCCTTACCCCGTTTTGGAGTGATTAATTCGTGCTGTTCGTAGTAACGAATCTGGCGGTCGGTTAGCAGGGTCAACTCGCGGACGGTTGACATCGGTAAAACGGCTCGGTTACGTTGCAATTCAGAACTGGACATGAAAAACTCCTTTCAGCTGGTGATGACCACCTTACTTGGCTTCGTACCAGGTTGGACCGGCATGGTCCTCAACTTTCAATGGTACGGACAAAGAAACGGCAGAATCCATCACGGAGGTTACTAACTTTCGTACTTGCTCTAACTCCTCTTTTGGACATTCAAAGACCAGTTCATCGTGAACCTGCAAAAGCATTTTGGCTTGCAAGCCCTCCTTGGTTAAGGCCTGGTCAACCTTAATCATGGCAATTTTGATAATATCAGCCGCCGAACCTTGAATTGGCGAATTCATCGCTGTTCGTTCAGCAAATGATCGTCGGTTAAAGTTTTTGGCATTAATCTCGGGCAAGTAGCGACGGCGATGTTCAATTGTTTCAACAAAGCCATCCTTATGGGCCTGCTCCTTAATCTGTTCCATCCAACCATGAATCTTAGGAAACTCTTTGAAATAGGTTTCGATAAAGGACTTGGCATCCTTGCGCGAAATGCCGAGGTTCTTTGATAAACCAAAATCAGAAATACCGTAGACGATTCCGAAATTGACGGCCTTGGCTGTCCTTCGATGGTTGGCATCAACCGGCTCATCTGCCTTCAGGCCAAAGACGGCGCGGGCCGTCTCGGCATGAATATCCTCGTCCTCCATGAAGGCCTTCTTCATGTTTGGATCACCGGTGATGGCGGCCAAAACCCGTAATTCGATCTGCGAGTAATCGGCTCCAAAGATTAGCCAATCCGGATGACTGGGAACAAAGGCGTGACGAATTTTACGTCCCTCCTCCGTCCGCATCGGAATATTTTGCAGGTTTGGATCAACTGATGACAATCGGCCGGTCTGGGTCAACGTCTGTAAGAACCGGGTGTGGATCTTCTGGTCGGCTTGATCAACCACGGCCAAGAGGCCATCAACGTAAGTTGACTTAATCTTTGCCAGTTGCCGGTACTCAAGAATATGGCTAACAATTGGCGCCTGCGGTGCCAGTTCCTCCAAGACTTCAACGGCGGTTGAATAACCGGTTTTCGTCTTCTTAATCACTGGCAAGTTCATCTTTTCAAAGAGCAACGTTCCTAACTGCTTGGTTGAATTAATGTTGAATTCTTCACCGGCAATCTGGTAAATTTCTTCTTTGAGTTGGCTGATTTTTTCGTCGAGTTCCTGGCCCATCTTTTCCAGACGGTCTTCCTTAACGGCAAATCCTTGGGCTTCCATCTTGGCCAAGACGAATGACAATGGCAACTCGATATCATGGTAGAGGTCCGTTTGCTTGTGCTCAGCCAATTCCTCAAAGGCTTTGTCACGTAAGCCATAAAGCGCTTCTGCTTTATGGCCGAGGTGATCAAAGACTTCTTGATCATCGGTTGGTACAGAGAACTTAGCACCCTTGCCATAAAAATCTTCATCGGCTGGTAGGTACAAACCAAAGCGGGCGGCCAACGTTGATAAGACGTTGTCATTGCCAACCGTATCGAGCAGATAGGCGACGAGCATAAAGTCAAAATCAAC
The DNA here is from genome assembly GCF_016860625.1 of Fructobacillus tropaeoli. Taxonomy (NCBI): domain Bacteria; kingdom Bacillati; phylum Bacillota; class Bacilli; order Lactobacillales; family Lactobacillaceae; genus Fructobacillus; species Fructobacillus tropaeoli. The sequence continues at coordinate 254,010 of NZ_BOJU01000001.1, forward strand.
TCCGGCAAGCGTCAAGTCCAAGCGGTGCATCAATACCCAAACTTCCTTGGCATTGAAGAGGCGCAACTTCTGTTCTGGATTTTCAATCAGGTCACGTAGTGTCTGATTTTCAAACCAGGTAAAGTCACGACTAGCAAAGTACCCCAAATCATCATTACCGATAGCAAAGGCGAGCATGTCGGCCGTATGATAATTATCTGCATCCGTATCAATTTGGATAGCCAAGGTATCTGCCTTAGCAAGAGCAGTTAGGGCCGCTTCGTCCAACTCCTTCACTGGGTGGAAGTTGGCGCTTTGTGACTCAGCCTCCTCAACGGAAGTATCATCTTGACCGACCAATTGGTGCGCCTTCAGCTTGGCCAGTGCTGATTTGAAATGCAAACTTTCAAACAGTTCAACCAAGCCCTTGGTTTTTGGACCATTGTAGGCCAGGTCGTCCAAAGAAATTGATAAATCAGCATCCGTAATGATGGTGGCCAACTTCTGTGCCCGATAGGCAACATCCTTATCCGCAATCAAGTTTTCCTTCATCTTGGACTTTTTCATGTCGTCAACGTGGGCATATAAGTTATCCAGGTCGTGGTATTCGGTTAACAACTTCAAGGCTGTTTTTTCGCCAACCTTTGTCACCCCTGGATAATTATCAGAAGTATCACCGGTCAAAGCCTTCTTATCGATAATCTGTGCCGGAGTCAGTCCGAACTTTTCTTGGATATAAGCGGGTGTGTATTCTTCAATCTGAGTCACACCCTTTTTTGTAATTTTCACAGTCACCTTATCGGTGGCCAACTGCGTCAAATCTTGGTCTCCAGTAATGATGATGACATCATCACCCGCTTTTTCTCCTTCCCGAGACAGTGTTCCAATGATATCGTCTGCTTCCAAACCATTTTGTTCGTAATTATGAAGGCCATGGGCCAACACCATTTCACGAAGGTATGGAAATTGTTCCTTAAATTCAACCGGCGTCTTATCCCGACCACTCTTATAGTCGGCATAGAGGTCACCGCGAAAGGTTTCCTTACCTGATTTGGCATCCCAAGCAACAAGAGCGAAGTCAGGTTGCATTGGTAAGACGATTGATTCTAAAAAGTTATTAAAAGCCACAAGGGCATTGGTGTGTAATCCTTCCGGTGTTACCATTCGGTCTAGCTGTTGGTACATCGCGTAGAAAGCCCGAAACGCCAGCGAATTCCCATCAATTAAGAGTAGTTTTTTAGTCATTGGTTAGTCCTTATTTAACTTGTTTGTAGTTTAGCACAAAAAAAGCTCGCCGAAGCGAGCAATGTTAGTTTTTCTGACGTGTTAATTTCGGTTATCGCCGAAAAGTTGGATCAAAGCGTAGAAAATGTTCATGAAATCAAGGTAGAGCATCAAAGCTCCTGACACAGCCAAGCCGGTCGTCTGAGCCTCGCTAGCACCATTAGCTGACAATTGAACATAAACTTGACGCAACGTATTGTTGTCGTAAGCCGTGTACAAAGCGAACACGATGACAGTTGCCACTGAGATCAACAAGTGCATGGTTGAAGAACCCATGAAGATGTTAATCACTGATGCCACGATAATCCCAATCAATGAACCAAAGAGGATTGGACCCATTGAAGCCATTGACTTCTTTGAGAAGTAGCCATAGGCAGCCATTCCGGCAAACAATGCCGCAGTTGAGATAAAGGCAGCGCCAACTGAAGCGGCCGTATAAACGGCCAAAATCAAACCAAGCGTCAAGCCTTGGACAGCCGAGAAGGCCATCAAAAGACCGAAAGCCTTTGAGGGATTATTCGCGAATGAAGCGCTGCGAATCATGGCCACAATGACCAATTCAACGACAACAACCGCTGCCATCCCAATCCAGCTACCCAAAAAGAGTTGGGCAACTTGTTGCAAAAAGAAATGTTGAACGACGTAGCCGGCAACGGCCGTTACAGCCAAGGCAATTGCCATATAGCCATAAACACGCTGGAAGAAGGACTTCATGCCTTCATCAGCGCCCGTCACATCGCGGCGAGCGTTCATATCAAAATTATCCATCAGATACCTCCCATTGGTATTGTTAATTTTTCTATCTATATGATAACAAAAAAATCTTAATCTTAGATTAAAGGATGGCCCCTTAATTCAAATCAGGTAAAGTTTGACCGAGCAACTTTTCATAAGCATACTCGTACTTTTGAATATCGCCGGCACCCATGAAGACCAAAACGGCGTCATGGTGCTTCAACAATGGTGAGACATCGTCTTCCTTCAAGACAACAGCGCCATTTGGCAAAGCATCGGCAATATCTTGGGCTGAAACTGTCCCCTTACTTTCTCTGGCAGAACCAAAGATAGGCGTCAAGTAAACGGTATCAGCCGCCTGCAAAGCCTGCGCAAATTCATCCTTATAAGCGATTACCCGGGTAAAGGTGTGCGGCTGGAAGACCGCCACAATTTCCTTTGTTGGGTACTTCTGCCGAGCGGCATCAATCGTTGCTTGGATTTCCGTTGGGTGGTGAGCGTAGTCATCGATAATAACAATATCTTGGACTTTCTTCTCGGAGAAGCGACGCTTCACCCCAGGATAAGTCAACAAGTGCGCACGGACATTTGCCAAGTCCAACCCTTCCAGGTAAGCAACGGCAATGACCGCTGTGGCATTATAGACGTTATGCTGACCAAAAATTGGAATCGCAAATTCGCCCAAGTCCTGTCCCTTGAAACTTACTGAAAAAGTGGAACCGGAAGTCGTCTTCTTAACATCACTAATCAAGAAGTCATCACGACCAGCCTGATCACCGTAGTAATAGACGGGCACGTCAACACCCAAATTTTGCAAGCTCGGATCGTCGCCCCAAGCCACAATGCCCTTTTTAACACCCTTGGCAAAATCAACAAAGGCTGAGCGGACATCTGCCAAATCGTGGTAGTAGTCGGGATGGTCAAAGTCAATATTGGTCAAAATGGCATAGTCTGGGTGGTATGGTGCAAAGTGGCGTCGGTATTCATCAGCTTCCAAAACGAAGAAATCAGAATCAGCCACACCGTGACCGGTTCCGTCCCCAATCAAGTAAGAGGTCTTCGCAACATTCTTAAAGACGTGTGACAAAAGACCAGTGGTTGAAGTTTTACCGTGAGCCCCAGCGACCGCAATGGTCGTGGCTTGGTCAATTTGCTTGGCCACAGCTTCCGGGTAAGAAATCATTTTAACCCCAGCTTGCAATGCTGCCTGGACTTCCACCTGGTCATCCTCAAAGGCATTACCACGGATAAAAATCGCATCCTGATTATCCAAGACGTTTTGCGCGTCAAAAGGTAAAATCTTAATGCCCGCTTGTTCCAATGGCGCTTGCGTATAAGTAAACTGGTCGATATCCGAACCCAAGACCTCGTTGCCTTGGTCATGTAAAATTTGGGCAAGAGGCCCCATCCCAGTCCCCTTAATCCCGATAAAATAATACTTCTCTGACATGACAGTCGCCCCTTTTAATAGTTTGTATCAATCAAGCCGTCCGCATACAAACTTTGGGCAGCAGCAAAATCAAAAGCCTGGCCAATTTGGCCAAAGTCAGCTGGCAAAACCAAGGCCCCTGGCTTATCGGGTGCCCCTGGCAACTGCAATTCGCGGCCAGAAACAATCATACCGGCCGATGGCACACCGCGCAAAGCGCCATCCCAAATGATGGCACCTGAAGGCATCATCGAACCGGGCTTAGCAACCACGACGCGAATCCCCTCTTGCATATTCGGAGAACCAGAAACAATTTGGAGGCTTTCACCGTTACCAACGTTTGCCTGTGTCACGTGGAGGTGATCAGAATCAGGATGAGCAGTCATTGAAACGACTTCACCCACAACCAAGTTTGATTGTTCAACGGCAATAGCATCTTCAAAACCGGCATCTTGCAAAATCTGGTTAACTTGTGCCACTTGGCTTTCCGTCAGGAAGACTTGACCAGCTTGGTCAGTCAATGCCAAAGCTGCACCGGCACCTTCAATGTTGATGCCCAACGTTTGCTTACTTTCGGCATCAACAACCTTGGTCACCTGCCCCTTGGTTTCTTGGACAACCTTCCCCGTTGCTGGCGCAAAAGTTAACATCAAAATATCGCCAACTGCTGCTTGATTATAAACTGCAATCATGATTTTTCATCCTCTAATTTCAAATATTTTCAATCGCTGGCTGTCCGCTCATTAGGCAGACAATGAGTCCAGGTAAGCCAGTAATAACTGGGCTGATTTTTGGCCGGCCTCGACAACAAACTCGTCAAAAGTCACAGATGATTCACCATTGGCCAAATCAGAAACGCCCCGCAAAACAATAAACGGCACATTAAAGCGTGTTGCCACTTGAGCAACCGCTGCCCCTTCCATTTCGGCCAAAAGAGCCTTGGGGAAGTGTTGTTTAATTTCTTCTTTTTTGTCCTGTTGAACAAAGCTATCACCAGACACAATCAAGCCAGCCTGGCTATCCGTCAAGGCCTCAAACGCCTTAACCAAGTCCGCATCAGCTTCGAAGTAAGCAGGTTGAGCTGGCAACTGACCAAAATCATATCCGAAGACTGTGACGTCGGCATCAAAGTATGTCAACTTCGTACCGATAACCAAATCACCAATAGCCAATTCCGGCTGCAATGCACCGGCAGAGCCGGTATTGATGACCACGTCCACATGAAAGACCTGGGTCAAAATCGTCGTTGCCGTTGCGGCAGCAACCTTACCAATCCCTGATTCCGCTAAAAAGATTTCTTGACCGGCATATTCACCGACCAAAACTGTTAAATCAGCAAAGCTTTTTTCAACAGGGTTTTGGATTGCGCTCGTCAATGCCTTTTTTTCTTCAGGCATTGGGGTAATAATTCCAACTTTCAAAGTAGGTATCCTCACAGATTTTTAGTTAAAATTGACAAAGAAAAAGAAGAGATAAGTCAAGACAATCAAAACCGCCACAAAAATCATGCCGCGGTTATAGCGGTATGCTAGGCGGTCCGTTTTTCCTTTTTCCGTTAATTCACCATTTGATCCCAGTTCAAAGCGGCCCTTTTTAGTCAGGCGCATCTCGGCTCGGTTTTCCGGTTCAACCACTGTGATTTCATCCGGATGAGCCTTTTCATATTCGCGTTCAACCTGTCGGCGCATCTTTGCCCGCTTCTTATCTTCACGACTTTGCCGTGACCGGGTGAAAAAATGATTATTTGCCATTTGTTAATCTCCAATTTGTCCAGTAGAAATAAGCCGTCAACGTCTTTTGATCATTGAGTTCGCCTCGTTGATACAGTTCGGTCATTTCATCATAGGAAACCGTCAATAGGTCCAAGGATTCGCCATGGTCCTGCGGCAGTTGTTCAGCATTTGCTAGAGCCGTCATATCGGTTGCCAGGTAAAGGACAATTCTTGCATCCGTAAAGCCGATGGCTTCATAAACGGTCGCAAATTTAGTCAAAGAACCGGGATGAAAACGAATCTCTTCGTTCAATTCTCGGATAGCTGCCTGTCGTGCGGCTTCTTCTTCGTTCCCATGGTCGCGACTGTCTACTTTTCCAGCCGGAATTTCTAGGACAAAATCATCGGCTGCAGCGCGCCATTGGCGAACTAAGATAGCGTGATCGGCATCTACTAATGGCAAGATACCAACGGCCAAGGCATGGTGCACGATATCGCGTTGCGCCTGACTGCCGTCAGCAAGTTCCACCTGGCGTTTCTCAACAGAGAAAATCTTGCCCTGGTAAACGTCCTGCTTTGATAAAAACCGTTCTTTTTCCGCCATACCTAGTCCTTTCCGTCAATAACCTGGACTTGAGCAGCTTGAAAAGCGTCCTTGCCTTGAACCAGGACGTAGGCAACTCGTTGCCCCTGGTGGAGAGATTTAAAACCATCCCCAGCAATGCCGTTAAAGTGGACGTAAACGTCCGGTCCCTTTTGATCGGGTGTGATATAGCCATAGCCGCGTTCGGCTTGCCAAATTTTTACTGTTCCATATTTCATAGCTCTATTATAGCAAAAAACGGCCTGAATCGCTTGGTAAAAGTCTTCTTTCTATAAAATCAGGACCGAAATTTGCCAACAAAAAAAGACGACCAAAGTCGTCTTTCAATCCTGATTTGCTTTAAATAATCGCAATCAGGATAAAGTTAATTAAGAAGAAGGCAGTAATCACCAACAAGATTGGTGACAACGTCTTGAATTGCTTTTGCGCAATCTTAACCACGATATAGAAAATAAAGCCAGCGGCAATTCCATAAGAAATTGAATAAGAGAAGGCCATGAAAATCGATGTAAAGAAGGCTGGCAAGGCAACTGCCAAATCCGCCCAATCAATCTTCTTGAATTCGGCCATCATCATGATTCCAACCACAATCAAAAGCGGTGCGATAGCGGCCGTTGGTACGATTGATACCAATGGTGCCAAGAAAAGCATCAGCAGGAAGCCAACTGAAGTCACCACGTTGGCCAAACCAGTCCGGCCACCCGCAGCGACCCCGGTCGCTGATTCAATAAAGGTTGTTGTATTCGAAGTTCCAACAGCCCCAGCCAAGGTTGTCGTAAAGGTATCAACGACCAAGGCCTTGTCCATCTTAGAATTGAAGGAATTATCGGCAACGAACGCTTCTTGGTCTTCCTTGGAGAAGATACCAGTCTGGTTACCAATTCCAATCAAAGTTCCGATGGCATCAAACAAGCCAGTCAAGCCCATGGCGAAAATCGTAACGACCGCCAAAATGGTCTTTTGCCAAGTACCAAAGAGTGACTGCATGCCGTGTGGGCCAAAGGCAGCACCAAAGGTTGATGAGAATTCAGAAAAGGCGTGTGGCAAAGAGGTTGCTGCTGACATGTGCACGTCCGTCACACCCATTGGAATACCAATCAAAGTCGTTGCAACCAACGTAATCAAAAATGCACCTGGGACCTTTTTAATGAGCATAAAGGTCAACAACAGCAAACCAATCAAGGCCAACAATGCTGGTGATTGCGTAAACTTGGTCAATTCTGGGGTTACACCACCAGAGGCCAACAATGAAGTCAATGGTCCATGAACTGACCCACCGTTGTAGGCCTTATCATTAACGGTAATCAAGTTATTGCCATCAATCACAAAGTTGATGAAGCCGGCATTCTTCAAACCAATATAGGTCACGAAGACACCTAGCCCACCACCAATGGCTGCCTTTAACTCAGTTGGAATGGCCTTCACAATTGCTTGACGACCATGGGTCAACGTAATGATGACATCCAAAATTCCAACCAAGAAAACGATGGCCAAAGCCTGTTGCCACTTAAAGCCAAAGCCAAAGACGATGGTGTAAGTGAAATAGGCCTGCATTCCGATTCCAGGAGCTAGAGCAAAAGGAACGTTGGCATACAAGCCCATCGCCAAGGTTCCAAAAACGGCAACGATAATGGCTGCCACGAAGACAGCCAAAGCTGGCATCCCCGTTTGTCCCAAAATTTGTGGGTTCAAGAAGAAAATGTAAGCCATGGACACGAAAGTCGTAATCCCGGCAACCACTTCACGGCGCACCGTGGTGTTGTTTTCCTTGAGTTTAAAAAATGATTGCATGATATCCGGCTGGCAAAGCGCCGGCTCCTTTTCTTATTTTTTTGATAACTGCTGATATCCGCCACAGCAGTGGTGCACTTTTGTCTTATCTATCTCACGGTCCGGCTGAAAAATCAAACATGAACTGTCTGACAGTCGTGCTTCAAAAGCAGACGTTGACGTTTTGATAGATCGACCTAAAAGTCAAACAGAGACAACTGATTTTCATCCGGCAAGTCCGAAATAACCGAATGTAGCGTTAAGAACTCGATAATGGTCTGAGAAACCTTGCCCCGCTTCTTCAAGTCTTCCTTACTGATAAACTTCTTTTCGGCGCGGGCCGCCACAATTTGCTTGGCCACGTTATCACCCAAGCCAGGAATCGTTGAGAACGGTGGGATTAATTCATTACCATCAATGACCCAATCCGTCGCTTCTGATCGGTAAAGGTCGACCATTTTAAAGGAAATCCCTCGCTCTAGCGCTTCATTGGCCATTTCCAAGACAGTCTGTAGGTCTTGGTCACCCTTGGTGGCATCATTACCGAGGTCACGAATCTTGGCGATGGCTGATTTAACCGCTTCCTTACCACGAGCCATGGCAACCACATCAAAGGCCGAAGCACGGACTGAGAAATAAGTCGCGTAATAGATCGCTGGGAAGTAGACCTTAAAGTAAGCAATCCGCAACGCCATCAACACGTAGGCCGCGGCATGGGCCCGGGGGAACATATACTTAATCTTCAAACAAGATTCGATATACCACTCCGGCACCTCATGCTTGCGCATCAGTGCCTGGTACTCATCGGTAATGCCCTTACCCTTTCGAACCTTTTCCATAATGTTAAAGGCATCTTCAGAAGGCAGGCCATAGCCGATTAAATCAGTCATGATTTTATCACGGGTTCCAATCACCGTCGCGATTGTCGCTGTGCCGTTTTCAACCAAGTCGTGAGCATTGCCAAGCCACACATCCGTTCCGTGGGACAGACCAGAAATCTGTAGCAGTTCCGAATAAGTATGTGGTTGCGTGTCTTCCAACATCCCCCGCACAAAGTTCGTTCCAAATTCCGGTAACCCAAGCGTCCCGGTCTTCGAATTAATTTGCTCAGGGGTCACCCCTAAGGCCTCGGTTGAGGTAAAGAGGCTCAAAACACCGGGGTCATTGGCTGGAATTGACTGTGGGTCAATCCCGGACAAATCCTTCAGCGTCCGGACCATCGTGGGATCATCATGTCCCAGGATATCCATCTTCAAAAGATTATCGTGAATCGAATGGTAATCCATGTGGGTGGTTTGCCACAAAGCGGTTTGGTCATCGGCTGGGTATTGCACCGGCGTAAAATCATAAATATCATAATCGGCCGGAACAATCAGAATACCACCGGGGTGCTGCCCCGTCGTCCGCTTGACCCCGGTAATACCGGAAGCCAACCGTTCTACTTCGGCGCCACGGTAGTGCTTGTCATGGTCACGTTCATAGGCCTTCACATAACCAAAGGCCGTCTTTTCAGCCACAGTCGCAATTGTGCCGGCACGGTAAACCTTCTTTTCACCGAACATCACCTTCATATAGTTATGGGCAATCGGCTGGTAGTCACCCGAGAAGTTCAAATCGATATCGGGCACCTTATTTCCGGTGAAGCCCATGAAGGTTTCGAAAGGAATATTTTGCCCATCACCGATGAGCATTTCACCGGGATGGTTTGGGTCTTCCTTATCAGGCAAGTCATAGCCCGAACCATACCTCTTTTCATCGGCCAACTCAAAGTAATCGCCATGAGCCGACCGATAATGTGGTGGCAAGGGGTTAACTTCGGTAATTCCAGACATGGTGGCCACAAAGGATGATCCAACCGAACCACGAGAACCAACCAGATAGCCGTCCTTATTGGACTTGGCCACCAGGCGTTGGGCAATCATGTAGTGCGGCGCAAAGCCGTTACCGATGATTGACTTCAACTCCCGGTCGATTCGTTCTTGGATCAAATCAGGTAGTGGGTCGCCGTATGCTTCTTTGGCAGCAGCAAAGGTCTTTTCGCGCAATTCATCACCGGCTTCTGGAATCTTTGGTGGGAATGATCCCTCCTTCAATGGTGAAATATCCTCCACCTGATTTGCAATGGCGTGTGTGTTTGTAATGACAACTTGTTTGGCCTCATCCTCGCCCAAGAAAGCAAACTGATCAAGCAAGTTCTGGGTCGTCCGGAAGTGCAAATCCGGCAAGTTTGTCCGGTTCAACGGATTTCCTGGTTGTGACCCAATCAGAATGCTTCGATAAATTTTATCTTCGGGGTTCGTATACTTGACGTCGCCCGTTACCGCAACCGGCTTATTCAATTCCTGACCAAGCTGAATCATTTCCTTGATCAGCTTTTCCAGCTTACTTTTATTGGCAATCAATTGGCTATCCAACATTGGTTGGTAGTTTGCCAGTGGCTGAATTTCCAAGTAGTCATAAAAGGCAGCCTTCTTCTTAGCCGCTTGATACCCCTTTTCAATCAACGTGACGATCACATCACCATCAGTATCACCGGTTCCAATCAACAGCCCCTCCCGATATTTAACCAGAACGGACCGCGGAATTCGTGGCACCTTGTTAAAGTAGAGGACGTTTGATTCCGAAACCAGGCGATACAGATTTTTTAGGCCAGTCTCATTTTGCACCAAGACAGACAGGTGGAATGGCCGGCCATGACGCCAAGCCCCACCATCGAGCATATGGTCGTTTAACTGATTCAGGTTTGATAGATCAAAGCGTTCCTTAGCCTCTTTTAGTAACTTCCAAGCCAAGTGACCGGTCGTTTCGGCATCGTAAATGGCGCGGTGGGCCTGCTCCAACTCGATACTAAACTTCTTGGCTAAAGTACCCAAACGATAAGACTTATAGTCGGGATACAGCCAACGCGTTAGGGTCAACGTATCGATCACAGGATTTGAAATTGCTTCTTCACCATATCGGTCATAGGTAGCATTCAAGAAGTCCACATCAAAAGTCACGTTATGACCAATCAAAATCGTCCCAGCGGACCATTCCCGAAAGGCATTAATCACATCCTTTTCGGGCTTGGCGTTAGCCACCATGGCATCGGTAATCGACGTTAAGTTCGTCGTAAATTCGGACAGTGGGAAGCCAGGGTTGATATATTCTGAGAACTTGTCAACCACGTTCCCCAGTTCCATCTTCACGGCCGATAATTCAATAATTCGGTCCGAAACGGCCGACAACCCCGTCGTTTCCAAATCGAAGGCGACGTAGGTTTGGTCCTTGGCCAAGAGGTCTAAGTCCTTGGTGTTATAGGCAATCGGATCACCATCCTCAACGACGTTGGCTTCCATACCATAAATCATTTTCAAATTATGCTTTTTGGCCGCAGCAATCGCCGTTGGATACCCTTGAACGTTGCCGTTGTCCATGACCGCCAGCGTCGTCTGGCCCCAGTTTTCAGCCAAGCCAGCCAAGCCGTTAAAATCAGTGACCGCATCCATCCCAGACATATTGGTATGGGCATGCAGTTCGATGCGCTTTTCCTCGCCCTCATAGGGTTCGGCTCGCTTTTCGTGGTCAACGACTTGAAGGTCATAGATGTTTAAGGCTAATTCACGAGCGTAGGTATCCTCTTGCACGTTTCCACGGACCTTAACCCACTGACCCGCCTTTAATTGATTGAAGACGGCCTCGTCCTGCTCATTATTTGAAAACTTCTTCGCCGTAATTGATGAAGAGTAGTCCGTAATCTTTAAGGTCATTAATTTACGACCGGACCGAAGTTCGCGAACTTCATCGGCAAAGACAAACCCTTCAACGACGACCCGCGACTCCTCACCATCAATTTCCTCTAAGCGAGTGACTGGGATATCAGCGTTGATGGCGCGGCCAAGGCGCAGTGCAACCCCAGATGCAGACTTCTTTGGCTTGGCCGCATTGGCCTTTTCAATGGCCTGATTGATACTTTCTTGAACAGCCTGATGGTGAGACTGGTAATCTTGCGACAACTTTTCCTGCATCTTTTCGTCGACTTGGATGGCAAAGGTCAAATCAGGCAAGCCAAAGCTTTGATAGACTGCTTGCAATTCAGCCAAAACATTCTTCGTCATGGCAGCAGCCAAATTAGGCATTGCCGTGGCAATCAATACCTGACGGTCTTTCGCCAAATTGATTTGCGAAGAAGCCGCTAACTGTTGCCCAACGGCAAACGGCAAACTGGTTTTGGTCAAGGCTAAGTGAAAATAGTCTCGAATCACTTCGTCGCTAACCGTTGTATTAGCGGCTTCAATGGCCAAATCAACTGAGGAAACGTGTTGGAAATTTCCTTTCAGACCTTGGGAAAAACTCAGGTATACCTGGAAGGGCAAAACCTGATTTAACGCCAAGACAAAGCGCCAAGACTTTTCAACCGGATTAACCTCAACCGCCTTTAAGTACCCACCTTGAAAATACGCCCGGTTCTCTTCCCCTTGCTTCGTTTGGGTCAGTAATTGTTCTAATTGTTCTTTTGGGCTCAGCGGCATACAAAAACCTTTCTATGACAGCAAAAAGCCGATCTACATCGGCTTTTTGTCAAACTTACTGTGCATCTTCTTGCCCATCTAATAAGACGGCAATCGATTCATTTACTTCTGAAATACGCATTTCAAATTCAGATTGGGTACCACGAACAGTGACTTCCACAATCCCTTCACCGGCCTTCTTACCAATCGTAATGCGGATTGGCAAACCAATCAAATCAGCATCGGCGAACTTGACACCTGGACGTTCCTTACGGTCATCAACCAAGACTTCTAATCCTTGGTCAGTCAATGAAGCTTCCAATTCAGCCGTGACCTTGGCCTGGTCATCATCCTTCAAGTTGATGGGCACAAGGTGAACATCGAATGGCGCAACGCTTGCTGGCCAAACCAATCCCTTGTCGTCACTCTTTTGTTCTGCAATTGCTGCCAACAAACGAGAAACACCAATGCCATAAGAACCCATAATCATGTCGGTATTGCGGCCATTTTCATCAAGCACTTGGGCACCCAAGGCCTTTGAATACTTTGTTCCTAATTTGAAAATGTGGCCAATTTCGATTCCCTTGGTGAATTGTAGCTTTCCCTTACCGTCAACGGAAAGGTCCCCTTCCTTGGCTGTTCGGAAATCAGCAACCTGGTCATCAGCCAATTCAACATCTCGACCCCAGTTCACGTTCAAGAGGTGCTTGCCATCTTCATTGGCTCCTGCGGCAAAGTTGACCAAATCAGCGGCACGCTCGTCAACTAGTAATTGAACGTTTTCTGGCAAACCAACTGGTCCTAATGAGCCAAATGATGCCCCAACAGTTTCCTTAACCAATCCTTCATCGGCCAATTCAACTTCTGGATAGCCCAAATGATTTTGGACCTTAACCAAGTTCACTTCAAAGTCACCAGTTGTCACAACAGCAACCAAGTCTTGGTCAGGAGTGATAACCATGATTGTCTTCACTAGTTGAGCAGGATCTTCATCCAAAAGTTCTGCTAATTCTGCAATCGTTTTTGCATTTGGCGTATCAATCTTTTGTAATTCAGCTAATTCTTGACCCTCTTGTGGATTTTCCTGGCGAACATAAGCATCCTTGGCCATTTCCAAGTTAGCTGCATATTCGCTTTGATCAGAATAAACAATCGTGTCTTCCCCAGCAGCTGCGGGTGCTGAGAATTCCTTTGAATCAGAACCACCCATGGCACCAGCATCACCAACGATTACCCGGTAATCAATGCCAATTCGATCAAAGATCTTCACGTAAGCTGCTTCCATCTTCGTAAAGGCAGCATCCAAACCAGCTTGATCAGCTGAGAATGAATAAGCATCCTTCATAATGAATTCACGCGTCCGCAAAAGGCCAAAACGTGGGCGACCTTCATCACGGAACTTGGCTTGAATTTGATAAACCAATAATGGTAACTTTTTATAAGACTTCACATCGTTAGCAAAAAGTTCCGTAAAGGTCTCTTCATGCGTTGGGCCCAAGATAAAATCACGGTCCTGACGGTTCTTAAACTTATATAAATCTTGGCCATAAGTAGCATAACGGCCTGACCGCTCCCACAATTCAGCAGGCAAAACTTCAGGCACCAACATTTCGTTGGCATCAACCGCATCCATTTCCTCACGGATGATGGCTTCAATTTTGTTCAACACACGCTTTGCCAATGGTAAGTAAGCAAACATCCCAGCCGTAACGGGTCGGATGTAACCGGCCTTCAAGAGCAATTGATGTGATTTTACTTCGGCGTCAGCGGGAATCTCCCGCAAGGTTGGCATGAAAAGCTGTGATTGTTTCATAAAGTCCTTCTTTCGACTAATTTTAATTAATAGGCAATGGCCTGTCATGAAAAAGCGAATAACATTATTTGTAAATCATTATTGACCCAAGTCCTTAATGGTCACTAAGATCATCAAGACAACCAGCAAGGCTGTTCCAGCACCAGTCAATGTTGTTGCTAACCAGGCAGGCGCAGGTCGCCTGAAGATTCCTTCAATAAGGTCTAAAAAGATTTTACCACCATCTAAAGGCGGAATTGGTAAAAGATTGATTAAGCCCAGGTTAACCGATAGCAGTCCCAGCAGGGCTAGCACCGTGACAAATCCTTGGTGCGATGCCTGGGCAGTTGTCTTGGCTAACATCACGGGGCCACCCAGTTTGTTGATTGAAAAGCCACCCACAAAAAGATCCTTGATTCCGTTACCTACTTGAGTAAACCACGTACCCGTATTGAGGAGAGAAAACTTAATTCTTGACAGCGGATCGCGGTAACTTTTCACCCCAACCCCGATTCGAATTTGTTTTTGTCCTGAAACCTCAATCAATTCAGGCGTTACTGTTTTATTCAACGTCTTGCCTGACCGACTAATTTTCAATTGCAGTGATTGGTCGGCCTTCTTCGTCACCTCATTAGCAAAATCAGTAAAGCTCTGAACGCTTTGACCGTTAACGGCCAAAATCTTATCACCAGACTGAATGCCAGCCTGAGCGGCCGGTTCACTCTTGACTACCTGGCCAATAATTGGTTCATTAAAGTGAACTGAAGGCAAGGCAAAACTTAAGATTCCGGCAGCTAAAATAGCCAAAATAAAGTTCATTGCCGGTCCCGCAAAGTTAATCAACAACCGTTTCCAAACAGGCGCTGATTCAACCCACGTACTTGCGGGAGCAATACGCGTAGTAATCCCCTCTTGGTCGGTCTTAATCGCCGTTTGGGCAACCGTCAACGTTTGTAGGTATTCCTCATCCTGACGGTAACCGGTCATGGTCATGTCATGGACCAAATCAGCTGAATCGACTTGGAAAAAGAAGCCGGGGCCATCCTGGTCAACCCGCTCATCCATGCTTTCAACTTCGCCGGCCTGATTTAAGACCAGTCGAAAACGCTGCCCAGCTTCGAGCTCATCCTTTTCCATCTCGCTCGCCATGCGCACATAGCCACCCACGGGTAAAAGACGAATCGTATAAGCCGTTTGATTCTTATACCATGATAAAATTTTTGGGCCCATGCCAATAGCAAATTCACGAACCAAGACACCTGATTTTTTGGCGACAATAAAGTGTCCAAATTCATGGAAACCGACCAACAGGCCAAAAACAATCAAAAAAGCGATAATCGCAGTGATGTTCATTTATTTCATCCTTAAAAATAGCTACAAAGTTCTTGTTCTAATTTAGCTGAGAAAAGCAGCCAGACAACAGGTTTTGGATGTTACTGAAGCATCCCCAAGACAGCCATCAAGGGCATCACGACCAACATCGAGTCAAAGCGGTCTAAGATACCACCGTGACCTGGCAAAATGCGACCAGAATCCTTAACACCGAAGTGACGCTTCAAAGCAGATTCAATCAAATCACCGATTTGACCAGCGATTGACAGCAAAACAGCCATGATGACTAAATCCCAGACGGCATATGGCAAAGCATTGGTCAAAGCGTACAAGGTAACCACAACAACCACCGCAATCACTGTCCCACCAACAGAGCCTTCCCAAGTCTTGTTAGGTGAGAGGTTCGGTGACAACTTGTGCTTACCAAAGGCTTTGCCGACAAAGTAAGCAAATGAATCTGTCAACCAAACCAAAAGCATTCCGAAGAATAAGACGGATAAGCCACGGAAATCAGCCAAGTAGAAATAGTGGAATCCTGTTCCAATATAAACCATGGCCAAAAATAGCGTACCAGCATCCTGGAAATTAAAGCTCTTCTTAGCAAAAACCGTTCGAGCAAGGAACAAAAAGGCCAGACCGTAAATCACGGATTGGCTATTGACCGTTGCCGGCCAAAAGCCGCTTTGCCAAAAATCTTTCGGCAGGATGATAGCGACAACTCCAATATAAGAAATCAGGGCTTCAAAAGAAACCAATAGCGTGTGGGTCATCTTCAAAACTTCACTCATCGCCACAATTCCCAAAGCAATGGTCAAAACTAGCAATGGTAAGTCCCCAATAATAATTAAGGGAATAAAAACAATCAAGGCCAAAACGGCCGTAATAATCCGCGTTTTCATCGGAATTTCTCACTTTCAAAATTTAAATCTTTTTTCGTTTATGCCACCCTCTTTTGCATCCGGGTAGCGACTAGATGTCGTGATTACTGATTTTATGAGCTGACCTTACCAAAGCGACGATCACGCTTGGTAAAACTCTCCAGTGCCAATTCGAACTGTTCTTGGTCAAAATCAGGCCAAAGAACCGGCGTAAAGTAAAACTCCGAATAGGCGGCCTGATAAGGTAAGAAGTTCGAGAGTCGTTCTTCACCAGAGGTCCGAATAATCAAATCAGGATCGGCCAAGTCACCTAAGAAGCCTGTCGTTAATTCAGCAGCAAAGGCCGCTGGGTTAATGTCTTCAACCGCCATTTCGCCATTTTGTACCTTTTTAGCCAGTGCCGCTGCGGCTTCAACGATTTCTTTTTGGCCACCATAGTTCAAGGCAAAGTTCAAAACCATCCCAGTATTTTGACTGGTTTGTTCCTTTGCGTCGTAAACCGCCTTTTTGGTTGCTTCGGGCAAGGCATCAATATCGCCAATGGTTTCCACTCGAACATTTTGTTCAATTAACTCC
The DNA here is from genome assembly GCF_016860625.1 of Fructobacillus tropaeoli. Taxonomy (NCBI): domain Bacteria; kingdom Bacillati; phylum Bacillota; class Bacilli; order Lactobacillales; family Lactobacillaceae; genus Fructobacillus; species Fructobacillus tropaeoli. The sequence goes on from NZ_BOJU01000001.1 coordinate 270,591, forward strand.
GGTACAAAGGTATCAAAGAAAGTGACCGGTAACTTCATTAAAAAGGAAACTTCATCCTTAGGCCGTGACCAATTTTCCGTTGAAAAGGCGTAGAGTGTCAAGACCGAAACGCCAGCCGAAGAGGCTAATTTAGTAACCGTCTTGACCGTCTCCATCCCCTCTTTATGACCCGCTACCCGAGGCATATGTCGCTTTTTGGCCCAACGACCATTTCCATCCATAATAATGGCTAAGTGCTTTGGAATCTTTAATTCATTTAAGACCAAGTGGTGGCCGACTAAATGTTTCTTTTTATGTGAAAATACCTTTGCCAACAGGCTCATCGTTTTGTCTCCGTCCGACTTTCGTCATTTAATTCATTCCTCACTATTTTACCAGAAAAAAGCGGGCAAACAAAAAAATGCCGGCTGAAATTCGCCGACATTTTGGTTACTAGTGTTGTTTTTTGATGATTGGGCAGCCAAACACTTTATTGAACCGTGACTGATTTTGCCAGGTTACGAGGACGATCAACATCCAAATGACGGTCCAATGTTGCATAATAAGCAATCAATTGGGCTGGGATAACAGCCAAGATTGGCATCAACAATTCTTCCACTTCAGGCAAAACAAAAGCATCGCCATCCTTAGTCAAGCTCTTTGAAGCGATCACAACCGTATTAGCACCACGGGCAGCAACCTGAGCCACTTCACCACGGAGTAATCCGGCCGTCTTCTTTTGCGTCAACAACGCAAAGACTGGCGTACCATCTTCAATCAAGGAAATCGTACCGTGCTTCAATTCCCCGGCTGCAAAGCCTTCCGTCTGCACGTAAGAGATTTCCTTCAACTTCAAAGCCGCTTCCAAAGCAACCGCAGCATCCAAGCCACGACCGATATAAAAGGCTGACTTTTGGTCCTTCAAGGCCGTTTCAGCAATCTTCTTAAAGGTTTCCTTTTCATCCGTAATGGCTGAGATTTCAACAGCGACCTTGGCCAATTCTGCCTTCAAATCAAAGCCAGGGTTCCCCAAGGCTGAAGCCAAGATGGCTTGAACCAAAACTTGGGCCGTATAGGCCTTGGTTGAAGCCACGGCGATTTCTGGGCCGGCCAAGACTGGCAAGGCAAAATCAGCTTCGCGGGTCAACGTTGAATTCATCACGTTGGCCAACGTCAAGGCTGGGAAGCCCTGCTTCTTGACGTTATCCAACACTTCACGAGAATCAGCCGTTTCACCAGACTGAGACAAGAAGATAAAGAATGGCTTAGCTGACAACATTGGTTGGTCGTAAGCAAATTCCGAAGCAATGTGCACTTCCGTTGGAATCTTTGCCCATTGTTCGAAGTAACGCTTTCCAACCAAACCGGCGTGGTAAGAAGTTCCAGCTGCCACAATGTACAGGCGGTCAGCTTCCTTCATCTTGTCGGTGATGGCACAACCGATTCCTTGCAACTGTCCCTCCTCATCGAAGTAATGAGCAGCAATATTGCGGGCAACGACCGCTTGTTCATCGATTTCCTTCAACATGTAGTAAGGGTAAGCGCCCTTGTCCGTGTCTTCTGGGTCAATTTCCAATGTAAAGTGTTCGCGATCAACTGGTTTTTCGTTAGCATCATAAACGGCCACTGAGTCTGGCTTGATGATAGCGATATCACCATCGCGCAATTCGATAAATTCCTTGGTCACATCAATCATGGCAGCGGCATCAGACGTCACCACGTTCCCATGGTCAGAGACACCAACCAAAAGTGGTGACTTCTTCTTAGCGGCAAACAAAGTACCAGGTTCCTTCGTATCAATCAACAAGAAGCCATAAGCTGAGTTGTCACCCAACAAAGAAATCATCTTCCGGAAAGCTTCAACGTTTGACAAGCCTTCTTCAGTAGCAAACTTGTCAACCAATTGAACAGCGACTTCCGTATCCGTTTCAGAAACAAAGTGAACACCCGGCAAGTATTCAGCCTTCAATTCTTGGTAATTTTCAATCACACCGTTGTGAACCAAGTAGAAACGGTCATCGGCTGACTTTTGTGGGTGGGCGTTTTCAATGGTCACGTTCCCGTGGGTTGCCCAACGAGTATGGGCGATTCCGGCAGTACCAATAAAACCGTTGGCCTTCGCTTTTTCAGCTAACTTGGCAACCCGTCCCTTCTCACGAATATAGGCATCATTGCCTGCATTATCCATCAGATAAACACCGGCAGAATCGTAACCACGGTATTCCAACTTTTGCAAACCATGCAAAAGGCATGGCAAAGCCTGTTCAACACCGGTTACTCCAACAATTCCACACATACAAAATTTCTCGCTTTCAAAAAAATTGGTTTGGTAATACTTTTTAAGTTAACAACTGCTATTCTATCAGTATTATTCGCTTAGTCAATCCCAAAATTAATAATTGGTATAGACTAAATGACCGGCAGTAGTCAACTTTCTTCACAAAGCTGATTTTCCAGGCGTTTAAATCAGTTCCAAAGCCTGGCTGACATGTGCTAAACTAGATAAAATTCAAAACGAAAAAAGGAGTGTACAATGGTACAGCAAGTCGATTACCGCCTTACCGGCGGTCAAGTCTTAAACGTCTTTAATCAGGAATTTGAGGAAAAGGATGTCTGGATTAAGGGCAAAAAGATTGTCTTTGTTGGTGATAACCAGGACTTGGAGGCCAAGACCACTATCGATTGCCACGGTCGCTGGCTCGTGCCCGGCTTTATCGATGCGCACCTTCACATCGAATCGTCTTTGCTAACCCCTTCTGAATTCGGCCGTCTTTCCCTTGAAAACGGCGTTACCCGAATCTTCGCCGACCCACACGAAATCGCTTCCGTGGCCGGTATTTCGGGTATCCAGTACATGCTCGATTCCGCCAAGAAGACACCATTGCACATCCACTATATGTTGCCATCTTCCGTGCCAGCCACTCCCTTTGAGCACGCCGGTGCCATCTTAGATGCGGATGCCCTGCGTCCCTTCTACCAACACCCAGAAATCGCTGGTTTAGCCGAAGTCATGGACTTTCCAGCAGTCGCTAACGGCCAGGGCGACATGTTGCAGAAAATTGCAGACGCCCAGGAAGCCCACCGGCACGTTGATGGCCACGGTGCTGGATTAGGTCCTGCCGAACTAGCTATCTACCGCGCCTACGGTATTGATACCGACCACGAAGCAACGAGTAAAAAAGAAGCTCTAGACCGTGTCAACGCCGGTATGGCCGTCTTCTTGCGCGAAGGAACCGTTGAACGCGATGAGCTCGCCCTTCTCCCAGCCGTGACAAAGGCCAACGAAGGTCACTTTGCTTTCGCTACCGATGATAAATCAGCTGCAGATATCCAAAAAGAAGGCTCTATCAACTTTAATATCGCCTTGGCCATCGAAAATGGTCTCACACCCGAATTGGCCTACACCCTGGCTTCCTATAACGGTGCAACCGCCCACCACCTGCAAAATGTTGGTGCCTTAGCTCCAGGTTTCGAGGCGGATTTGGTCATGCTGACTGATCCAAAGCAAGTTACCATTGACCAGGTCATGGTCGGTGGCCAATTCTTTCAAAACAAGCAAGAAGACGTCTTGCGCCTTCCCGGTCAGCAAATCAATTTGACCTTTAGCAAAGCCGATTTGGCCTTGCCATTAGATGCCAGCAAAAAAGCCCACGTGATTGAAATTGAGCCCCACCACATCACCACAAAGCACCAGGTCGAAATGGTGCCGGTGGACGCAGACGGCCAATTTGCCCCAAACGAAACCTTCGCCAAGGTGGCCGTGATTGAACGCTACCACGACCTCGGCCACGGTCTGGGTATCATCAAGGGCCTTTCTCTAAAAGATGGCGCCATCGCTTCCACCATTGCTCACGATTCCCACAACTTGATTGTTGCTGGTGTCAATGACGACGATATGGTCTTGGCCGTTGAAACCCTCAAGAAAATCGGTGGTGGCCAAGTGGTTGTCAGAAACGGTCAGGTAACGACCTTACCATTGCCTATCGGCGGTTTGATGTCTGATTTGCCTTACGAAGAATTAATTCAAAAGCAGCAGACCCTAAATGAAGCCTTTGCCAAAATTTCACCACTAGCCTTCGACCCATTCTTGACCCTTTCTTTCATGGCCCTACCCGTGATTCCTTCGCTAAAAATTACCGACCAAGGACTCTTTGACTTCGCTCAATTTGCCTTTATTCAAATTCAGGATTAAACTATTTCTCATGCAAGCTATTAATATTACCCCAACCGAATTACTCAACGTCCTCGCCGGCCAAGAAGTCACGGCTGACGAAAAGATGACCGGCCAGTTCCTCCTGGTTGCCAAGGAAAATCAGGACCGCCACCTGCCGTCAGCCATGGCGGGTGCCGTCGCCGATATCGCGCTCGGCCAAGTCCAGTTACAAACTTTGGTCCACCCCATGAAAATTGCGGTCGACTTACCCGATTGGACGCCCTACCAGATTGAAGAGAGCTTCTTAACCAAGGAGCCCCATAACTGGTTTGGCCCTGAAGCCATTGTGATTGAAAAGCGTTTCGACGACTTTACAAAGGAATACGAAGGGCCTCGCGATGACCGTGGTGGCATTCCACGAACAGCAATCCCAAAAAATATCGCCGAACCACTCCTCATCGAAGACGCCTACTGGGCGGCCTACAAGACCTTTGTCAACGATCCCGACGGTACATTTGCCAAACAGATCGTGCCCTTTTTCCAGGAGTAATTTATCAAGAAATTTTGCGCCAACCCATTTGGGAAGGCGCTTTTTTGATGGAGATTTACCCTTAACCTGCCAAATGGCCCCCCCTCGTCAAATCTCCAAGAAAATAGGCACCAAAAAAGCGAAACCGCCATTCACTTTGGCAGTTTCGCTTTTTACTTCGCTTTACTTATTCATCGGCTTTCTTGCTAACATTGACATGGCGTGGCCGGGCACCGTCAGCCGGACCAATATAGCCAGCATTTTCAAGATCATCAACCAGGCGAGCCGCCCGGTTATAACCAATCCGGAAACGTCGTTGCAGCAATGAAGTCGAGGCCTTCTGCTGGTCAATCACGAATTCTAGTGCTTCCTCGAACAATTCATCATCCGAATTGCCGCCACCACCGTTTTCATCCTGGGCGACTTCCTCATCGGTCACCGTCATCTTCTCATCATAAACGGCATCTTGTTCGCCCTTAACGAAATCAACAATGGCAGTCACATCCTGATTTGAAATAAAGGCCCCCTGCAGTCGCTTATGAGCCTTGCCAGGTGGGGCAAAAATCATGTCTCCACGGCCAAGCAACTTTTCAGCGCCGTTTGTATCCAAAATCGTCCGCGAATCGATTCCCGATGCCGTTCGAAAGGCAATTCGGCCGGGAATATTCGACTTAATCGTCCCGTTAATCACCTTCACGTCGGGACGCTGGGTTGCCAAAATCATGTGAATTCCGGCAGCTCGTGCCTTGGCGCCCAGGCGGGCAATGGAAACTTCGATTTCAGATCCAACTGTTGCCATCAAATCAGCAAATTCATCGACAACCGCCACGATATAAGGCAACTTTGTCATGATAGCGTTGCCGGTTTCCTTGGCGTGCGCATTATTGTCGTCCACTGCCGCATTATACTCACCGATATTGCGCTTGCCAAATTGAGCCAGCAGATCATAGCGATTTTCCATTTCATCCACTAACTTTTGCAGCGACTTGGCTGCCTTACGTGGATCGGAAACAACGGGTGTCAACAGGTGCGGAATACCATTGTAAATCGACAACTCGACCACCTTAGGATCGACCATCATCAGCTTTACTTCGGAAGGCTTGGCCTTTAAGAGCAAGGAAACAATGATGCCGTTCAACCCAACTGATTTTCCAGAACCCGTGGATCCAGCAATCAGCAAGTGCGGCATGGCTGATAAGTCCACTGACACGATATTGCCAGTCACATCACGGCCCAATGGAACCGTTAGCAAGCCCTGGTCTAAGGTGTTGGACTGCTCAATCATCGAGCGAAAACCAACGACCGCCTGCGTATCGTTTGGCACTTCGATGCCGACATAGGGCTTTCCAGGGATTGGCGCTTCAATTCGAATTGATTTCGCCGCTAAGGCCAAGGCCAAATCATCCGCCAAATTCGCAATTCGGTTAACCTTCACACCCTGACCCGGCTTGAGCTCATACTGAGTAACCGTTGGTCCCAAGGAAACCGAGGACACGGTCGCGTCCACGCCGAAGGATTGTAGCGTGTCATGGACCAGACGAGACTTCGCATTCAAGCTTTGGGCCTCCTTAGTCTGGTCAGTCGGCTGAGTCTTTGTTAAGAGTGAGGTTTGTGGCAACTGGTAATCATCGTCGTCCACAGCACTAGCATTAAGGTGCACGTCCTCACTTCCCTGCGAACTAGTAGGTTGCACCGGTGCAGCGGGAGTAGGTGCTGGGCTCGGCGTTGTCGGTGCTTGCCAATTAATAGTTGGTTCAACCGGGTCGGCACCCAAATTCAATCCTTCTTCTGCTGGCAAATCAGCCCCATCTCCGGCAATGTCTTTGGCAAGGTCGGGGAAGAATGGGTCTGCTGCCGGTTCATCTGCCTTCGGCTCCGTTTTACTCAAGCCAAATGGGTGATCACCAAATTCCGTCAAATCCTGTTGCTTTTTTTCAGCCAGCAATTGACGCTGATCACGCTTTTGACTTTGTTGTTTTTGGAACTCCGTAAAGTTTTCATGGGCCTTGACAACACCCTTTTGCGCCAAGTCACGAGCGGGCAAACGAAAAGTGACAATTATACCCGCAATATACAAAACAACGACAATAATCGCTACACCAACGTTTGATAAGAGGGTGAAGGTTAATTGGTATAAAAGAGCCCCTAACATACCAGCTCCAACCGGTGTTCCAGCGGATTGATTGGTCATATCCTGGCCAATCAATCGAATTACCTGGGAAGCATAACCACCACCTGGCAATTCGTTCTGTGTGAAGAACAGCATCGATGACAGCAAGACCGTTGCCAAGTAGATCATCCCCACTCCGACATAGATGCGACCTGGAATTGGATAACTTTTATCCATCACCAAATAAACCGTGGCCCAAGCAATCAGTGGCAACAAAGTAATTTGGTAAAGGTTTCCAAAGAAAAACCGCACCATATCGGCTAGATAAATGCCAAAAAGTCCTAATTGAAAAATCGCAAAAATTGATAATAAGATAATCGCCAGTAGGCCAACAATTTGTCCAGCAGTTCCTGCCCGACTAACTTTCTTTTTCTTTTGACTACGACGTTTCGTCTGCTTAGCCATGAGGGTTCTCCTTTGCCTCAGACCGCTTAAATGGTCTGAAAATGTCTAGTTTACTCCTTCTATCTTAGCACAGTCGCCTCTTTTGCTCCTAGTGTTTTCAGGACTGAAAACACTAGCTTTAGTCACGGTCGTCTAGACCATTTTCCTGATTTTTCCTTTACCTGCTCCTATTGTCCATGATAAACTAATTTCAACGCAAAATATTAAAATTGGAAAGGTTTATATATACCAACTAATTTTAATGTTAATTACTAGAGAATAGGCGTTTAATAGTTATTGTTTTATAAATAATTATAAATTGGTACTGTTTATTTTTTAACGAATATTCTCACGGATAGCACAGAAAGTAGGAAATTATGTTCACGCACACTCGGAAGTTACAATACAACGCCAAGCCTGATCGTCCGGACCCATTGATGGCCCGTCGTCTGCAAGAAGCATTGGGTGGCCAATGGGGTGAAACAACCGGCATGATGTCATACCTTTCACAGGGTTGGTCATCAACTGGCGATGAAAAGTACAAGGACTTACTTCTAGACACTGGAACCGAAGAAATCGGTCACGTGGAAATGATTTCAACAATGATTGGCTATTTGCTCGAAGGTGCGCCAATCTCTGATGCTGACGTTGCCGGCGACCCACTTAAGGCAGCCACATTGTCCGGTATGAACCCCGAACACGCACTGGTTCATGGTTTGAACGCCGGTCTAACGAACCCAAATGGTGCAGCTTGGAATGCCGGCTACGTGACTTCATCTGGTAACTTAGTGGCCGACATGCGTTTTAACGTTGTTCGTGAATCACAGGCCCGCCTCCAAGTTTCTCGTCTCTACAACATGACAGAGGACAAGGGAATCCGCGATATGTTGAAGTTCTTGTTGGCTCGTGAAACACAACACCAACTTCAATTTATGAAGGCCCAAGAAGAACTCGAAGAAAAGTACGGTGTCATTGTTCCTGGCGACATGGGCGATATCGAACATTCAGAATTCGCCCACACCATCATGAGTTTCTCTGATGGCACTGGCTCAAAGGCCTTTGAAGGCCAGGTAGCCAAGGACGGACACAAGTTCACTTACCAGGAACACCCTGAAGCCATGGGTGGCGTTCCTGAGGTGAAGCCCGCGGACAAGCGCTTGAAGAACAACCAAGGCTAATTTTCGCCCACCAATTGGCTCCTCTCCCGTATATTTATATATGAAAGAAGCTGCTTACCTCTTCGATTTGAGAAGAAGTAGGCAGCTTTTTTGGTGGATTGAAAAATCAGGCAGTAAAGCCAACTATTCAAAGCGTTTCAGTTTAAAGGCTGATAAATCAGTCGTAATTTCTTCTTGGGCGGCCTTTTGGGCAGCCAATTCGCCAAGAACACTGGCAAACTTAAAGCCATGACCGCTTAAGCCGGTCACAAATTGCACATTTGGATGACCCGGTAACTGGTCAATGATAAAATCGCCATCTGGTGATTGATCATACGTGCAAGAAGCCCCATGGTTTAGTGACCCAACCCCTTTTAGGTACTGCCGCAACAGGGGCAGCACCTCTTCTTTATCTGAAGCATAGTCGCCATAAGGAGTTCTCTGCGAGCGTTGGGTGATGGGCTGTCCACCAGTATGTTGACCCATTTTGATGGTACCGTCCTTACCCGGAAAACCATAATAAGTCTGTTCATCGTCAATTTCGATTGCATAAGCTGGAAAACCCGCATCCTCATTCAACTGTTCATCAGCCACATCAAACCAAGCAAAAACCTTGCGAAGTGGTTGGACTGGTACCTTTGGTAAAAGCTCCTTCACCCAAGTACCGGCCGATACTAAAATATTCTTTGCCCGATAAACCTGTTGAGCAGTTGTCATCACCACAATGTCATCTTGAAAGTCAATTGATTGAACAGCGCTATCGAATTTTTGCTCAACACCGGCTTCCCTCGCTAAATCCAAATATGTTTGAATTGCAATTTCAGAGTTTAAATAACCAGCTTTCTTTTCGAGAATGCCGACGTAGTCCTCGCTAAAATTAAAGTTTTCCCAGCGTTGGCTGATTTCATCACCCGTTAATTTTTCATACGGTAATTGGTACTTTTGAGCACTCTTTTCGACATTTTCAATAAAATCAGTCCCTTGCCGGCCAACGTTTAATAATGAAGTCTGATGGAAGATATCGCGGTGAGTTTTCTGTTGCAATTCATCCCATAATTTTTGTGCACGCAAGAGCATTGGCAAATATTTCTCACCCTCACCGTAAGCATGACGAATCAACCGTGTCTGGCCATGATGCGAGCCCTGCGTATGCGGTGGCACCGCTACATCCAGTTCCAAAACCTTCAAGCCTTTTTGACTAGCATAATAACCAGCAGCCGATCCGACTGAACCAGTTCCAATAATTGCAAAATCATATATTTCCGCCACCTTCAGCACCTCAAGCCTCTTTCAAGCAATTTTGGCCATCATAGCAGAAATAATACCGATGAACAAATAAAAACTTTTTCGACCATTCGCATAGTGACCTGCCTTTTAAAAACAAAAGAACCAGGTCTCTATAAAGTTCGAATTTCGTGTTGATTTCAGGCTTTATCAGGCTTTATATCATTGCTTTTTTACAACTATTTTTACGGCAAATTTACGACAAATTTTCTGCAAATTCGGCAAAAAGTACTCCAAAACACACATTTACCGCAACTTTTCAGCAAGTTCCGAAAAACTCCCATACAAACCAAAAGGCCCTATATCCTTGATATAGAGCCTTTTTTAATAGCAACAAAAAAGCCGCAACCGAAGTTGCGACTTTAATAGTAGCTCGTGAGAGAATCGAACTCTCGATTCCGCCGTGAAAGGGCAGCGTCTTAGCCACTTGACCAACGAGCCATGGTCAGTTGTTGCTTGATATCTCTATCAAACAACTATATTAGTATATCAACCATATCTCTAAATTGCAACCCTTTTTTGGAAATTTATTTTAATTTATCTTGTTCATAGGCATGAATCTTATCCAAGTTGGCAAAATCCTGTTGACGCAAGGCTTCATAGACCACGATTGCCACCGTGTTCGACAAATTCAAAGAACGAATATGTTCATCATTTTGCGGAATCCGAATTGCCTTTTCAGGATTTTGACGCATAAAGACTTCAGGCAAACCGGTTGTTTCCTTTCCAAAAAGGAAATAATGGTCGCCATCATCCAATGTATAATCCGGATCCGTATAGTCCTGGTTAGCAAATTTTGAAACCAGGTATAAGTGATCAGTTGGCTTTAAGGTAGCCAAAAAATCAGGTAAGGAATCGTGCTTAACCAAATCCACATGATCCCAGTAGTCCAAACCAGCCCGCTTCACCGCTTTATCTGAAATATCAAAACCTAAAGGCTCGATTAAATGCAAGACAGCATTTGTACCGGCAGTCGTTCGGGCAATATTCCCCGTGTTCGCCGGCATGACCGGTTCAAATAAAACAACATGATTCGTCATTTTGTTTCTCCTAATTCTTTGTCTAATTCTTCTTTAAATAACTTTGAGTTTGTCCGCCACCAGGTATAAAGGTGAACCACCAAAACCTTTAAGACGGCATAACCAGGGACTGCCAGGATAAAGCCAAGCAGACCAAAAATTTGACCAGAGGCCAATAAGACAACGATTACCGTCACTGGATGGATATCCAAGGCATCCCCCAAAATCTTCGGTGTAATGACATGACCTTCCAATGGTTGCTCAATGACTAAGACAATCGCTGCCAAAACTGCCATCTTCACTCCACCGGTCACAAAGGCTACCGCAAAGACCGGTACCTGCGCCAAGAAGGAACCTAAGTACGGAATCAGGTTCAAGACACCAGCCAAGATAGCCAACAGGATTCCAGAGGGCAAACCGATAATCGTATAACCAATGGCAAACATAATCGTTACGGACAACGCGACTCCCAATTGTCCCCGAATATACTTTGAAATCTGTCCTGATAATTCTGCCAAAAGATTTTTCGTTGATGGTCGCGCCTTGGGCGGCAACTTGTCGATAATAAATTCTGGCAAATGAGCACCGTCAACTAATAAATAATATAGAATAAAGGGCGTTGAAACCAAAACAACACCGACTTCACTTAAGCGGGCCGCAAAGTGCCCAACACCAGAAATACTAGCACCCAGATGAGATTGCACCCAAGCAATCGCCGTATGGTTAATTTGGTCGTTCGACGTGACCAAAATGTTCCGCAACTGATCATACTGCTTTCCTTCAAATGTTTCCTTAATCCAATCCTGGCCCTCACGTAAGTAACTTGGCCAGTGGGTCAACAAATCTGTTACCTGGACTGTCACTACTCGAGCCAGAAAGGCAATCGCCGCTACCAAGATGAGGATAAAAAGGACAAGGACAACCAACACAATTCGATTTCGTTTCCAGCCTAACTTCGTTTCCAACTTTGTGACTAAGGGATTCAATAAGTAGTAAAAGACCCCTGCAATCAAAATTGGTGCCCCAACCGCAGCGACAAAGGACTCAATCGGTCCAAAAATAAAGCGTACTTGATAGGCTAACCAAATGATTAACAAGACTAAGACCACCGCAGTTAAAGTTTTAAGTCCCTTAACCGATGTCAACCCCGTCGATTTTTTTCCGTTTTCTCTCGGCATAGTTGCTCCTTTTCATGACATTTCTATTACTAAACATTTTACCATAGCACTAACTCAAAAAGGGCCTTGACCAACGCTTTCCCCGTGGCAATTCGGTGTCAAATGAGCCGCTCTCCTTAAAAATCAGAAACCAACATGTTGTTACTTTTTTAGCTACTCAGTCGAGACCATGACAAAAATGTGCTACAATATCCCTGATTAGAATATTAAAAAAGGAGTGACACTGAACATGACTGTTCATCACGTACTATTTGGTACTTATACCCGCCAAAGTTCAAAGGGCATTTACGAAGCTGATTTTGACGAAGCAACCGGTCAATTGTCCGATGCACGCTTAGTTTTTGCTGGCACGAATCCGACCTACTTGGCGATTTCCAAGGAAAACGTTGTTTACGCCGTTGAAAAACGTGGCGATGAAGCTGGTGTTGTTTCGCTTGATAACGCCACCCGTCCCATGTCTGAAATCGGCTTGAATGTAACCGAGGGCTCTGCCCCCGCTTACATCGCCGTTGATGAAGACCGTCAATTGGTCTTTGCTGGCTACTACCACCGCGGTACGGTTGAAGTTTACGCTATTCAGCCCGGTGGTTCCCTGGTCTTAAAGGACACATGGCACAATAGCGGTTCTGGTCCTCGTCCAGAACAAGACAGCTCCCACGTTCACTATGTCAACTTGACGCCTGACAACCGTTTGGCTGTTGTTGATTTGGGAACCGATGAAGTCATTACCTTAGATGTCGACCCTGACGGCCTTTTGACCGATGTTGCTCGCTATAAGGCGGACGACGGTTTTGGACCGCGTCATTTACGCTTCTCCCCTGACGGCCAATACGCTTACGTCTTGGGTGAATTGTCATCATTGCTTTCCGTTTTGAAGTACGACGCAGAAGACGGTTCATTTGCCCATGTCATGACGATTTCAACCATCCCTTCTGACTGGGACGAACACAATGGTGCTGCGGCCATCCGCTTAACGGAAGACGGCCGTTTCATCTACACGTCAAACCGCGGTCACGATTCCGTTTCTGTCTTCCAAACATCCAACATGGGAGCAGAAATCGAATTGATTCAAACGATTTCGACTGAAGGTTCATTCCCTCGCGACATGAACTTCGATCCAGCCGAAAAGTTCTTGGTTGTTGCTAACCAGAAAACGGACAACGTTTCCGTCTTCTCACGCGACCACGAAACTGGTGAATTAACACTAGTTCAAAAAGACTTTGCCATCCCTGAAGGTGTCCGAGTAAAGTTTGAAGGCTAAAACCAAACTGATTTTTCAAAGAGTTGCTCAGGCAGCTCTTTTTTACGCCCTTTTTCGTCAAGGCAATCAAAAAAAAAAAACCCTTGCTATCGCAAGAATCTTCCATAAAAATTTTTAATTAGCGAGCCATACGTCGTTCAGCATAGCCCAATGCCCGTGAAATGGTAAAGGTCAACACAAAGTAAATCAGTGAGGCAATCACCAGTGGCATAAATGGTTCAAAGGAAGCTCCCTGAACAACGCCCGTTTCATACATCAACTCGCCGACACCGATAACCGAGATAACAGAGCCTTCCTTGATGACCGAAACAAACTCATTTCCCAAGGCTGGCAAAATCGTGCGGACAGCCTGTGGCAAAATTACCAAACGCATCGTCTTGGCATGGGAAAGACCCAAAGACCGAGCAGCTTCCGTTTGTCCCTTATCAACCGATTCAATTCCAGAACGGATGATTTCAGCAACGTAGGCAGCGGAATTCAGGCCCATCGCCAGCGAACCAGCTACGAAAGCCGACAAGTGCAAGCCAATCGCCTGTGTTCCGAAGAAGACCATAAAGGCCTGGACCAGCAAAGGTGTTCCCCGGACATATTCAACGTAAATGTTTCCAATCGCCTTGAGGATAAAGACGGATGAAAGCTTCAAGAGGGCAAAGAAAGTTCCCAAAGTGGTTCCAATCAAGACACCGACCACAGCTAAGGCCAACGTAATGCCAGTCCCTTCAACGAAGTAGTGACCATACTTTTGCCAGTAGGACTTGTCCTTTGAGGCAAACATCTGCTTTTGGGCCTGCTTCTTCCAGTTATTGAACTGACCATTGGTCGTCACCTTATCAATGACCTGGTTGACTTGAGCCACCAAGGCTGGTGAATTCTTAGGAACAGCAATCGATGTCTGTCCGGTTGAATCCGCTGAGAACTTTGGCTCAACCACCGCAAACTTCGGATTCTGATCTGCATAGGCTTGGGCAATCGTCTTTTCAGCCACGACCCCGGCTACAACCCCTTGTGACAACTGAGAAATCAGGTTGGGATACTTTTGCAATGAAACAACCGTCGCCCCAGGAATCGTCTTAGCAGCATCTTCCTGGATGGTTTGGGTTTGTGCCCCAATCTTTTGACCAGAGAAGGCTGACAATTCACCGCTTTCATACTTGGCTTTGTTTGTTTTCAACACAATCATTGTCTGGGGTGATTTCAGATAAACATGGGAAAAGTCGACTTGTGACTCTCGCTCTGGTGTTGCTGAGAAGCCAGAAGCAATCATATCAATCTTGCCAGTTTTCAAAGCCCCCAAAAGGGCATCAAAGCCCATGTCTTCAATTTGAATTTTAACGCCTAATTTCTTAGCAATCGCCTTTGCTAAGGAGACATCGAAACCAACGATTTGATCCTTACCATCGATTTGACTATGAAATTCGTAAGGTGCATAGTCGGCTGACAAGCCAACGACCAATGTCCCCTTCTTTTGAATCCGCTCCAAAGTTGGATCTGTTTCAGCTGCACTGGCCTTGGTCGTGAAGGCTGTCGCAGATGCTAGTACAAGGGGCAAAACCAAGATGGCCAAGGTCATCCAGGTCAGCATTTTTTTGCTAATTTTTTTGAACATATTCAATCCTTTTGTTAGTCAGGGACCAACATTTTTTATTATTTTTGTTATCCGACCATTCATTTTGCAATGTCTGACATCAAAAAAGAGCTCGCAAAGTAACCAGCTCTTTTCGCACTTACCTATTCTACCAATAATAAGCCATAAAAAAAAGCCCACACAAAGTGTGGACTCCCTGAAACAGGTACCTGTAGGCCATGTTTTGTTCCAGTACTTAACAGGGATTAAGCACCTTCAGTAATCATCTATCTAAGCGTTACCGCCATACCGACCATCGTTTCATTTCACTAGGTCAGCCGCCCCTACCAAAGTTTGGGTTGCCCGCTTGTGGGGTTTACCTCGTCTCAAGTCCTAGACTTTCACCTAGGAATCCGTTTCTATGGCACTTTCAGACCTATTTTGACATAGCAAAGCCTTAGCCATTTCAGTCGCCGTCGTGGTTTGCACCACGCCTGGGTTTATTCTTTATCCCAGCACAAACACTACACCCATCGCAGAGTGTGCGAGCATGGACCTTCCTCACATGAGAAGTATCATGCGCAATTACTCAGTACCTGCCATTAAACAATTAAACCATCGTTAATCGCAATAGAAAGTTTACCACTTTTTAACTTAGTTTGCACCATTTTCTGAACCAAATACGGCTCGTTCCAAATTAGCAACGCGCTTAATCAAATCCAAGTTAGTTGGTGTTGCGCTTGGTGTCTCAACTGGAGCAGGTGCTGGCACCTCTTCAATGACCGGTGCGGGTGCAACCGGTTGGGCTTCGCGAACATGATCTTCAGCAGTCAATTCTTCTTGAGTCTGCTTCAAAGCAGTCTGCAATTGACCGACTTGCGTCTGCAATTCTTCAATGCGCTTGGTGAAAACGCCGTAATCAGAAATGATGTCATCCAAGAAACCATCAACATCATTGGGGTCGTAACCGACACCAACGCGCTTTTCCTTAAAAACGCGGTTGTAAATATCTTTTTGAGTATACTTTACTTGAGCCACAAGAAACACTCCTTTAAATTCTAATTGAACTAGGCTAATAATACCAGGAAAACCTGGCAGTAGCAAGTTTTACAGTCATGCTAGTAATACTACTGTAATTGTTTCAGATTAAACAAACGTTAATTTTTTAAATTTTATCCAACTTTTTGTCGATTATTTATTTACCAAGGCAAAAGAAACGCCCGGCACTGAGATAAAGTTGTCTTCAAGCAAGTCAATCAGTTAGAGCTACCCCCTATTTTAAGGATTTTCGCCTCCTCATTGGTCATGCTGATTTTCCTGGTAATCGTTGGCAAATTCCTGTAAGTCATCCATACTAATCGTTTCCAGTGGGTATGGAGACTGTGCCTGAAAATCTAAAATCGCTTGATAATCGTACTGGGCTTTCCCCGGAAATTCGGCATCATACAGGAGCACCGCACCATCCGTGTGGTTTAGGACAAAGTCCTGATACTGGCGCAATTGATACGGCCCCTGATAGTCCTCCTTATGGACATCGGCATAGAAATCAACCTGCTGTTTTAAATCAGCCAACCGCGTCTGGCTCGCCTCCTGCCACTGAGAACCAAAATGACCGAAGGGCAAGAGCATCGCGACCCGCAAATCCGGATAGTCTGCTTTTAAATCCAACGCCACTTCAATCGCCCAGGTCTCCACTCCGAGTTGACCGCCCGTAATTACCCATTCCAGACCTAAATCCAACTGTTCTATCATCGTTTTCTTGATAGCATACTTCAAAACCTGAACTTTGGGGTCCTTTTCCTTAAAGACACCCAATTCATATGTTCGATAACCGGTCATCCAAATCCGACTCATAATGGGTGCCACCCATCAGATTGTGATTGTTCGACTAGGTGATTACCATCTGCTGGTTGAGACTGATTTGTCTGAACCAACTTGCCCACGGTTTTCGGAAGCGCTTGTTTTGCCTGATTTTCAGCTGATTTTTTTTGATGCCGTTGTGCCCTTTGATCAGTCACCGGCTGACCAGCCCGTTTGCCAACTGACAAATCTGCCAGGTAATCGTCGAGCGCCTGCAAATAATCCAGACTGGGCATCAGGCTTGGCTTGACCAAATAACCTGCTGCCACAATATCAGCATATGGCAATGACCGATGGCCATCAAGGACCTGCCAATTGCGGACCAAATCAGGTGCTGGATAGAGGTAAGTTTCATCTAAAATCGTAAATTTGATGAGGACAAAACCAACGCCTCCTTGGGCCACCACCTCGGATAAGTGGCGCACTTGATGTTCATGGAAGTTCTTCATTGGAAACGATGTTTTGTTCTTGGTTTCCTTAGCATCAAAATCAACATAACGGCCCTGATAAACACCGTTATAATCGGTCGTTGATGGTTGCTGAAAATAAGCTTCCGTGATTTTAGCTGCTGATCGTGCCGGATAATCAACATTAACAATCGTCACCGGTGTTGGTTTCTTATAAATAACCGCAAGATGGTTGGCCAAATAGTATTCGTTGGCATCATTAATCAGGCTTTCAAGAGCCATCCCCCGTCGTCCAAAAAGGAGGCCTTTTTGCGTCTTCTTGCCGCGTTGAATTTGATTTTGCACTTGCTGCCCATCGCCATGGACACCCTTGGGATAATTCACCATCGTGTTTCCTCGAATTTCTAAGTTACACTTATTTTAACATATTACATAAATAAGGCGGATTGATGAAAATCTGATAAAATCCCTTGACTTTTTCTCATTTTATTCTAATATAAGGTTAATCATTGAGTAACAGAAGGAGAATTATTATGACGAAAGCAAAAGTAAGCGACCTCGATTTTAATAACTTGGGTTTTGGTTATCATGACTTGCCCTACCGCTATAAGGCAGAATACCACGATGGTCAGTGGCAGCCAGGCGAATTGACGACTGATTCAACCATCCATTTGAGCGAGTCAGCCGTTGCCTTGCATTATGGACAAGAAGTCTTCGAAGGTTTGAAGGCCTACCGTCGTAAGGATGGTGGCGTGAACATCTTCCGCCCCGACCGTAACGCCCATCGAATGCATAACTCAGCAGAACGCTTGTTGATGGCTCCATATCCAGAAGATAAGTTTGTTGAAGCGGTGAAGGAAGTTGTGAAGGCCAACCAAGACTTCATCCCTCCTTACGAATCTGGTGGTTCTTTGTACTTGCGACCATTGTTGATTTCAACTTCACCTGAAATCGGTGTCCACCCCGGCCACGACTTCTTGTTCACCATCTTTGCCATGCCAGTTGGTGCTTACTATCCAGGTGGTTTGGCTCCAACAGCCTTTGTGACTTCTGAATTTGACCGTGCTGCTCACGGTGGAACAGGACAAGCCAAGGTTGGTGGTAACTATGCCGCTTCCATGTTGCCTGGTGACAACGCCCACAAGGCCGGTTATTCCGATGTTGTCTACTTGGACCCACGCGAACACGAGTATATCGAGGAACTCGGTTCTGCCAACTTCTTTGGAATTACCAAGGAGGGCCAGTTCAAGACACCAAAGTCACCATCAATTCTCCCTTCCGTTACAAAATACTCACTCTTGGCCTTGGCCGAAGAAATGGGCATGAACCCAGTTGAAGAAGCCATTTCCATTCATGATTTGGATCAATTTGCTGAAGCCGGAGCCATGGGAACAGCGGCCGTGATTTCGCCCGTTGGTTCCATTACCCACGAAGGCAAGAAGCATGTCTTCTTCTCAGAAACTGAAGTTGGTCCAAAGACCCAAGCTCTCTATGACCGCTTGATTGGTATCCAATACGGTGACCAAGAAGGTCCTGAAGGTTGGGTGCAAGACGTACCTTTGGTCTAATACCCGCTTATTCAACTTATAAAATCAGGTTACCCAAATAAAACATTTGATGTCCGATTAATCAGAACGAGCCGCGAGGCTGGTTCTGATTTTTTTATGTGCAAAAATAAAAATCCCAGCCTAATGGCTGGAATTAATTTAACTTTGCTTTTGGTAGGTTGCCCCTGTTACATCACTAATGAAGGTCCGGTGGTTCTTGGTAACCGTAGCCTTTGATGTCACACCGTCGCTTCCTTCAAGGGTCAGTTTGTTATCCTTGAGCCGATACTTAACCGTCATCGTCTTTTGCCCATCCGAATAAATCGTCGCCTGATCGCCCTTAAAGGTCATTGTCACCTCAGCGTTCATATCCCGGTAACTTCCTGACAGGTGGGTTTGCTGGTAGGTAATCTTTTGGTAGGCCAGTCCAGCCAGCAAGACTGCTAATAGTCCAACCACGACCGTGACAACTCCTCGCCTTTTTTTCAAAACAAGTAAAAATTGCTTCATCCAACTCTCCTTAGGGCCAAATCAGAATTAGTTAACCCTTTCTCATCTGTTACGCTCATCTTACCACACTCCTGCAGGCCTTTTGCCGAATTTTTGTCCGAAGGAGAATCATTCTTTTCTGAAAAAATTTCAGAAAGCAATTAGTTAAGATTAGTATCGAAAAGAACCAAGTCGCGGTATCCTAGAACTAAAATCAAAACCCATTTTATGAAGGAAAGAGACAAATGGAGACCAGATTACTACTTGTCGAGGATGAGGAAGGCTTGGCCGATTCCCTCTCCACCGAATTTCAGCTAGAAGGCATCCAAGTGACCCAGGCTCACGATGGCCTGGAAGCCCTGGAAATTTTTAATGACCAACCAGATCAATTTGACGTAATCATCTTAGATTGGATGCTCCCACGCCTGGATGGCTTTAGCGTTTTACGCAAAATCCGCAAGGAAAGCGATGTCCAGATTATTATGCTGACGGCCAGGGACTACATTGGTGATAAGTTGGCCGGCCTGACCAACGGTGCCGATGACTATATCACGAAACCCTTTGAAACAGAAGAACTCCTGGCGCGCATTGAAATCGCCAAACGTCACGGCCAACGACCTCTTGAGGAAAATCAGGAATTGCGGGTTGCTGATTTAATTGTCGATATTAAGAAAAAAAGAGTTTCGAAAAACGGCATTATCATCCCCCTCACCCAAAGGGAGTTCGACCTTTTGGTTGTGCTAATGAACCATGAAAATGAGCCCTGCACCCGCGATTACCTCTTAGACACTGTCTGGGGCGTTGACTTTGAGGGCCAACCAAATATTCTTGATGTCTACATTAAAAACCTCCGCAATAAGCTTGACCAGAATGAAGACCAGCCAAAGCTGATCCATACCATTCGTGGTACGGGCTATATGCTTTCGGCCAACGTTTCTCATGGCTGATTAATCGGCACAGCAATAGCTGGCGATGCCGGCAACTGATTTGTTAGCACAGCAATAGCCGGCGGTGCCGACAGTTGTTTTGTTAGCACAGCAATAGCCAGCGGTGCCGACAGTTGATTTGTTAGTACAGCAAGCCGACGATGCCGAAAACTGATTTGCCCGTACTCATAGTGCCACGTCTCCCAACAGATGATTCGGCTGCACCCATAGCATAGCCCAAGGCGCCCAATAGCTGATTTTCCAGTATATCTGCGGCAACCAATGAAGGTACCCCACCATTGATCACAACTAAAAGACCAAAGAAAAATAAACAATCCAGCGCCAGCATCATGCTCCGCAGCCAAATCAAAATGATTATCGTCATCACCATCTCTTTTAGTCTGATGATGATTTTTGGCGTAGGCCATAAGCTCCTAAACGATGTGAAGCTCTCAACCTGGCAGATTACCGCCAGTCTGAAGAAAAATGAAATTGATAGCGACCATGATTGGGATGATTGGCGAAAAAACAGTACCGTGGACATTAACCATAGCTATATTTACGTCCATAACCTGCGCCAAGATGCCGAAGCCAGATATTACTTCTCACCGCGAGCCGATGACCTCTTGCAAAAGAAGATGATTAAAGTGCCCTTTATCAATAACTTGTATTACCGTCCCGGCTTTGGCTTCCTTTACCGACGCTTTGTTTCTTCCAATGGCATTTACTACACCTTATGGCAAAATATCGGTCCACAACTCTCCATCTTAATGCGTGTGATTGAAGTCTCAGCCATTTTACTCGCCGTCACTCTGGTTCTCGCCCCCATCTACATTCGTCGGTTAACCGCCAGATTAACGGACCCGCTCACTGACCTGTCAACTAGCACCCAAGTGGTCCATCAAGCAGAGCAATCTGGTCTAATTCAACTTCCTGTTCCCAGTCAGCCAACCGAGGTCACGGAACTTGCCCAAGACTTCAACCACCTGCTCGCTCTCCTCAACCAACGACAAGACCAGCAGAAGCTCTTTGTCATGAACGCTGCTCACGAACTGCGCACGCCGATTGCCACCATCAAGAGTCATGCACAATTAATCGACCGCCATGGTGCTGACCATCCAGAAATTATTGAAAAATCAGTGACCTACATCACCAAAGAATCACGGGCAATGCAGCAAATTATCGAAGACCTTCTGGCCATTCTGCGCGTTGAAACGCTGTCATTGGCATTAACGAGGATGAATGTCACTACGGCTGTCAGCGAAATCATGCAACCATTAGAAAAAACAATTCCTCAAAAACTGATTTTACAGCTAGAACCCAACTTGATGGCGCAGACCAACTTGGAGGCCCTCGAGCAGATTCTGCACAATTTGATTCAAAATGCTAGCAAGTATTCAAAACCCTCAGACCCAATTGTCGTTACGCTTTCGAACAAGGAAAATGGTTCTGTGGCCCTCACGGTGATGGACCAAGGCTTGGGTATTCCAGAGGCTGATAAAGCACATATTTTTGAACATTTTTACCGTAGTGACGATGTCCGTGGCTCCATCCCCGGAACCGGCCTTGGCCTGGCCATTACCAAGCAGTTCGTTGACCTGATTCACGGGCATTTGTCCGTAGCCGATAATCCGACTGGTGGAACAATCTTCACCCTTCTGTTGCCGAGTGCTATTGATACTACCGGCCAAAGCGGCCATTCGTAATCATTGATTCACATTGGCAGCATTCCTTTGCCACCCCTTTGGGTGGCTTTTTTAGTCCAATAAAAGGTTGACCTTTCTTGACCTAATTTGGAATTTAATCGATTTCACGTCATGTTACGATCTCTTACTGTCACCATCAAACCAGCCATCGCCCCATTTCACAGACTGTTTACCGACCAGCTCGCCTGTCCCATTCTGAAAAAAATTAAGCTTGGCCTTATTTTTCATAAGTAGTTCAAGATGCATATGCCAACTAAACTATTTGTTATACGTTTCGGAGGAAATACGATGAAAAATAAACAAAAAACACTCTTAAGTTTCGCCCTTATTTTAGCCTTTGCCATTCTGGCGCTCGGAGTCTTAACCAATTCAACAGCCATTACGAATTTCGATTCAACGATTAGCCAAAGCACGGCCAAATTAGTGACACCCACGAATACCGCTTTTTTTACCGTCGTAGCCGACCTGGGCAGCCCACTCGTAGCGATTACACTGACCGTCCTACTAGCTGGCTACGTTTTCTACAAAAAAGACCGCTTCCTAGCTTGTTGGATCATTTTACTCCAGTTCGGCGGTTCCGCACTGACTGAAATCATCAAGATGACTATCGCTAGGCCTAGGCCCAGCCATCAAATCATTGCCGATACCGGATTTAGCTTCCCCAGTGGCCACACTTTTTGTACGACAATTTTCGTCATTTGCCTGCTGATGGTCGTTTTGCCAAAGATTCCAGTGGACAGTCGCTACTACGTGATTATCCCTGCCTGCACTTGGATTATTTTAGTGGCCTTTTCACGTTTTTACCTGCGTGACCACTACCCATCAGACGTTGTCGCTAGCCTGCTCTTAGCAACTGGCTTTTGGTTGCGACTAGAAGGTTATCGCGACCTCCTCCACCAAGCTGCGACTGCCTTTTTAACCCGACGGCAAGCGCGTGCTTTACCAAGTAAAAACTAGTCTAAACGAAAACAGTACACTTCCTGATTTTTTATCGGTGAGCCACAGTACTAATACCAGCGTCCTGCGTATTATTTATTATTCAAGCAAGACGCTGCCCATACATAAACAAATAACTGATTGATCTCAATTCAGTCAACACGAAAGGTATCGCCAGCACCATGTCAATCACATCCAAAAGCCACAGGCCCTATTCCCTTTTGGCTGTCCTACTTGCCCTCTGCCTCATTATTAGTAGTACCGGTAGTTTTAGTTCCCAAACATCACTCGCCATTGTCAGCACCACTGTCTTGCTCCTAATAGCAAGCTACTACCTGCGGCCTTTTTTCAACCGCTTGAGCATCCGCCAAATCAGAACTATCACCTACCTAGCCCTCACGTTAATGGTTGTCGGCCAGGTGCTGATTCTGATTTTTCTACCGGTGTCCGTCTACCACGACCCTTACCGGGTCCTGTCCCAGGCCGATCAACTGGCTGCTGGTGACCACGTCTGGCAAAGTACCTATTTCTGGCGCTACCCCAACAACGTTCCGATTACCTACATCCTGTCCAAATTCTTTGCGCTGGGCCAGCTCGTCCATCTGTCCGACAACATCACGATTCACCTACTCACGATTAGCCTACTCGACACCTTTATCGTTTTAGCCTTGAAAACCTGTGCTGACCTAAAGAGTCCTCAGAGCACCTTCTTAGGCCTTCTAGCCTTTCTGACCGCAACACCCTTTGCCTACACTTATTACCTCCAGGTTTTTTATTCTGATTTGCCATCCATGTTGGCCGTCCTAGTTATTTTCCGACTTTTGTGGCGCTGGCCAAAAGCTAACACTACCAGGGCCAAGGTTAAAATCAGCCTGGATCTCACTGCCACAGCCCTACTAGGAATGCTGATGAAGCCGAATATGATTGTCCTATTACCAGCTGGATTCTTAACACTACTGATTTTAGCCATCAAGAAAGAACGGACAAAAAAGCAACTGTTACGCCCCATTCTTTTTCTCAGCTTGGAGATGACCCTAGCGATGCCAGCCACCCTATTAATTGACCGTGCTAGTTCTTATCAACCACATAGTGCCGAAGCCTTTCCTGCTAGTCATTGGGTCTTAATGGGCCTCAATAAGAGTGGGGATGGCATGTACGATGACCAAGACGTTGAAAAGGATATCAGCCTAGCGAACACCACTGCCCGTCGGCAATATGATAGCCAACAAATTGTCCATCGAATCCAAACACTCGGCCCACTGGGTCTCAGTGAACTCTGGCTCAAAAAATTAACGATTTTATTAGACGTCAGTGCCATCCAAGACTGGTATAACGGTGGCTTTGAATCGGCTCCAAAATGGTATCAAGACCATATTGCCTTTTATCAAAAAGCCATTAAAATCGGCTACGTTGTCGCTTCGATCATTCTCTTTTTCACGGTTAGCCTCCGCCTACTTTGCTGGCGACCACGCTTTCATCGTCAAAAAGACCAACTAGCTCTGCTAGCTGTTTTAACCGCCTTGGGATACCTAGCCTTCCATGTGATTTTTTGGGAAGCAGAATCACGTTATGGGCAAAATATCCTACCAGCTCTTTTCGTCCTTCTAGTCGCTTTACCAGCCCCTGTCACCCGTCGACAAAAGGTTACCGAGGTTAAAAGACAAAAACGCTGGCCTCGTGTCGCCTTTCTCATTTCGGCAACCATTGCCATCTATGCCGTTTTCCTTCAGTCCTACTCGCTATCCACCATTGTTGTGGCCGCACAACGGAGTCAGCTGTCCGTTCAATACCACGCTCAACCAACGACTATCAGCCCTGGCACAACGCTTGAGCAACAAGTTAATTTAGCCAAACCCGCTAATACTTTCTCAGTTCAAATCCAAGCCAAGTCAACCATGACTGTCACACTCCAGAACCTTCAAAGTGGGCAAGTCTGGGCCCTAACAGAAAAGGCCGATGAATTTATCCTAAACCAGCCCCTTCCCGCAGGTTCTTACCAGATTGTCATTCAAAATCAGGGACTAGTTCCTCAGTTAATTGATTTGGTTCAAACGAATAACTACACTCTGGCACCTTTTCCAGTAACGATTAACCAGGTACAAAATAAAAATGCATCACTGATTTACCTCTTTGAATGGCTCAATACGAAGCCGTCCTAATAATAGCCATTTCCCGAATAAAAAAAGACGAACCCGTCGACACTAACCTGGTCAGCATGACCGATTGTGAAGCATGGTTCGTCTTTTTGTTTTTAGTTCACGGGACATAGCAGGGCAAATAAGAAAATACTGAAAGCCATCAGCCCTAAAGCTTGGTTAATAACATGTCCAAATTTTTAAAATTCAAATCAAAATCAGTGATGACATTTGCTATTCATATCATGAATAAACTTACATAAATTCCACTTTAAGTTTCTTACCAAGCGCAGAAGCGATTTTGCTCATGGTATCAAAGCTAGTATTCTGACCATGTTCAATTCTTGCAATCGTTGATTGTGGTACATCTGCACGCTCTGCTAGTTCCCGTTGAGTCAAGCCAGCCCGTTCACGTTCGTTCATCAACGCCACTGCACTCTCAAGTTTGGCAGATTCAGCATCAAAGCCTGCCTTGAATTCAGGGTCTTTAAGTTGTTCGGCGAGATAATCGTCAAAAGAAATGTTCTTTGCCATAGTTAGTTACCTCCCAGATTATCATAGTATTCTTTTCTAAGCTCTTTGGCGTGATTAAGCTCAGAAACAGGTGTCTTCTGGGTCTTCTTCGTAAATCCGTGCGTAATCACATAATGCGAACCATCAGCATGAAAATACAAACCACGCTGAATATTCGATCATGTCGTCCGTAGCTCAAAAATACCATCTGAAATTTTTTTAATCCACATTTGGCGTGCTGCAACCTGCAACCCAAACTCTTGTGTCTTGGCAATTACGGAGACTAATTTTTGTTTTTCTACCGTCTTTAAATTGTCTAAGAATTCTTTAAATTCATTGTGTCCATTTGGCCGCGTATAGAACTCAAACTTAGGGTTTTCAATATGTTCAGTGTACAATCAACAAACTTAAATATCAATATATGCTATCAAAATATCTAGGGCACGAAATAAACAAGACTTCAGATTATTAATAACTGATTTCACATTGTCACACTGTTTTTGATTGCGTTCTCGCTCTTGCCTTTGCTGTTCCTGAGTTAACAATATCTTATACTGTTTATTTGTTTCTTAGATAGCCATTTTTTCAGCCTTCTATCAACATATTTTTATATTAACTACAAAAGCCAGTTCAGATTTCGGGTTCGTTCATAAAAAACGCCCGTATCATTCAATGACGAAGGAGGTCACGAGATGAGCTTTGTAATAACATATAACAATTATCAGGCGACAAAGTTGCACAAAGAACGAATCCAATACGAAGTTAAAAGCCCCCGGCGCGCCTTATTTCATCATTGGTAGCGAAGAAAGTTTAGATAACAATCTTGCATCCTTTGCAAAATTTTTAACTGTAAGTTTTTCAAGCACAGAGTGTTCGGTTTCGGGACTCCAGTAAATTTTTAATTTTTTCTGAGCTCGGGTAATAGCCGTATAGAGAATATTTTGTGTAATTCTCTCTTCTGTCTCCTTCGTAATTACAATCTTTACCGACTCGTATTCCAACCCTTGCGCTTTATGAATGGAGACTGCATATGCGATTTGAAATGGAATAATAGTAGAATCGTTATCTTGATCATCCTCGTCGGTACTCCGATATTTATTCACGCCAAACGAAATAATAGATTTTCCCAATGCGGATTCTCCAATAAGTTCAAAATCATACCCACTGGCCTCAAATTCATTCAATGATTCCTCGAGTTCGATTTCAAACCATATTTTTTGCTGTTCTGGTCGAATGCCAACAATTCTTCCCTTTGAGTTATTGTGAATTAACGGGGAAAAAATGTTCGATTCATTAAATAAAATCGGATCGCCCACTTTATAAGTATTTATTCCCCAAACAATACGCTTAGAAGGATTACTATTTTGCAAAAATCGGTTGATATTGTTGATTCCGTAAAGTCCATCGTAATTCAGACACAGAATAATTTCATCATCTTCGCTATGCTCATAGATAGATTCGTCCAACCTCGAGACATATCCATTCTTGACTAGCGGTTCTAGAATTGCATCATCAAGTTTGCGGACTCGATCCCAAACGGTCAGCAAATTTTTGTCATTCGTACGATATGGATGAGTTAATTCAAATATCGACGTTTTGGGTACAAATTCTTTTGCAATACTAAACCAGTTTCCGAAATAGACCGACTCAATTTGATAGATGTCACCAACAAGTACAAGCAGTTTAAAGTCAGCTTTCTCTAAAACTTTTCGCATATCTTCATTGCTGACGGTACTACACTCATCAATAAAGAGGATGTCGCAGTCCAAACGAACATTTCGACTCGAAAGAAACTTTGCAATCGTATGGTACTCACTATTTCCAGCCGTGACCTTCCTTCGCATATTATCTACAGCTGGATGCGTGTTGGCTAAGTATATCTTCGTTTTGTTGGCCCAAAAATTAGAAATATGCTTAATTAGCGTAGATTTACCAGTGCCAGCAGAGCCATATATCAATGCAACATGGGATTTGGAAAACATCTGCCGAAGAGCCTTTTGCTTGCTCTGGTCATCAATCGTATACGCTTCTCTTGATATCCACGAATCAACCGATCCTGTATATTGAGCTATGCCAGAGGCCGCCAACTGCTTTAGTGTTTTGATAATCTCCGTGGTATCGTCAACATGACTCTTGATATAGAGATGGGATTTATATTCTTCAATTTTACGGTCAGTATGCTTGTGATACAGAGAGTCATTATATTTCTTAATTAAACTATCAATATTTTCAAAACCATCAATCTTGTCTTTGGGTGTAAAAAGCTGCTCCTCTACCTCTGTATTATTTTTAATATACCTAGCAAGCAATTCGTGCTCATGCCCGGAAACGGGAATAGATTCAAACAAATCATATATTTTTGGATTGTGTCTTCGAAGAGATGTGCAATAAGGCATATCATCAAATGGGATACAGCCATAATTCAAGTAAAGATTCGATAGACGATCGCATTTTTCATTTGAATACTGCCACCTGATAACACGGTTATTCATTTTCTGAAGCAAATATCTTAATACATTGGCGCCTTGTCTATTACCGATTATAATATTTCGACACTGATCAAGCATTTCATAAATACTGACCGATTGCACACCATCTGTAATTTGCTGTTTTATAAAATCATAGTAGGTCTGATCACTGCTCACCAATTCGGTTAAGGACATCTTGACACTTGAAAGGTACCTCATCAACTCTTTGTACTCTTTGGAGTTAGTACTGTGCCTCACTCTTGGTCCAAAAATTTCAGATAGATTATCCCACTCGCACGGTCGGATAGACACCTCATATCCATCGATTACGAGAATTGACATATTCTTATCTAAGATACGAATTGTGTCATTGTGTAATGAAAATTTCACAGCATAGTTATCGACAATTTCTTGCTTTGTAAACGCAATCACTCTATCAAATTTACTTGCATTGGAATTTGCAGCAGTAAACGTGATTTCGTAGTAGATTTCTTGATTCACGAAAAAGGGCTTTACTTTTCTCACATAATACCGATCGTTATAAGTTACTGGATAACTATCTGTACTTGGATTTTCAATTTTCTCAGCAATTTTCTCAAAATAATTCGAAAGCTCGGCGTCCGTATCTATAGGAAAATCACTAATATTCTCAAGTACCTCCAAATTGAAATATTTTTTCAAGTACAATTTAATTTTTAGTAGATGCTCATAGTATTTGAGCATAAGACGTTCTGACCCATCCTTGTTAAGGGTATAATGCGACACGGACTTTTGTAGCATTTTGTGGAACCTATAAAGAAACTGTAAATCGCCCCTGCGCTGCACTTTTTTTAAGGACTCCACATTCAAATTATAGTCATTAGGATCAACATCACCACCGTTAGAACATACTTTAATTGCAACATATTCTACAAAATTACGAATCTGACCAAGTATATTCTGGCTTAAGAGGCCCCTATCAGCCACACCTAGTTGAGAAATGTTATCACATATTACACTATTTGTATCTAAAATAGCTTTATCAATTTTAAGCATTCGAATAGTTCTTCTCCTTTTCACCATAAAGATTACTCTACCACAAACAACCGGCTAATTATGACCCACACTTGCGCCGAATGCCATCTTTTCAGCTTACTCCACTACAGTTTCCACGGCGAATTTGGCAAAATCAAGCGGATACCCATATTTGCGCAACAATCTCTTAACAACATTTCGCATGCTTCCCCGAGCCAACTCACGCTGCACCCAGCTTGTCCTTTGAGCAGAGTCGTTCCTTAGATAGATTGTCAGGCGCATAGTTCTTTGACAGGACACCTTTGATACTGTCACTCTCGCTTTCAATAGAAGTCATAGCAGCATCAATGATGGTGCCGACATCTGGTATTTTGGTGGTCTCCACAATTATAGACCAACGTGCATTTTCAGGTAGCTAGAAAATATTTTCGACATCGTAAAAATCACGGTCTTCCGCATCCTCTGAATACTCGGTCGCCTCAAGTTCAGCGTGTCATTCTTCGGATGTATTGGAAACATACTTCAGAAAAATCAGTCCTAGTACAACAAGTAGACTGATCCATCGACCCGCGCAACTTGTCACAGGCTTCCCAGAGCTTATCTTAAATTTTCAGTTCATTGCTTTTGGCTGGCATCAGCTTATCCTCCAGTGGTTTCTTATTAGATTCATTTTACTCGATTTAGTCAGTGAATATTCACATTTACATAACCTTCCATTCAACAAATATTCGAGGCTGTCACGCTCTATGCCTTTACAGAACACTTAACATCCTAATTCTTGTCCCAGGACACCGGATTGCCTGGTCGTTAATGACAATTCAACGAAAATCCCCGCCAAGTTCGGTCCTATCGGCCCAAACTTGGCGGGGATTTAGCAGAGAACACATTCCCCGCCAATAATATCAATTCTATCTTTCCAAGAATGCCGTTAAATCAACATTCCGGTTTCAATTTGCATATAAGTTTTATTCCCATTCAACCGTTGCAGGTGGCTTAGCGGTAATATCGTACACGACGCGGTTGATGTGATCCACTTCGTTGACAATTCGTGAAGAAACCTTTTGCAACACATCCCATGGCAAGCGGGCAAAGTCCGCTGTCATACCATCAACAGAAGTGATGGCACGGACGGCAATCGTGTATTCGTACGTACGGTAATCACCCATGACACCAACAGACTTGTTGTTGGTCAAAACAGTGAAGTACTGCCAAACATCACCTTCCAAACCAGCCTTGGCGATTTCATCGCGCAAGATAAAGTCGGATTCACGGACAGTTTCTAAACGGTCCTCAGTGATTTCACCCATGATTCGAATACCAAGACCTGGTCCTGGGAATGGTTGACGCCAGACCAATTCGTGGTCCATTTGCAACTCTTCACCCAAGGCACGAACTTCATCCTTGAACAACTTGTTCAAAGGTTCGATCAAAGTAAAGTTCATTTCTTCAGGCAAACCACCAACGTTGTGGTGTGACTTGATTGTTTGGGCCGTATCCGTACCAGATTCAATCACATCCGTGTACAACGTTCCCTGGGCTAAGAAGTCAACGTCCTTCAACTTGATGGCTTCATCGTTGAAGACTTCGATAAATTCGTTACCGATAATCTTACGCTTTTGTTCTGGATCAGTAACACCAGCAAGCTTTGACAAGAAACGATCCTGTGCGTCAACCTTGATGATGTTCAAGCCAAACTTGCCACCCAACATGTCCATCACTTGTTGTGCTTCGTTCTTACGCAACAAACCATGATCAACAAAGATACAAGTCAATTGGTCGCCAATAGCCTTTTGCAATAAGACACCAACAACAGATGAGTCAACCCCACCTGACAAACCAAGCAAGACCTTCTTGTCACCAACTTCGGCGCGAATCTTTTCGATTTGTTCATCAATGAAACCAGCCATTGTCCAAGAAGCGTCTGCTCCAGCAATGTTGATGACAAAGTTTTTAATGATTTCCTTACCGTGTTCAGACAACGTTGTTTCGGAGTGGAATTGAACACCGTACAGACGGTCATCATCATTAGCAATCGCTGCAATTGGCGTCTTTTCAGAACCAGCAGCCACAACAAAGTTGTCAGGCAACTTTGTGACGTTGTCTGAGTGTGACATCAAGACAACTTGCTCTTCTGGTGTACCAGCAAAGAGCTTTGAAGGAGCAGTCTGCTTGATAACAGTCTGACCAAATTCCCCATTACCTGGGTTGGCTTCGACTTTACCACCCAAATGTTGGGCCATCAATTGCATCCCGTAACAAACACCCAAGACGGGAATCCCCAACTTGAATACTTCAGGGTCAATTGGATAAGCATCGTCATCATAAACTGATTTTGGACCACCCGAAAGGATAATTGCCTTAGGGTTGTATTCCTTAATTTCATCAATCGTCATCTTTGATGACTTCAATTCAGAGAAAACGCCGAGTTCTCGAACGCGTCGCGTAATCAATTGGTTGTATTGGGACCCGTAGTCCAATACTAAGATTTTGTCATTACCTGTGGTCATGGCTTAGTCTCTTTCCTGTTCAACGTAATTTGGCGCTTTTTTAGTGATTTCCACATCATGAGGATGTGATTCCTTCAAGCCGTTATCCGTGATTTGAACGAATTGTGCGGACTCTTTTAAATCAGCAACCGTATGTGAACCAGTATACCCCATTCCGGCCCGTAAACCACCATCAATTTGGAAAACAGCGTCTTCAGCAACGTCTTCTTTGGCAAGGTAATCAGAGACCATGACCAGATCAGCACCACCAGCCAAGGCCTTAACAACATCACCGGAATAATGGATACCGCCCTGAGCGATAACTGTCTTATCCAATGGGTCTGCCACTTCAGCAATGCCCATCACAGTCGTCAAGAATGGGTAATGAATGTCATCAGGCCAGTCAGAATGAACTGAACGGCCAGCGATTACGGCATCGACACCCAAGTCGAAGAGTTCCTTAGCAACTGCAGGATCTTCAATAGTTCCAACGGCCAAAGTAACCTGGCCCAATGCTGCCTTCAAATCCTTGATTTCAGCGGCAATATCAGCCGTCAAATCATCATTTAAGTAAAGGAACAAAGCAGAAACACCAGCGCCAACCAATGCTAATGCACGTTCCTTCACGTCAGCGGCCAACCAGATTTCAGCACCAACGGCCACGTGACCATCTTCAGTTACCAAAGTCTGTGGGTTCTTGTCCAAATCAACAGTTGCGGCACGCACAGCTTCAACGGCAGCTACTTGATCTGCAACAGCTTCACTAGCAGCAACCAAACCCAATCCACCAGATTGAGCCACAGCCAAAACGACTTCTTGTTGATCAGCAGCTGGATTAATTGCTGCAGCTGCCAACGGGTTATTCATAGCCAATGCGCCCAAATGCGTCTTCAAGTCGACCAAGTGTGGCAAAACATTTGAAGCTGCTGGGACCAAAAGGGTTTCGTCGTAACCCAAGCCGTGTCGTGTATTCATGTCAGTCATAATTTCTCCCGATCAAAAGTTTGTGTTCGTAAAAATTACAAAGAAGCCTGGTAGTCAAAGACGTCAGTGGTCTTCTCAACGTTTTCGGCTTGGTCAATGGCTTCTTGCACATTGTGCACGCCCATTTCGGCCATTTCCTTGCGCAAGTGGTCCAAGATTGGCATCAAAATATCAGCCAAAGTGCCCTTGTAGGCAACTCGTGCTTCAATTCCTTCTGGCACCATCTTCTTGGCTTCGTTAACTTCACCTTGGAAGTAGCGGTCCTTTGAACCATTTTCCATGGCAGCAATGGAGCCCATGCCACGGTAGAACTTAAACTTCTGGCCGTTATCTTCAAAGACTTCCCCAGGAGTTTCCTTTGTGCCTGAGAACATTGAACCGAGCATCACGGCGTTGCCACCCATGGCGATTGCCTTCATGATGTCATCAGGCGTCTTAGCACCACCATCAGCAATGATTGCCTTGCCACGGCGCTTAGCTTCCTTAGCAGCATCACGAATGGCAGACAACTGTGGTACACCGATTCCGGCAACAACACGTGTTGTACAGATAGATCCAGGTCCAATACCAACCTTCACGACGTCAGCACCAGCATCATACAAATCAGAAGCAGCGCCTTCAGTAGCAATGTTACCAGCAATGATGTTGACGTCAGGGAAGGCATCCTTGACCTCGCGCACCTTACGCAAAACACCTTCTGATTGGCCGTGAGCAGAATCCAAGATAATAGCATCGGCACCGGCATCAACCATTGCACCAGCACGGTCAACCGTGTCGTTGGTTACCCCAACGGCACCGGCAACAATCAAGCGACCCTTGGCATCCAAAGCTGCGTTAGGGAATTGATTCAAATCAACTTGGTGTTCCTTCACCTTCTTGATTTCACCTGCTTGGTCAGCAATCGTCATATTCTTATGAACAACGCCCAAGCCACCAAACTGTGCCAGGGTAATGGCAAAATTCGCTTCTGTGACAGTATCCATTGCGGCTGATAGCAAAGGAATCTTCAGCTTGAGCGTAGGCGTCAATTCCGTTTCCAAAGAAACGGCATCAACTGAAATTTC
Organism: Fructobacillus tropaeoli; assembly: GCF_016860625.1. Lineage (NCBI taxonomy): Bacteria > Bacillati > Bacillota > Bacilli > Lactobacillales > Lactobacillaceae > Fructobacillus > Fructobacillus tropaeoli. Next base: position 303,804 of record NZ_BOJU01000001.1, read on the forward strand.
GTCTTTTCTTGGGGCGACCATTTTCATATCGTCAAAGGTCAAACCCATTGGGACGAACTTATTTTTAATCTTAAATTCTGCCATGATTCTCCTCACCATCCTGCTTACAATATAGACCAAAAAAGAGCACTTTGCAGCTACCACAGCTCCGCAAAATGCTCCGTCAAAAAACCTTTGATTCGCATTCACGGATAGTCACGACTTTTGGGGCGCGGTAGAGACTGCTGGCCATTTTCCAGCGATATATCTGTAAATTTCTCTTAAATTATTATTGATAATTGTACTCGGTTTTTTCTCATTTAGCAATAAAAATTCCCGAACATTAAATTATAAAAAGATGAGAATTTAATCCTCATCTTTTAGTTGATCCAACTGGTCAGCCAACTGTTGTTCAGCCTCCAATTGGGCGTCAATCGTGACCGCTTTTGGTCCCATTGACTTCTTCATTTGTAATTGCCGGTCGGCATCCCAAAACTCGCCTGCAACGGAAACCGTTGACAAGAAGTTAATAAAGGCCTTTGGGTCGACCTGGCGAACCGTTTCCTGCATTTCAAACAGTTCAAAACGGGATAGCACCATCATCAACGTTGTTGACTCCCGCTTCGTATAAGCCCCTTCTGATGGCAGAATGGTAATGCCACGGATCAAGTCACGGTGCAAAGCATCGATGACTTCCGGTCCCCGACTCGTCACAATCAAAGCCGTGAGCTTTTGGTAACCAGTATAAATGGCATCGATTACCCGTCCGGTTGCGTAAATCCCAATCAAAGTGTACAAAGCATTTTGCCAACCAATAAAGGAACCAGCAATCAACACAATCACAAAGTTAACTGCGTTATTAAAGGCACCAATTGATTTTCCAGTTCGCTTTTGCACAACCATCGAAATAATATCAAATCCACCCGTTGAAAAACCATAGCGCAGAGCAATTCCAACAGAAGAACCCACCAGCAGGCCACCAAAGAGTGAGGCCAGCAATGGCTGAGTCGTGAAAGGATGGACTGGCACGAAAATCAAAGCCAATGCTACCACCATCGCGTTGATAAAGGATAGGATAGTAAACTTACCACCAATTAATTTCCAACCCATAATTCCAATTGGAATATTGAAAATCAGAAAGAACAGTCCGGTTGGAATCCGTAAATGCCAAGCATCAAAGACCAACAGGGAAAGCAATTGCGAAATTCCATTAATTCCAACAGAAAAAATGCTATTGGGGATTAAGAAATAATTCAATCCAAAAACCTGTAGTCCAACGGAGATTACGAAAACAGCGCTTGTCAGCGCGGCCTTACGCCAAGATTTTGTTACAGCTTGCATGGCGAGCCTCTCTTTCAAAAAAGAATTTATCACTGTCTCTCATAATATCATAGAAAGCCTGTATCTTCAGCCTGGTAGCCAACATTTCCCAAACAAAAGAAAAGAAAACAAAAACCACGATAGATTGATTCTTGATACAAAAAAGCCAGACATTTGTCTGGCTAAGAATTCAATCATTATTTAATTTTTTCTGGCTCGTGGCCACGGTCTAGAACCTGATTTAACAGGCCAAAACGGCGATATAAGACCAGCAAAACGACAAGTCCACCAATCACCCCTAAAGCAGTTGCTAAGCCGGCACCAACCTTTGTTGCCGTCGTCAGCAAGAAAGTCTTTGAGACCCAAGTTAACAAAAAGGCAACAATGGCCATTACGGCCGCTGATAGGTAGGTCTTTAGCAAGGTATCCTGGATGGTTCTCATCGAAACTTGGTAATGCTCCTTCAGATACTTCATCATCAGATATAGCGACCAACCTAAACCAAGGGCGGTAGCAATCAAAGCCCCCATCCCCTGGAAGAGGTAAATCAATGGTGCCTGAATCACAATCTTAATTAACAAGCCATAACCAAAGGCCCGCATCACTTCTTTACCGTGTGACAAGGCCTGTAAGACAAAGGCCAACAACATAAAGAAGGACATAATAATCGTCAAAACAGCTGAGAATTGGAGCAAGTAAATCCCAGCTTGGACCGTTTGATCAATTGGATAGAAGAATCGGTACAAAGGATCCGAAACAGCGTACATACCAAGCGCAGATGGCACCAAGACTAAGGAGGTCAATCGTAAGACGGCAATTAACTGTTCCTTCAAGGCCCCCATTTGCTTAGCCGCCTTCTTGGCTGCCAAGATTGGCAAGGCCGTTGCCGCAATACTTGTGGCGAAAGAAATGACAATCATCACCAATTTATTTGGATTGGCTGAGAACAAGGCAAAGTCAATCTGTAACTGACTAAGGCTCGTATGGAAAAAGGCCTTCATCAATGGGAAGAAAGTATACTGGTCAACGAACAAGAACAAATTCGTTGACGAACCAATAACAACAAAGGGCCATGATTCCTTCAAAATATTGATGACCATCGATAGTGCTTTTGACCCGGTTGGCTGATTCTTTTGTCCTTGACTGTCATCTTGTTGATGACGACGGTGCAAAGGTTGGTCAGTGGCTGTTTGATTTTCAGCGACTGCTTGCTGGTTCGCAGCACTCATTTGTGCCAAAGCGGCTTGCTCGTCCGGCACGCCGGCAACTGGGTGAATCAACCGCGCATAGCGCACCCAGCCATAGCCCAAGACAGCCAATGAGAAGAGCGCCCCGATAAAGGCGGCAAATGTTGACTGGACAACAGCCCCAGTCCAATTACTGCTGTCATGGCTTAAGACAATCCAAGTGGCTAACAACAAGTAAATCACACGACCAACCTGTTCCCAAATATCAGACAAGGCTGAAATGTGCATTAATTGATGTCCCTGGAAGATTCCACGAACCATCGACATCACTGGGAAGACCAAAACAGCCGGTGCCAAAGAATGCAGAACTGGGACGACCTGGGCATTGCCGTTCGATAGGAGCGGCGCTGCAACGTACAACAAGGTCGAAAAGATAATCCCAAGCACTACCCCAATTTGTAGTGATCGTTTGGTAAGGGCCCATAAACCATTCTGATCCTTTTTAGCAATCAGTTGGGCCATTACCTTGGAAATGGCTGATGGAAAACCAAAGGTAGCAATTGAAAGTAAAATCGCATAGATATTATACCCTTGCGAAAAGAGGGCATTTCCCTGGTTGGCTGCCTTACCAAGCATGGCCAACCACGGCAGGATATAAACTGCTCCTAAGAGACGAGAAACAATGTTTCCCAAGGATAACCAAAAGGACCCGCGGACCAAGGCACTATTTCCGCCACCCTGACTTTGGTCAAGAGCCTGCTCATCACTGGCAGACCGTCCCAACGAAGCCACTGTTTGGTCTGCCAAAGCTGTTACGTCATCAACTGGCTGACCATCATTGCCATCTTTTTGGTTGGCCGACTGCTTTGACCGGCGCTGAAAGAAGGCTGATTTTTTAGTTGTTACTGCTGGTTGTTCTACTTTGATTTCGGATTCAGACAATGGTTTTGGATCACCTTTCGAATCGCCATTATTCAAATTCTGTTTTCGTCGCTGCGACCGTTTTGGCCAAAAAGCGACAATTTTTTCTTGCTTGGTTTTAGGGCGAAGGTTTTGCTCTAACTTGGCGAGCAACTCGTCAGCCGTTAGATGTTGGTCATCAAGCGGCGCCTGGTCTTTTTTTTCTTGACCACCCTCTTGTTCGTTATAAAAATCCTGGGTCATACCTGTATCACCTTTAATATGTATCCCATTAGGAAGGAAAATCCGTCTTCCTAACGGGCTATTCTTGGATTGTTTCGATTAAATCAGCTAAACACCAAGATAACACGTTCGCTCTTACTTCGCAACAATATTAACGAACTTACCTGGAATGGCAATAATTTTTTTGATTTCCAAGCCATCCAAGTTCTTTTGAACCTTTTCATCAGCCTTTGCTGCTGCAATCAAATCGTCCTGACTGGCATCAGCTGGTAAGACCTGCTTTGAACGGACCTTGCCGTTCACCTGGAAGATGATTTCCTTTGTATCATCGACCAAGGCTTCTTCATCATAAGTTGGCCAGGCAACATAAGTGATGGATTCCTTTGAACCCGTCAACTTTTGCCACAATTCTTCGGCCAAGTGTGGTGCAAACGGTGCTAACATTTGCACAAAGCCTTCCATGTAAGCAGCTGGAAGCTTGTCTTCCTTGTAAGCATCATTGACAAAGACCATCAACGTTGAGATGGCAGTGTTGAAATGCATGTTTTCCAAGTCTTCCGTGACCTTCTTGACCGTCAAGTTGTATTCCTTCTTGAGCGTGTCATCGGCCTTATCCGTCAACTTGTCCGTTACAGAACCATCTTCATTGATGAGCAAGCGCCAAACACGGTCTAACCAACGACGAGATCCTGTCACCCCTTCCTCAGACCATGGCTTGTTCTGAGTCAATGGGCCCATAAACATTTCATAAATTCGAAGCGTGTCAGCACCATATTCGTTGACGATATCATCCGGGTTGACCACGTTGCCCTTCGACTTTGACATCTTTTCGTGGTTAGCACCCAAAATCATTCCTTGGTTAACCAACTTTTGGAATGGTTCCTTTTCCTTCACCACGCCAAGGTCATACAAGACCTTGTTCCAGAAACGAGCATACAAGAGGTGCAAAACCGCGTGTTCTGCTCCACCGACGTACAAGTCGACGTTCTTCCAGTAAGCTAATTTCTCAGGATCGGCCAAAGCCTCGCCATTCTTCGCATCGATATAGCGTAAGAAGTACCATGATGATCCAGCCCACTGTGGCATAGTATTAGTTTCGCGACGGCCCTTCATGCCATCTGCACGAGTGACTTCCAGCCAGTCCTTGGCATTGGCCAATGGTGATTCACCAGTACCAGAAGGCTTCAATTGCTCTTCTGTCATTTCTGGCAAACGTAATGGCAATTCATCCTCTGGGACCAACGTCTGTGTGCCATCTTCCCAATGGACAACAGGAATTGGTTCACCCCAGTAACGCTGGCGAGAGAAAATCCAATCACGCAAGCGGTAGTTGACCTTCTTTTCACCGGCACCATTTTCTTCCAACCAAGCAATCATCTTGTCGATGGCCTCTTGCTTGCCCAAGCCATCTACGAAGTCTGAGTTAATGTGAACGCCCTCGCCACTATAAGCTTCCTTGTCAATGTCGCCACCTTCGATAACTGGCGTAATGCGCAAGTCGAACTTCTTAGCAAAGTCGTAATCACGCTGATCGTGCGCTGGCACACCCATCACGGCTCCGGTTCCATAAGAAGCCAAGACATAGTCGGCAATCCAGATTGGCAACAATTCACCGTTAACTGGGTTCTTTGCATAAGCCCCAGTGAAGACCCCTGACTTATCCTTATTCAAATCAGTTCGCTCCAAGTCAGACTTAGTGGCGATTTCTTCTTGATAAGCTGCCACAGCCGCCTTTTGATCAGCAGTGGTGATTTGATCAACCAAATCATGTTCTGGTGACAAAACCAGGTAAGAAGCACCAAACAACGTATCTGGACGCGTTGAGAAGACCTCAATCTTTTCACCATCATGGCCTTCGACCGCAAAGCGAATAGAGGCACCGACTGAGCGGCCAATCCAATGACGCTGCTGCTCCTTAATTGCTTCAGGCCAGTCTAAATCATCCAAGTCGTCAATCAAGCGGTCCGCATAGGCCGTAATCTTCAAAACCCATTGCTTCATTGGCTTGCGGTAAACAGGGTAACCCCCACGTTCCGTCTTGCCGTTAATCACTTCTTCGTTGGCAACAACCAAGCCACCACCTGGAAAATCAGGAGCCCAGTTGACCATGATTTCATCTTCATAAGCCAAGCCCATTTCATAGAGCTTTTCAAAGATCCACTGCGTCCATTTGTAATAGCTAGGGTCAGTTGTCTTAATTTCACGGTTCCAGTCGTAAGAGAAGCCCAATGACTTCACTTGGTTCTTAAAAGTTTGAATGTTTTGGTCCGTAAAAGTTGCGGGGTTGTGACCCGTCTTCAAAGCATACTGTTCGGCTGGCAAACCAAAAGCATCCCAACCCATAGGATGCAAAACATTAAAGCCACGAGCGCGCTTAAAACGCGATACGATATCCGTGGCCGTATACCCTTCTGGGTGACCAACATGTAATCCTTGACCAGATGGATATGGAAACATGTCTAAGGCATAAAACTTTTCCTTATCTGATTTATCTGGTGCTGCAAAGGTTTGATCCTCATCCCAAAAATTTTGCCACTTCTTCTCAATTGTTTTATGATCGTATCCCATTTTATTCCTCCATCTACTAAAAAACGCCCCATGTTAAGCCACTTGGGCCTAACATAGGGCGATTATCATCGCGGTACCACCTACGTTTTGTTCAATTTCTTGAACCTCGAAGTTGCCTTAACGCAGCAAGACGTACCGACTACTCCACTTCACCGGTAGGGGTTTCAACCGAGTTCATGATCTTAGTTGGCAAGCTTCCATCCCCGCTTACTTTCTGATGCTCCGCAATCACTACTATTGTTGAAAAGTACCTTTATTATAGCATAAATCAGTAAAAATTCGTATACTATAGATTAGAAAAGAAAAAGGAGCTCGCGATGCAAATTTCAAATCGACATTTTATTCAAAGTACACTTGAAGAAACGGTCGAACCTGGTAACCTCGTTGTGGATGGTGCTGCTGGTATCGGCTTAAACACACGCTTTCTATCGAGCCGTGTGGGCTCACAAGGCCAAGTTTTGACCTTTAGCGAAGAGAAAGAAAATGCGAATCAAATCGCTTCTTCTCTTTTTATGGCTGGTTTACAAGACCGCGTTGACGTAATCAACGGCGTTTTGACACAAGGCAAGCTGCAAGCACAAATTGGTAAAGTTTCAAAGCTTGACCTCGCCATTCTTGACTACGGCTCTGACACCGGTACTTCCCTTCCTAACCGAGAAACGCTTAACGAACAAATCACCCTTCTTTGGGACCACCTTAAAGATGACGGTCTCTTGATTGTCAACTTAACCCGTAACCAACAGGCAGCCAACTTCGACGTCTCCATTACAAATGATACGGATAAGGCTAGCTACCAAACTCATTCTGATTTAACCTATTTGATTGAACGCAAAGACGATTAGTCCCAGCATATCAACTCGTAAAATGGTATAATAGCGCCAATCAACAAAAACGGAGGCAAAATTCATGGGACGAATTGTCAACCAAGAAGAGCACATTAACACACCCTTAGAAGACCTCATCGACCTACCCATTCTTGATAGCAAGAAAGATAAGGAAGCTCGCGATAAGGCTTTGGGTATTAAAAAAGACAAATAAAGCTTAAAAAAGCCCGCTGTCTGTTCAGTAATCACTGACAGTCGCGGGTTTTTAGTTTAAATCGAGCAATTTTAAGCAAAAGAAAAAGCCCACAAAAGTGGACTTTTTGAAGAGATAATAAATTATTCTTCGATTTCAGTAACAGTTCCGGCACCAACAGTGTGGCCACCTTCACGAACAGTAAACTTCAATCCCTTTTCAATGGCAACTGGTGCGATCAATTCAACGTCGAACGTTACTTGGTCACCAGGCATAACCATTTCAACACCGGCTGGCAATTCAACAACACCAGTAACATCAGTAGTGTGGAAGTAGAATTGTGGACGGTAGTTAGTGAAGAATGGTGTATGACGACCACCTTCGTCCTTAGTCAAAACATAAACTTCGGCCATGAACTTCTTGTGAGTCTTGATTGAACCAGGAGCAGCCAAAACTTGACCACGTTCGATTTGGTCACGGTCAACACCACGGAGCAAAGCACCAATGTTGTCACCAGCTTGAGCTTCTTCCAAAGTCTTACGGAACATTTCGATTCCAGTAACCGTAGTCTTTTGGATTTCATCCTTCAAACCAACGATTTCAACTTCAGTACCAGTAGTCAAAACACCACGGTCAACACGACCAGAAGCAACAGTACCACGACCAGTGATCGTAAATACGTCTTCGACAGGCATCAAGAATGGCTTGTCATCTTCACGTGCTGGAGTTGGGATGTATGAATCAACAGCGTCCATCAATTCCATGATGACCTTAGCTTGTTCTTCATCACCTTCCAAAGCCTTCAAAGCTGAACCCTTGATAACAGGAATGTCATCGCCTGGGAAATCATATTCTGAAAGCAATTCACGAACTTCCATTTCAACCAAGTCGATCAATTCTTCATCGTCAACCAAGTCAGTCTTGTTCAAGAAGACAACCAAATGTTCAACACCAACCTGGCGAGCCAACAAGATGTGCTCACGAGTTTGTGGCATAGGACCATCAGTTGCGGCAACAACCAAGATGGCACCATCCATTTGTGCGGCACCAGTGATCATGTTCTTAACGTAATCCGCGTGACCAGGGGCATCGATGTGGGCGTAGTGACGAGCATCAGTCTCATATTCGATGTGAGACGTGTTGATCGTGATACCACGTTCCTTTTCTTCAGGAGCGTTATCGATTTCAGCGAAATCAGTAGCAGTTCCACCATCTTTTTCTGCCAATACCTTTGAGATAGCAGCAGTCAAAGTAGTCTTTCCGTGATCGACGTGTCCGATCGTACCAATGTTAACGTGGGGCTTATTGCGAACGTAAGTTTCCTTAGCCAATGTAGTTTCCTCCAATTTTATCTCTCAGTTTTTGTCCCGAGAAAATGGTATGTTTATATTTTACAACGCCTGGTCCATAAAGGCAACCATTAAACTGCGTTTTTCTGGCACTTAAGCCGACACTTATTATACTAAGTTCTCGAATCTTTGTAAACACCCATTTCCTAAGGGGTTTACTACCCTGCCAGTTCACTCAATGCCTGCAAAACCAAGTCGTGTGCCTGCTTTTGTTGGGCCTCTTCTTCCGGTACTTGTTCCTGATAAAAAGCTGACAAATCAGCATCTACCCAGGCCGTGGCATCCAAGATACTTTCTTCTAGCCGCGGGAACAATAACATGGCCTCTAAGCGTAGCTGATCAAACAAAGCCTGGTAGGCAATTGGGTCTTCTTGGCCAACCTGGTCATCTAAAGCTGCAACCAGTTTTTGAAAGGCCTGATTTGAGAACAGTGGCAAGATGGCCTGCAAATCAATTTGGTAGCGCTGTTGGTCAAGCCACTGATAGGTGACTACCCCGGTTTCCCCGAGCTCCTGCAAGTCACTCAAAAGCGTGCTGCGCATCAATGGACTGGCAAAGGGATCAACCAGTAAGAATTTCGCCCCCGTCACAAAAGTAGCTACGGGCAAGTGAAAGGCTTGTTGGTAGCGTTCCTGCTGGGCCACCATTGATTCATCGCTAAGATGGTAAAAATGCTGGGCAATCGTCTTGAGCGTCTGCCCCTGCTGGTCTTCAGCCTTCCTTTCACCATCTCGAATATGCGCTAACAAACCTTCTGTTAACTCCTGATTTGGACTCTGCAAAGCCCACTGTTGCGCGGAAACGAAGTTTTGTATTTGCAAAAGCAGGTCAAAATACAGTAAGAACAGATTTTCATGTTGGGCATAATCCGACAAAAAATCAGTAGCGTAATCTTTGGCCAGTTGGTATTGCTGGTCCTCTTTTAAAGCCAGCACCAATTGGCGATTAACGGCCAAACTTTGCTCTTCTTGGTAAACTGTCACAAATAAATCAGCTGCCTGGTGGTAATGTTCCTGGTTAAACTCGGCCTCAGCCTGATCTTTGATTTCAATCAATGTCTTTTCCAAGTGAAACTCCTTTTTACTCTAATAAGGCAACTTGCGCCTCTATTCTAACAAAGAAAAAAGGCCCTGACGGGTCTTTTTTCAAAATGATTGATAACTGCAAGTGGCTAAAAATGCCGATGACAGGAATCGAACCCGTTGAGCCATTTTCAGTTTTAATTATTGGTTTGCTGCTTGTTTCTTGGCTTGGTCTTGATTCTTTTGTCCTTTAGCCTTGTTGCCCTGATTCTTGGGCTTATTTTGCTTTGCTTGATTATTTTGCTTCTTTTGGTTGTTATTTTGGCCCGGATTCTTTTGACCCTTCTTTTGGTCTTTATTTCCGTTTGCCTTCTTGCCCTTTTGACCGGTAGTTTCCTGCCCCTTGGTGTGGTGTGGTCGGCGATTTTGGTTAACTTCCATCACCACAGGCATTACCATTGGCCGGCGACGAGTCTCGTTAAACAAGAAACGAGACAATGATTCGCGAACGCCATTCTTCAACTCGTTCCAGTCAAAGGCCTTGGCATTTTTCAAATAGTCTTCAATGGCATCAATCGTCAGCTTGCCAGCTTCCTTCATCAAGTCACGGTTCGCCTTCACATAGACAAAACCACGAGACGTCATCTTTGGCTTTGACACAACCTTGCGCTTTTTGCGATCAATCGTCACCACCGTCACAAAGACACCATCTTCGGACAAAATTCGGCGGTCGCGAAGGACCACATTGCCGATATCATTCAAAGAATCACCATCAATCATGGTTTCGCCAATCGTAAAGCCGCCCTTCTTTTCAAAGGTTTGGCCATCATAAACATACTGGTCGCCACGCTTAGCCATGATAATCTTTTTAGCTGGAATATTAACTTCCTCGGCGGCAGCCTTTGCCGTTACCATCACACGGAATTCACCAGAAACAGGGAAGAAGAATTCCGGCTTCATGAAATTAATCATCATCTGCACGTCTTCAGCTGATCCGTGGCCAGATGACCGTAAATCAGTTGAAATCTGCTTGACGTCAGCGCCCTGTTGGAAAAGCAAGTTTCGCGTCTGCGCCACGTAAGATTCAACAGCAAAGGATGGTGTTGTTGCAATAAAGACCAAGTCAGAATCACCCAAGCGGATGTTTGGATTTTCACCCTTCGCCATCTTGTGCAAGTTCTTAACGGGTTCACCCATCTTACCGGTTTCCAAAACAACGATTTGGCCAGCTGGCAACGTTTCCAAGTCTTTCAAATCAGCAAAAAGTTCTTCCTTTGGCATTGGCAAGTTCAACTTACCCAAATTCAAAGCGGCATGAACGATTTGTTCCACATCTTGCCCAGAGAAAATCAGGCGTCGATGGGTCTTTGCCGTCGCATCAATCACCTGCTGAACACGCTGAATATTAGAAGCGACAACAGCCACAATAATCCGCTTGCCCTTAGCAGCCACAAAGCTGTCTTCAACGTACTGGTGAATCTTCTTCTCACTGACCATTGGCTTACCGATGTCTTCGGTTCCAGCCGCATCAGCTAACAATGCCAAAACTGGCTTAGCACCAATTTCAGCCAAACGAGCGTAATTTGTTTGGTAAGAAGCTTCCGCCGTTTGGTCAAACTTAAAGTGACCAGTATAAACAATCTGGCCTTCATCCGTTCCCAAAACAACCCCTAAAGCTTCAGGGATGGTATGTGTGGTATTGAAGAATGACACCTTAACGGCCCCAAAATCAATTTCAGTATTTTCATTAACCACGTGAAAATCATCAAAAGCCTTTAAGTCGGCTTCGTCTTGGATGGCTAATTTGGCCAAGGCAATGGTCAATTCAGAACCAAAAATTGGCACTTGAAGCTGTTGCAACAAGTATGGCAAAGCACCAATAGAATCTGCATGGCCATGGGTCAAAAAGATTCCAGCAATTTTTTCTTGGTTATTAACGAGGTACTCAAAATCAGGGATGACAACGTCAATCCCGAGTTGTTCCGTTTCGGGGTACTTGAGTCCGGCATCTAAGATGAAAATTTCATCGTTGACCGAAACGGCATACATGTTCTTGCCGTTTTCACGCACTCCCCCAAAGGGAATTATTCTTAAATCTGTCATGTTCTATCCTTTTGTCGTTACTACTTTTTAAAGCGAATCATCTTGAAAAGGCATATTGGATTATTAGCCCCTTCTTGTCTCGATTTCAATTATATCTAGTTTAACATAAAATCCACTAGCTTGGGCAAAAGGCACCCGATTCAGCTCAAAAATTGGCAAAAAATTAGAAAATGCACATCAAAAAGAAAAAGCCAAAGCCTTGAGTGGCTTGGCCTTCAAATAAAAATCAGACTTAGAATAATCTAAGTCTGATTTTATAAATGTTAATTAAAATTAACGTTCAACCTTAACAGTTGTTTCGGTTGTTGCTGCTGTACGTTCCTGAACCAAGACAGAACCTTGTTCCAAGGCTTGCTTTGCTTGGTTAGCCAACTTAGCAAAAGTATCGAAGTCAGATACGGCCAAATCAGCCAACATCTTACGGTTCAATTCGATACCAGCCATGTTCAAACCGTGCATCAACTTTGAGTATGACAAACCGTTCATCCGGGCTGCCGCGTTGATCCGAGCAATCCACAACTTACGGAAGTCGCGCTTGCGGTTCTTACGATCACGGTAAGCGTACAAGTATGACTTGTAAACTTGTTGCTTAGCAACCTTATAATTGATGCGACGTTGGCCACGGTAACCCTTAGCCAACTTGATAAACTTTTTGCGACGTGCGCGTGAAACTGTACCACCCTTAACTCGCATGGGTAATTCCTCCTAAATAGTATTAATTAAACGACCCTTTAAATTAGAGGGTAGACAACAACTTAGCGTACTTCTTAATGGTTGTCTTGTTCATCATCCGAGTACCACGTAATTGACGACGTTGCTTCTTTGTCTTACCGTGGAAACGGTGTGATGTGTAAGCTGAGGCTGACTTAAAGCCACCCTTAGCTGTCTTCTTGAAACGCTTTGCTGAAGCGCGGTGAGTCTTCATCTTGGGCATGAGTCCATATTCTCCTATCGTTTTTCAAGTATCTAGCGACCGGTCAAAATGAATCGTGCTTAACCCTTCTTAGGAGCTAAGACCAAAAACATCTGGCGACCGTCCATCTTAGCACGTTGTTCAACCTTGGCAATATCGTCCAATTCGTTGGCCATTCGTTCTAAGACTTCGCGTCCAATATCTTGGTGAGTGATCATCCGGCCACGGAAACGCAAGTTCAACTTCACCTTGTTTCCCTTTTCAAGGAACTTGATGGCAGCCTTCTTCCGCGTTTCGAAATCACCAGAATCAATGACTGGCGACATCCGGACTTCCTTCACCTGGACAACCTTTTGGTTCTTGCGTTGTTCCTTTTGACGCTTTTGCGCCTCGAACTTGGCCTTTCCCCAATCCATGATTTTGGCAACAGGTGGCACAGCGTTGGCCTGTACAAGCACCAAATCTTGTCCCAAGTCATCGGCGATGTTTTGCGCATCACGCGTTGACATTTCTTCTTGCTTACCGTCATGAATTAATAGAACCCGACTTGCTCGGATATTATCGTTGACTAAATCAACTTGTCGTGGTTGACGTGCTATGGCTAGGTACCTCCAAAAATTTTGTTGTGAACAACGAAGAAAAAAAATGGGCAAACCGAAGTTCACCCACTTTACCTGACTGTACAAAAAGTACAACGTGTATCTGCCTAGCAACAGCAATCGTCACGAGGCGAGAAGCGGGTGCTCCTACTTGTTCAACACCCAATACTATACGCACTTTTCATCTTGAAGTCAAGACTTTTCTGATTTTTATTGAAAACTCAATCGCGTTGGCTATCCTCTACTGCCAAATTAGCCAATAACCGACCACCAAAGTGATAAACAACTAAAATAGCAAATTGAGCACCAGCAAAGAGCAGGACAAAGGCGACCATGTGTGCCGAGACAGCATCTTGCGTATTAGCCAACACAAACTTAAAGTTTGTGAAGACATCCCAAGAGTTTAACCGCAAGAACCGACCCAAATAAATACCAATCGACGAAACCAGCGAGACAATGGCCAAAAGCACCAAGACAGTTAACCCGCCTCTTTTAATAAAGAACTTTTGAATCAATAACTCCAATGAAAGAATACCTAGATAAACACCAATAAAAATTCCTGCCGATAGAACAGAATAATTAAAGTACTGATAACGGACGTCCAAAGAATCACTAATATATTGCAGATGGATAAAGTCCGTAATCATGTACATGGTATTTGGGAAAAACAGCAACCAGAGGAAGGAAAAGAATGCTTGTAGAAGCTTCGATTTAAAAATTAGCACCAACAGGGCAAAGTCCAATGGCAACAAAGCCAAAAAGACGTTCCACATTAAGAAGTCAAAATGGGTTGGTGTCACTAAGACGAACAAAATAAAGGCCAAAACGACCAGGTGAACAACTAGCATATTCATTACATTTCGTTTCGTCATCGCGTTTTTGTACCCCATTACATTCGTTTAACTCTCCCTTTTATTTCAAAGGGAAGAGATAATTTAATATCATCTATTTTAACAGAACTAAGCCCGTTCGTTAAGCCTTTTTAGCCGTTTATTTCAAAGATTTTACAAGGAAAAAGATTCCACCGGTTGACATTCCCTCATAAATTCGATAAACTTAACAGGTTGATAAATTGAACCGAAAGGAGGTGCCAGCATGGCTACCCCATCAAACAAGAATTCTAAGTCTCACAAGCGTAACCGCCGCGGACACATCGGTTTGAATGTGCCAAACATTGTTTTGGACAAGACTACTGGTGAATACCGCGTTGCTCATCGCGTCTCTCCATCAGGGATGTACAACGGTAAGCAAGTGACCGAAAATAAGTAAGTTTTAAAAAACCTCACTCTGTGTAGTGAGGTTTTTTTGTGACCAAATCAGTACCCAATCACCCGCTTTCATCACTTTTTCAATGCTGATTTCCGTTATAATAGAATTGATACCCCTTTGAAGGAGGAAAGACAATGCCCCTTGATGGCCTCTTTGTCCATTCGTTGGCCAAAGAATTAAATGAACAACTCGCTGGTGGTCGTATTACGAAAATTCACCAGCCCTACCCGAACGAAATCGTGATGGTCGTTCGCAATAATAGTCAGAACTATCCGGTCCTGCTTTCGGCTAACCCAGCCTATGCCAGAGCCCAAGTGACTCGAATTCCCTACCAGAATCCCGCCACACCGCCTAATTTTGCAATGTTCTTGCGTCGTAACCTGGAAGGCGCTCGTTTAAGCTCGGTTTCACAAGTTGAAAATGACCGAATCCTTCACTTCTCGATTAGTACCCACGATGAACTGGGTGATGATCAAACACTGATTTTAACGCTTGAGATGATGGGACGGCATTCAAACCTCTTCTTAGTCCGAGAAAAAGATCAGCGCATCTTGGAACTCATCAAACACGTCCCTGCCGATCAAAACCGTGTTCGGTCATTGATCCCTGGTGCAACCTATACGTTGCCCCCTGCCCAAAATATGACTAATCCATTTGGCCACGATTTGACGGCTTTGGCTAAAATTTTATTGGATATGGATAAGGCTGATTGGCCAAAAGCCATTCAGCAAACCTACCAGGGATTTGCCAGCCTTTCGGCCAAGAATTTGGCAAAGCATTTGAAAACTGGGGCAGATGCCATGCAGACAGCTAAGGACTGGTTGGCTCATTTCGACTCGCCACAGCCGACCCTTTATCAAATAGACAAAAAGTTTACCTTTGCCGCTTTTGATTGGGATTCTGAACAAGCGGGCCAGCCTTATGACACACTCGGTGATTTATTGGATGCCTACTTCCAGGGCCAGGCCGAAGCTGACCGTGTTAATCAACAGGCTGGAACTTTGGTTCGTCTTGTTAAAAATGAATTGAAGAAAAATCAAACCAAAGAAAAAAAGCTCCAACAAACCCTCACAGACTCGCAAAATGCCGAGACCTATAAGGTCAAGGGCGACCTACTGATTACCTATCCACACCTTGTTCATAAGGGCATGCATTCGGTTGAAATCGAAAATTACTATGACAATAACCAGTTGTTGAATATCGACCTCGACCCACGCTTTGACGGTTTACAAAATGCCAATCGCTACTTCCGTAAGTACCGTAAACTCCGTTCAGCCAAGGATTACGTCTTAGAGCAGCTGAAAACCACCGATGCGGAAATTGACTACTTTAATCAAATCGCTAGCCAATTGGCAGTGGCTTCGCCCAAGGACGTTGCTGACATCAAGGTCGAATTGATTGAACAAGGCTACCTCCGCGAAAAAGTCAAAATCAAGACCAAGGGTAAGCAGACAAAAAAGCCAAAGCATGTTCTGTCTGCTCCCGACCAATTTACGGCTAGTGATGGCACGTTGATTGAAATTGGCAAAAACAATCTCCAAAACGACAAATTATCCCTAAAAAAGGCTAACCGCCAGAACATCTGGATGCACGTCCAAAAATTACCTGGTTCCCACGTCATTGTCCATTCCGACAATCCCTCACAGGAAACCATCGAGGAAGCGGCCAAATTAGCTGCCTACTTCTCGAAAGCCCGCGATTCGGCCAATGTGCCCGTTGATTACTTACCAGCAGGAAAATTGCGGAAGCCAAACGGTGCCAAGCCTGGTTACGTTATTTTTGAAGGACAATCGACCACTTACGTCACACCCGACCCACTTTTAGTGCAAAAGTTGAAACATTCGTGATAGAATAGACTTATTCTGAATCATGTGAGGAGTAAGTAATATGCATTTCGTCAAAGAATTCAAGGCTTTCATTAATCGTGGTAACATGATTGACCTAGCAATTGGGGTTATCATTGGTGGTGCTTTCTCTGGTTTAGTCAAATCATTGACAACAAACCTGATTAACCCCTTAGTTGGCTTTTTCACCGGTGGCGGTAACGACTTAGACAGTTTGAAGTGGGTCCCTTACAAGCACCTGACATTCAAATATGGTGCCTTCTTGAATGATGTCATCAATTTCTTGATTACGGCTTTTGTTGTCTTTCTTCTGATTAAAATCATTAGTAAGTACATTATTAAGCCAAAGCAAAAAGCCGCACCGGCTCCGAGTGATGAATTGCTCGTGCTACAAGACATCAAAAAGATTTTGGCTGACCAACAGAAAACAACCAGCACCCAAACTGCAACAACAGCAGATGCAACTGACTCACAATCCCAGTCTGCCAGCGATAAATAAAGTAATATAAAAAGCCTGTCTTTTAAAGACAGGCTTTTTATGTGACCAATTAACGAATCGCCTTTAAGGCATCATCAATTTGGCCCAGGATAATTTCCTGATTTTTTGGATCTTCCAAATCGTATTTTTGCAAATCCACTTTAATCTTTGGTGATTGGTCATATGAATCGAACCATCCCTGGTAGGCTTCCCACATCTTGCGATAATAAGCCTTCAACTCATCATTGCCATCAAACTGTTCATAATCCCGACCACGCTTCTTAATGCGGGCCAAAATCGTATCAAAATCAGCATCGGCATAGACCATCAAATCAGGCGCCTTTTTTGGCAAGGCGTGCAATTCATCCATCATCCGCGTCAACAAGTTATGATAGACATCCATTTCCATATCGGAGATATTACCATCCTTATGGTTTTCCTCTGTAAAGAGTTCATCTTCATAAATTGACCGATCCAAGACATTGTTATCGTCAGCCAAGGCCTTTTTAATCATCTCAAAACGACGGTTCAAGAAGAAAATTTGGAGCAAGAAACCATACTGCTTTGGATCCTTGTAGTACAGTGGCAAAACCGGATTATCCCCCACTGGTTCAAAAAAGGCCTGCGTTTCAAAATGGTCTGCAATCAAACCAGTCAACGTTGTTTTCCCAACACCAATCATTCCTGCTGTAATAATCACCATACATGCTCCTCTGTTTTGTGGCCAAGGCCTTCCTTTCTCACTGGAAAGAATCCCTCAGCTTGCGCTCTTGTGACAAACGGTTGCTTACACCGCATTTAACCAGTTCTTTATGCTGAAACTAGCAGGGCCAGAGCTTTTGAAATCAGCTCCTCTGTCTTTCCCTTTTCACCGGCCAAGGCCTTCTTCACCTTTTTAATATCCTTTTGGGCATAACCCAAGGCTTCCAAAGCCGCCATGGCATCGGCCAGGTTCTGGCTATCGCCGGCAACCAAGCGATTAGAATCAGACAAGTCTAGACCTAAGCTAAGCTCTTGTCCTTGAGCTAAGTTCACAAAGTCCGCCATCTTCCCCTTCAAATCCAGGATAATCTGCTGAGCTGTCTTCTTCCCAACTCCTGGAAACTGAGTCAAATAGCCAACTTCATCCTGATCAATGGCCGCCACCAAGGAAGCTGGGTCTGCACCAGCCAGGATGGCCAAGGCTGATTTGGGCCCAATGCCTGAAACATTTAATAACTTGTTGAACAGTCCCTTTTCAGTCATCGAAGCAAAACCATAAAGGGTTAACTCCGTTTCGCGAACAATTTGTTCCACGAAAACTTGGGCTTCCTGGTCAACGGTGTAGTGATAAGGATTGGCCGGAAAAATTTTGTAGCCAATCCCATCCTTACTTTCTAAGACGATATAGCCTGGCCAGACCTGGGTAATCACACCCCGCAAGTATTCATACATAATAACTCCTGGATATCTATTTTACCGTAAAGCAGATTACGGAACTAAGTTAATTTTTTGCTTTTTCGTATCGAAATAGCCAACTTCGTCATTGCTAGCATCAGCCCAAGATTCAAACTTCATGAACTTGGCATTCGTGATGATGCGCTTCGTAGTATCAGGGAAGAGACAGGTAATAATCGTAATTTTTGCCTTATCGTCATCACGGTCATCCGGATTCAAAACGGATCCATCGTTTTCATCAACACCAACCTGACCGGTAATCTGATAAGTAAAGACCCCATCACCATTAGCCAGATAGATTGATTGACCATTTAACCAGCTTGAGCTCCCCGCTTGACCGCTTTCGTAATAAGGCGCATTCTGATTAAGCTTCTGTTGCAGAGCGGAAAAAGCCGTATAACCATTATCCCAATTATGAGCAGCCAACGTATAGTTTCCCTGTCCCATTGTTGGTACAGGCGTACCTTTTTGCGCCGTATTAGCCCCAACATTCAAGGCAACGGCTGAATAGGCATTATCGTAAATCGGTAGTAAAATCGATAGTTTTGGAATAGCCACAAAGCCTTGTTTTGTTAACCCTTTAGCACTTTGATCTTGAGCACTAATTTTGCTGGCAATCTGTTGTCGATCATTTTGGCTATAAATCTTTGTTTGACCAAACAATTGCTTTGGAACCGTTTTTACTGGACTTAATGCAGGCTGTGATTCAGCCCAGCTGTAACCCAAAAAAGCGATAATACCAATAATTATTAACCAAAGCAGGCGTCGAACCCACTTTCTCATGCGGTCAGTCATTTGGCTTTCTCCTCCTGACAGTTTTTCATTGTCTCATGATGCTGATTTTTTCTGTAGGATAAATCAGCATTAAAACGTTTGACTTAATGCCACTATTATAGCATAAAAACAGATTGGTCTAGTTGCCCCCGTTTGACCGAACAAACATGGTTTTTAGCACTAAAAAAGCAATCATTCGATTGCTTTTAAATGTTTATCACTAAATGGTAACAGGTTTTACACCAATAGCTCAGCTAGACTCGATAACTGATTTTTTCTTTGCTTACAGGATGTCAGCCAAAATCGTCTTCAAGACCCCGTCATTGTTGGAATCAGCAACTGCTTCCTCAAACCCATAGGTAAAGAGTTCAGGATCGGCATTCGGCATCACGAAGGGATGACCAACCAATTGCAGCATCTCCAAATCATTCAGGCCGTCACCAAAGGCAGCCATCTCCTCTGGCAGGATCCCTAGCTGATCACCTAAATCCTTTAAGGCGACACCCTTGTTAACAGCTGGGTTGACCAAGTCAACGGCACCATAACCCGAAGTTGTGACGTGGATTGGTAGTTGACGGTTATTGACCGCTTCCATGAAGGGACGCTCAAAGTCTGGTAAATCGACCGTCATCTTCAAAATCGGTTCGTTAATCTCGCTTAAACTGTCAACAATTCTCAAATCCTTGAAATACTGTTGCGCCTTGCGATCACCATACCCCAATGCGGCCATCTCTTTCAGCATAAATGCCTGAGTGACCCCAGTGAAGACTAGGCCCATTGAGACTCTGTCGCGATTAGCTAAAACAGTTTCCACAATCGGCTGAAAAGCGGCCGTCTCAATTGGGTAAGTCTTCATGATTTCACCCTGTTCAACGACTTCAGCACCGTTGTTAGCAATCAACGTAAAGTCTTGGTTGGCCCCGGCAAAGTATTTGGCCACCTTATCTTGATGATTACCAGTCGCAACCACAAAGGTTACATTCTTTTTCCTGGCTAAATCGACCATTACCTGGTAAGCCTGGCGGTCAAAACTTTTGTCCGCTCGTAAAAAGGTGGCGTCTAAATCAGTTGCAATTAGTTTAATCGTCATCATTTTCCTATCTGTAGCTACGTTCAAAAACTGGGATATGTCGCCCCTTTTCTACCATAGGCAATGACTGCCGCCGGTCACCTGCCATCGTTTCACTAACAACAGGCAATAATTATTTTTTGCCACGCTTCTTCTTTAACTTCTTCATCTTCCGGGCTGCTTGCTTCATGGCAAAATTTTGTACCTTTTGGCCAAAGTTACCACTTGGCATACCACCGCCCATGCCGCCCATCATTTGGGACATATCCATTCCGGTTTGTCCCATCATGGATTCCATACCGGAGAAGTTTCCGTTTGAGGCTTGGTTCATCATCTTGCGCATCTGATCGAATTGCTTAATCATCTTGTTGACTTCGACAATTGGCCGCCCAGCACCGGCTGCCAAACGACGGCGGCGAGATGGGTTCAACAAATCGGGATCCTCTCGCTCGGCCTTCGTCATCGATGAGATAATCGCTTCCATATGGGCAAACTGCTTCTCATCAATTTGCAGGTTCGCTAAAGCGGGATTACCGGCCATTCCAGGAATCATCTTCAGCAAATCTTCCATTGGTCCCATGTTTTGGACCTGGTGCAGTTGGTCGATAAAGTCGTTGAAGTCAAAGGTGTTCAGGCGCATCTTTTCGAGCTGCTCTGCCTGCTTCTTTTCGTCAACTTCTTGCTGAGCCTTTTCGATAAAGGTCAGCATATCCCCCATGCCCAAGATTCGTGAAGCCATTCGGTCTGGATAGAAAACGTCCAAATCAGTTGGCTTTTCACCTTGACCAACAAACTTAATTGGCTTACCCGTGACGTCACGGATTGATAGGGCAGCTCCACCACGGGTGTCACCATCCAACTTGGTCAAAACGACACCAGTCAAGTTCAACTCGTTGGCAAAGCCTTGAGCTGTTTCCGTAGCGTTCTGTCCGGTCATCGCATCGACCGTCAAGAGGACTTCATCCGGTTGAGCAATCGTTTCGATGTCCTTCAATTCGGCCATCAATTCGGCATCGATTTGCAAACGACCCGCCGTATCAATCAAGACGTAATCGTTCTTATTTTCCTTGGCCTGAGCCAAACCAGCCTTAACAATTTCGCGTGGGTCAACGTCCGTCCCCTGTGAAAAGACTGGAACATCCAAATCTTTTCCCAAGATTTCCAACTGATCAATGGCGGCTGGACGATAAACATCGGCCGCAATCAAAAGTGGACGGGCGTTATTTTCACGCTTCAACTTATAAGCTAATTTTGCAATGGTGGTCGTCTTACCAGCCCCTTGCAAACCGGCCATCATAATGATTGTCGGAATTTTTTCTGATTTGTTGAGCGGAACAGCTTCATCCCCCATCAAGGCCGTTAATTCATCATTAACAATCTTGATGACCTGTTGGGCTCCGTTCAAACCTTCCAAAATTTCTTGGCCCTTCGCCTTTTGGCGAATTTGGTCGATGAACTTCTTCACTGTTGAGTAAGAAACATCGGCCTCCAGTAAGGCTAAGCGGATTTCACGAAGAGAGGCCTGCAGGTCTTCTTCTCTAATCTTGCCCTGACCAGTTAGGTTTTTCAACGTCTTGGAGAGGCGCTGTGTCAAGTTTTCAAAAGCCATGATTGCTTGGCCGGGCCACTTTGGCACCGGCTTCCCCCTTAATTAATTTCTTGGTTGACCAGTTGGTCTAAAATTTGCTTTAGGTGTTGATCGTTTTGGTAATGCTCGGCAACGTAGTCCAGCAAATCCTGTTCCTGCGCCTGACGGTGGACTGAATCCTTGTAGAGGCCCAAAACAGCCTCGTAATGTTCCAAAGAGTCAACGCCACGCTTCAAGTTATCCGAAACGGCTTGCCGGCTAACAACTTCGGCCTCGGCGATTTCAATGATGGAGTAATCATCCTCAAAGTACGCCCGCAAGTAGTTTTGTTGCTTAACCGTCAGCAACGGTCCGTAAAACGGTAATAGTGCATTCACCTGATTTTTTTTGTCTAAATCCATCGCTTAGACCAAGTCCTTAAACATGCCATAAACAAAGTCTTCGGCCGAAAAGACGCGTAAATCAGTGGCCTTCTCACCAAAGCCAATCCATTTGACTGGCAAATGAAGGCTGTCACGGATGGCAAAGACGATGCCACCCTTGGCAGTCCCATCCATCTTAGTTAAGACGATGCCAGTCACATCAGAAGAGTCTTGGAACAACTTCGCCTGCTGCAAGGCATTTTGCCCTGTCGTCGCATCCAAGACCAGCAAGACTTCTTGTGGTGCATCTGGCAAAACCTTCTTCACCACCCGATTAATCTTTGATAATTCCTGCATCAAATTGACATTGTTTTGCAAACGACCGGCCGTATCAACGAACAAGACGTCATAGTGCTCTTCTTTAGCTCGTTCAACCGCCGTATAAACAACAGACGCTGGGTCAGCCTTTTCAGGGCCAGCAACAACTGGCACATCAGCCCGGTTACCCCATTCCTGCAGTTGCTTTACCGCACCGGCACGGAAGGTGTCCGCTGCCGCCAAAAGGACCTTCTTACCCTCTTTTTTGTAAGTTGAAGCTAATTTTCCAACAGTTGTTGTCTTGCCGACACCGTTCACCCCAACAAAGAGAATCACGGTTGGTTGACCGGCTGGCGCAAAGTGCATTGACTGGTCTTCGTTTTGACCTTGAGCATCATATTGCGCCACCATTTGTTCAATAATCAAAGAACGGATTTGGTCCTTATCCTTGATGTTTTGAACCTTAACGGCCTCACGCACTTGGTTGGAAATTTGGATGGCCAAATCAAAGCCTAAATCAGCCCCAATCAAGGTATCCTCTAATTCTTCAAAAAAGTTTTCATCAACCGAGCGGAAATTGGCCAAAAAGCGGTTAAACCGTTCGGCAAAGCCGTTCCGTGACTGCTTCAAGCCGCGGTCATAAACCTCTTGGTTGGATTGTTCGTCTTGGTGCTGGTCTTCGTTCTGGTCTTGCTTTTGACCCTGGTCCTGATTGTGGCCAGTAGCAACAGCTTGGTCGCCGTCAGGCTCATCCTTGCCGTTTTCTGTAACTACTTCAGCCGGTTCGTGCTTGGCTTCGTCATGACCAGCGGTTGCCGATACATGGGTGTCAGCTGCATCTTTCGCAACAGGCTGGGCCTGTTGGTCCGTTGCCGCCACGTTTGCGTTCTTCTCAGCCGGCTGATTTTGGTCAGCATCAGTTACCTGTTTCTCTGATTCGCTTGGTGCTGACTCAGGCGTTGTCTGCTGATCAACTTCGGCTGACTGATTTTCCTGATCAACCTTTTTTTTCTTAAAAATATCAAAAAGTCCCATAGACTACTCTCCTATGTGATTAAGCGAGTTGTTGGTGTGCCTCTTCCAGATTAACCGCAACCATCTTTGACACCCCTGCTTCTTGCATTGTAACACCATACAGAATTTTAGCGGCAACCATCGTTCCCTTTCGGTGCGTAATGGTGATGAATTGGGTATCGCCGGCAAAGTTTTTCAAATAGGCCGCAAAGCGATCGACGTTTGCCTCGTCCAAGGCCGCCTCGGCTTCATCCAAAACGGCAAACGGTACCGGGCGAACCTGTAAAATCGCGAACAGCAACGAAATGGCGGTCAAAGCCTTTTCGCCACCGGACAGCAACGACATTTGCTGGAATTTCTTACCAGGCGGCTGCGCCTTGATGTCAATTCCGGTTGTTAATAGGTGCTCTGGGTCGGTCAACTCGATTTGAGCCTGACCACCCGCAAACATCTTTGTAAAGACATCTGAGAAATTAGCCGCAATGGCATCAAAGGTTTCCTTAAAGCGAATCTGAACCTCTTGGTCCATCTCATCGATGGTATCCTGCAAGGTTTGCTTGGCCGCTTTCAGGTCTTCTGCTTGGTTCGTCAAGAAGTCGTGGCGGTCTTTAATTTCATCGTACTCCTGGATGGCAGCGATGTTCACGGGCCCCAACGCATCGATGGCCTTCTTTGTTTCGGCCAAAGTTTGGTCAATTTCTTGGTCAGACAAATCAGAAGCAACCACATCGTCCTCTGATTCTACAGTCAAGCCATAAGTCTGCCGCAACGTTGCAATTTGCTTGGCCAAGCGTTCTTGGCTACTTTGCAAACGATGGTTAGCGGCTGATTGATCAACAACCTCGTTATTCAACTCTTCTTGGGCCAAGGCGAGCTTTTCTTCCTCTTCCTTAACCGTCGCTGATAACTTGGTCCATTGTTCGGCCAGTGAATCAGCCTTTTCCTGAGCCTCTGTTAAGGCAGTCGAAAAATCCGTCACCGCCTGGCTCAGTTCTTCCGCGCTCTTCGCCTGGTCAAGGCTTTCTTGCATCTGCGCCGCCTGCTCCTGCAATGACAACAAATGCTCTTGCACCTTTGTTAAGGCTTCGGTCAAACGATTCTGATTTTCTTCCTGAGCAGCACGCTGGGCCGAAACCTTGGCGAGTTCTGCTTGGAATTCAGCTTTTTGGTCCTGATAAGCCTGTTGGTCCTTAGTTAAATGGTCCAACTCGGCGGTCAAATCAGCAGTTTGTCCCTCGATTTGACCCTTCTTATCCTCGTTTTCAGTCAACGCCGCTTGGGCCATCGTCTGCTCCTGCTCAGCGTCCTCTTTGGCTACCTGCAAATCTGCTAGGTCCAAAGATAACGTTTGAACACTGGTTTGATGGCGGTCGACGGTATCCTTTAAGCTGGCCAATTCATAATCAACCTGCTGTCCCTGAGCAACAAAATCGCGACTTTTTTGCATCAAGTCCGCCAACTTTTCCTGCCAGGTGTTAACCTGATTTTGACTTTGGCTACGCTTTTCAGCCAGGTCATCAACCAGTGCCTGTTGCTTGACCAGTGCCGCTTCTTTTTCCTTCAAATCAGCCTGCCGTGACAGAACAGATGGACCCTGACGGAAGTTGGCACCACCGGTAATCGAACCACCGGCATTGACCAACTGACCGTCTAATGAAACGACCCGCAAACGATTTTGACAAGCCCGAGCGACGCGAGTGGCTGCATCCAAATTTTCAACAACCAGCGTTGTTCCCAATAGCGAAGACAGAATATTTTCCATCCCAACTGGCACGGAAACTAAGTCGGCAGCTAAACCGATATAGCCATTTTCACGGCTAGCAGCAGCAACATCGCGCGCCTGACGAGGGCGAATCGTATCAATCGGCAAAAGGGTTACTCGCCCCTTTTTGTTCTTAGTCAGGTAAGCAACAATTGACTTAGCTGTTTGAGTTGAGTCCACTACAATTTGCTGTAAGGCTCCACCCAAAACGGTTTCAATTGCCTTAGTATAGGATTTTGGCACCGTTAACAATTCGGCAACGACGCCCTTAATACCTGGAAAGTTTCGTCGCACAGCCGGTACCATCAGGTTCTTAACGCCCTGATAAAAACCAGCATAATCATCCAAGGAAGCTTCCGCCTGATAACGTGACCGCTGCTGGTCGAGAGCGTAGGCCGCCTCTTGCCAACTTTTTTGTTGGTCCTGAGCCGTTGTCTTAGCGTCTGCTAAGGCATCCTCTGCTTGCGCCACCTGAGCTTCGAAAGGATTTTCGCCAGTCGTTTGGTCCGGATGTTCTTTTTGATAGGCTGCCAAGGCGCTTTCTGCAGCATCCAAGTCGCCCTGGGCCTTCGTCATCGCCGTCTTTTTCAAAGCTAACTGGGCTTCAGTTTGGGCCAAAGCCTTCTCTTGATAAGTCAGCTTATTATGTAAGGAAGCAATTTCCTGCATTGTTGCCACATAAGCATTGCGATTTTCGGCCAATTCGTTTTGAACTGCGTCGACCTTCGTCGCTCCGTGGTCCTGGTCGATTTGCTTGATGGTCTGTTTTAATGACCGTTCTTGGTTAACTAAGGCCGTCAATTGGCCCTGCACCTGCGTTAAATCAGCCTGGGTTTCTTCGACTTGAGCCTGATCGTCTTTTTGTTGCTCGGCTAAATGAGCCAAATCGCGGACCAGAGTGGCCTGCTCTTGTGAGGCCAGCTTCTGATTGCCAATCAACCGTTCTTTTTCCTGCGTCTTGGCAACAATCTCTGCCTGTAAGGCATCACGGTCGTGTTGGATTGCCTCTAATTGGCTACGGGTTTGACTAAGGCCATCTTGAATCGAACTTACCTGGGCTTGCTGCTTTGCAACGGCTTCCTTGGTTTTGCCGGCTTCCTGGCTTTGATCAGCAACTTGTCCTTGTAACGACAAAATCGACCGGGTCAATCGCACCTGGTCTAATTTTTCAAAGCTTTCGCGTTTAGCTAAGTAATCCTTGGCCTTTAAAGCCTGGTCAGCCAAAGGGGTCAGTCGGCCTTCCACTTCGGCAATAATATCATCAACACGGTCCAAGTTATCTTCCGTGGCAGCCAAGTCCTTTTCGGCCTTGTCCTTGTTTTGCTTATACTTGTAGACACCGGCAACTTCTTCAATAATGCCCCGTCGTTCTTCTGGCTTCGCCGAAAAAATCTTCTCGACCTGGCCCTGGGAGATAATTGAAAAGCCATCCCGACCAAGGCCTGTATCCATAAAGAGTTCATGGATGTCCTTGAGTCGGCATTCCGTCCCGTTTAATTGGTAAGAAGATTCCCCAGTCCGATACAGCCGTCTTGTAATTCGAATTTCGATAAAATCAGAAGCAATATAATGGTCAGCATTGTCAAAGGTAATCGAAACTTCCGCCCGGTTTAAGGGCTTCCGGTTTTTTGTGCCACCAAAAATAACGTCGGCCATTTTATTGCCTCGCAAATCTTTAGCCGACTGTTCCCCCATCACCCAGCGGATGGCTTCAATAATATTTGATTTTCCAGAACCATTTGGACCAACAATCCCAGTCATTCCCTGCTGGAAGTCAATCACGGTTTTATTGGCAAAAGACTTAAAGCCAATAATTTCCAGTGTCTTTAATTTCATGGGCGTTTTGTGTACTCTTGTATGTTATTTGGCAGTTAAATCTTGATAGGCCTTTTGTGCGGCCGCCTTTTCCGCATCCTTGATGGACTGACCTGACCCATGGGCCAAAGTCTTGCCATCGACCGCAACAAAGACTTCAAAGATCTGACTGTTGTCTTCGTTACGAATTTCATTCTCAATTTGATAAGTAATATCAACAGATCCCTGAGCCTGCAACTTTTCTTGCAAGCGGGACTTAAAGTCAATAAATTGGTCAAAGAAGTTTTCATCGATGGCCGCAAAGACCGTTTGGTTCAACAATGAAACCACGGCAGCCTGGCCCTGATCTAAGAACAAGGCCCCGATAAAGGCTTCCCAGATATCCTCCAAAAGTGAAGGACGTGACCGGGCACCGTTCATTTCCTCACCCTTCCCCAAACGAATGGCTTCGTTAAGGTGGATGACTTGGGCGAAGTGAGCAAAGGACTTTGTTTGAACCATGGTGATTCGCATTTCAGTCAATTGGCCTTCATCCCAATCAGGATAACGCTTAAAGAGGTATTCCGTCACCGTTGCCTGCATGATGGCATCACCCAAAAACTCGAGCCGTTGGTAATCCCGGCCCTGTTCCTTAGGGTGCTCATTCAAGTAATTGCGTTGGGTCAAAGCCTCTTGCAAAAGGTTTAAGTTATTAAAACTAATTTGAAACTTTTCTCTTAAAAAGTTACTAAAGTCAGATGGTGACAAGGTGTTTTCCTTTCAAAATTCAGTTGTTTTTATTATAACAGATTTTTAGGTCAGCTTTTGTTGCAAAACAGGGCAAAAAAACCAAGGATCAGCACTTTGGCTTTCCTTGGTTTTTAACTTTTATTTTTCAGCTTCAACAACTTGAACAATTGAATCAACATAGGCGCTGACCAACTCTTCAGTTTTGGCTTCCGCCATTACTCGCACAATTGATTCCGTCCCGGAAGGACGAACCAGTACTCGACCATCACCGGCCATTTGCTTTTCAACCTGGTCAATCTTAGCCAACAGGGCTGGATTTTGCATCATTGCTTGCTTATCCGGCACCTTCACGTTCACTAATTTTTGTGGATATAATGTGACATCGGCTGCCAATTCTGACAGTGACTGCCCAGTCTCCTTCATCACAAAGAGCAATTGCAAGGCCGTCAACAAGCCATCCCCAGTCTTGGCCCAGTCACGGAAAATAATATGACCGGACTGTTCACCACCAAGGTTGTCATCATCTTCAACCATCTTTTCCATGACATAGCGGTCACCGACCTGAGTCTGGACAGATTTGATTCCTTGAGCTTCCAACGCTTTATAGAAACCAATGTTAGACATCACAGTTGAGACCACAGTTTGGTGCTTCAAACGGCCTTGGTTGTTCATAAAGCGGGCAGTGATATACATAATCTTATCACCATCCACAATTTCACCGTTTTCATCAACAGCGATTAAACGGTCTCCGTCCCCATCAAAGGCCAAACCAGCTGAGAACTCCCCTTCTTTGACCATATCAATCAAAGCTTCTGGATGAGTCGAGCCAACCTGGTCGTTGATATTCAAGCCGTCTGGTTCTGTCCCCATTGTTTTGAAATCAGCTCCCAAATCTGCAAAAAGACGTGGTAGAAGGTCAAAGGTCGCCCCATTGGCTCCATCTAAGGCTAACTTAAAGCCAGATAAGTCACCAGGGATAGTCTTCTGTAAGAAAGCCAAGTATTTCTGAGCACCTTCTTGGTAATGAGAAACAACACCCAACCCCTTAGCGCTTGGTCGCGGTAAGTCTTCATAGCCATCGCCGTCTAAGAGTGCTTCAATTTCGCTCTCAAGTTCATCTGAAAGCTTAAAACCGTCTTGGCCAAAGAACTTAATACCGTTATCGGCGGCTGGATTATGGGATGCCGTAATTTGAATGCCGGCATCCGCTTCCAAAGCTTCAACCAAGTAAGCAACGGCTGGCGTAGTAATGACGCCCAAATTCAACACGTCAACGCCCACAGAAAGCAAGCCGGCAATCAACGCCTCTTGCAACATTTCAGAAGAAATCCGAGTATCTTGACCAACGATTACAACTGGGCGTCGATCAGGATTATCGTTGTGGCGAGTCAAAATTGCCCCACCAGCACGACCGAGTTTCAAGGCTAATTCAGGCTTTAAGCCTTCATTAGCAATGCCTCGGACCCCATCTGTTCCAAAGTATTTTAACTGCGATTCTGTCATTTTTTATTTATCTCCACTTATGGTTGGCCAATAATTTTTAGCGCAAACAAATCAGACCTTATGACTTTGGACTAATCGTCACCTGAACACCTTGATCCGACAGGCTATCAACGCCACTCGGTTTCGTCAGGCTCACGGTCTTGGTTACTTTGCTAGTAATATTGGACAGGTCCAGACTAACAGGCAAAGAATCAATGCTACTTAGTGTATCACTTGAGCCAGCAATTGTCACGGAACTCGGGCTGAAACTAATGTTAAAATTGTCCGTTGAACCGTCACTCGCCTGACCTACTAAGCTCACTTTCTTAGTAGTTGACGACGACCCGCTCGTACTTGATTGTGAACTGCTACTACTGGCACTGGAACTAGAGCTTGAACTCGATCCAGAACTAGAAACCGTCATCGACACTTGGGCCGTTTGCTGCGATAAGGTTACCTGAACAGCATCGCCATTCTTATCGTAAGCCGTTAATTTAGTCGATTGTGTCACGTTAGATTTGGTGCTCTTGTTTAAGGCTACATCGGCACCAACATGATCAACAGCTTCCACGTTTTCCTTTGGTCCAGTGATTGTCACTGTTTTGGGATCAACCGTTGTGTTGGTCACCTGGTAGCCAGAAGCAATCTTTGAATCATCATACTGAACTTGAACATCCTTCTTAGCGGAATCCTTTTCTGCCAAGGTGACTGTTACAGTCTGAGGACTGGCGGTCGCTGTCAACGATGAGCTAACACCAGTCAAAGCAACGTTAACAGTATGTTGTCCAACCCCTAAGCCACGCAAATCAGCCACAGCTTGAATTTCATTATGACTTTGAGCCGCCGTTACTAAGGCTGATGAACCCTGAAGGGTCACACCAACAGAACTTGGCGCCCCAACAATGACATAATCTGAAGAATTAAATTGTACCGTCAAAGGTGACGTAATCGTTGCCTTTTTTTCAGGCAACAGCGATGTATACTGATTATTATTCGATCCCGAGTAGCTCGGCTTTGTTGACAAAACATAAGCGGTAATTAAGAGTGCCAACAAAAATGAAAAAGCCACGTTCACGATTTTTGATGAAGTCCACTTATTCATGATTTCTTCCCCCGGAACATTTGTCCCAGCAAGGATTTCTTGCTCTTCTTACCAACTGGCTCAATCCACTGCTTTTCAAAGAAGTTTAAGTAGGAGTCGCGATCCATATTGCGCAGCAAGTCTCCCCGCTGGGTAATGGAAATTTCACCAGTTTCTTCTGAAACAACCACCGTGACGGCATCTGTTGCTTCTGAAATTCCAACAGCTGCTCGGTGCCTAGTTCCCAATTCCTTTGGAATTCTCGTTGATTCCGATAGTGGCAGGTAGGCAGCAGCAACCGCTACCCGGTCATTGTTAATGATCACCGCCCCATCATGCAAAGGCGTATTGGGAATAAAGATATTAATCAATAATTGCCCTGTCACCTTGGCATCGAGGGTAATCCCAGTCTTAATATACTCTTCTAGAGTATCTTTGCCATTAATCGTAATCAAAGCACCAATTCGACGCTTTGACATATACTCCAAAGCCATATCCAAGCCCTTAATCAATTCGCGCGCCTGTTCATTGTCAATGTGATGGCGACGAACCGTTAAGCGCCGACCCAAATTTTCAAGGCCACGTCTGATTTCTTGTTGGAAAATAACGACCAGGGCAATTGGTGCCCAAGTGATCAATTGATCCATTAACCAAGAAACGACAACCAGGCCGGTATACCAAGCGACGACCTTGATTAAGATAATGGCACCAACTCCAAAAAGGATTTGTAATGCACGGGTTCCTTCAACAAAGGTAATTACCTTATACAACAAGAACCAGATAATCAATACATCTAATAGGTGAACCAGGTTACTACTGGTCATGTATGCCCAAATTCCCATTTCTACTCCTCATTGCGGCCAACCAAAACTCTGGTTTCCGCATAGTTTATTACTTGTCTTAAATTGATACTCGTTTGCCGTGAGATCCGTTTTTGCTCATAGAGTTGCTGGGTGAAATCTCGTTCCGCATTTAGTGCCTTTAATTCCAGCTCTAATCGCATGCGATCGTCTTCTTCTTGTTGATCAAATGTCGAGACCGCCTTGGTCTTTTCAATTTGAAAGCGGTAGATCACAATTAAATTATACGCTTCTTGCCGTAAAACGCGCTGCATCACGGTATCACCAACTTGTTTCTCCACATATGCTGAGATGGCCGCAATCCCAGCCTTTAGTAGTTCACGAGTGGCATGGTCGGCCTCTTCTTGCACCCGATCATTTTCTTCTTCAGCCAGCCAAATTCGCACCTTAACGGCCAAACGACGCAACAACCACTTTAATCGCTTATTAGCAAAGAAATCACGAGTTGTTCCCAAATCAGCCTCAATTTGATCAAGACGCCGATCTTGCAAAGAATAGGTAATGGGCGTAATTTCTTCATCAACTAACAATTGTTGGAGGCGATTACGTTCCGCCTTCAAAGCGACTTCCTGTAACTCCAAGTCCTTCTCAGCGGCAAAATCATGTTGATCCTCATCCTCATGAAGCTTCCGTCGTAATTGGCGGACTTTTTTTTGCCGCCGAGTGATTAGTTCATGGACAATTCGCCGATTTTGATTATTTTGCACATCCCGTAGGGCCTGAATGCCAACTCGCATAATCCAGAGGCGTGCCTGATCTTCTGATAAATCAGCCCGGTGTTCCTCCGGCAAATCATCATCAACCTCCGTTGCGCCTTCCGGTTGAGTGAAATCGTGCTTCGTTGTCTGCTTCGTCACAACTGGTAGCATGACAGAAGCCACTACCAAAGAAAAAATGACCACTACCGCCGCAATAAAAATCATTAAATCACGGCCAATAAATAGCTCGCCTTTGTAGGTGACCACAGGGATAGTCAAGACCGCGGCCATCGTAACAACACCTCGAACCCCTGTCAAACCCGATACAATGGCTGATTTAAAAGAAACCACCTTCGCCTTATGCCGCAACCTCTGGCCGATTTGAATGGCCAAAGCCCACAACACGCGTAAAGAAAAGATGATAAACCAGACTAGTAAGCCGTAAGCCAATGCCTGTAAGTTGGAAATATTGGTATCTTCTAAGATGTTGTGCAAGGCATTTGGCAAGGTAACGCCAAGTAAGACAAAGATTAGGCCATTTAAGACGTAAACTAAGACCTCCCAAGCGTGGACCGAAACAATCGTTGCTTCGGCCGATAAAAGACCAACGTGGCGGTCATTTAAGATTTTGGCAGTAATTCCACCCGTCACAACGGCAATCAAACCAGAAGCGTGCATGGGATACTCAGCTACCCAATAAATAATAAATGGTAGCAAAATTGTAATCACTGTATAGAAAACAACATCAGCTAAGCCAAAGCGTGAGACGGAATCCCGCAGCCAAATAATCAGCGCCCCAATAATAACGCCGGTCACAATCCCGGCCATGGTCATCCAAGCAAAGTTTAACAAAGCATCCGTTAATAAGAAAGTCCCAGCTACTACTGCTTTGATAGCCGTATTAAACGAAACCAAACCGGTCGCATCGTTGACCAGGCTCTCTCCTGTCACCACATGTAAAAGGTTTTCAGGGAGTTTAACCCGTTTGGCAATCGCTTGCACCGCGATTGGATCCGTTGGGGATAGCACAGCTGCCAATGCCAGCGAAGCAGCAATCGGTAATTCTGGAATCAAAAAGTGAATCAACCAGCCACCCAAAATCGTTGTCACTAAGACGAGCCAAATGGCATTCATCAAAATTGGCACCCTCAATTTCCACAATTCCCTTTTTGGAAAGCGCCAGGCGTCGTTAAACAGAATCGGAGCCACAAAAAGCATCATAAACCAGTGGGAATCGACTTCGATATAGGTGCCACCAATCGTGGCCAATAAAAAGCCAATCACAATTTGAAACAGTGAAATCGGGACGGCTGGAACAAAGTGAGAGATGATGCTTGAGATGGCGACACCAATCACTAAGACAATCATTAACTCAATAATATCCATAGGCTACCGATCTCCTAAAATACGAACTTCAGGTTCTAGGCGAACATGGTTCTCCTCAAAAACTTTTTCTTGAACAAGGTGAATTAAGTCTTCATAGTCATTACCCGTTCCTTGATCCATGTTGACCATAAAACCGGCATGCTTCTTCGATACTTCAACTCCACCGACACGTGTACCTTGCAATCCGGCATCCATAATCAACTTGCCAGCGAAGTAGCCAGTTGGTCTCTTAAAGACGGAACCATTCGATGGCCATGACAAGGGTTGCTTGTTGGCACGGGCAAGGTTAACCTGATCCATTTTTTCTTGAATAGCCTGTTGGTCACCAGGTGCCAGGTCAAAGGTTGCCTGGACGATAACCCCGCCGTTTTCCTGAAAAACAGAATGACGGTAGCCAAACTCTAATTCATCCTTTGTAAAAGTCTTTAAGCTTAAATCAGGCATCACTGCTAATACAGAGGAAACGACCATATCGGCTTGTCCACCATAAGCACCGGCGTTCATGAAGACCGCCCC
Source organism: Fructobacillus tropaeoli (assembly GCF_016860625.1). NCBI lineage: Bacteria > Bacillati > Bacillota > Bacilli > Lactobacillales > Lactobacillaceae > Fructobacillus > Fructobacillus tropaeoli. The sequence continues at coordinate 337,486 of NZ_BOJU01000001.1, forward strand.
ACCAACGGAGCCGGGAATCCCAGCCGACCATTCCAATCCAGTTAAGGACTTATCACGGGCTAAGGCGGCCAACCAAATAATGTCACAGCCAGCCTGGGCTAGCAGTTGATTATTTTCTTGCTGAACGGCCTTGAGTTCGGTCGTCAAAATCACCAAACCTCGTAGGCCACCAGAACGAACCACCAAGTTTGACAGCCGACCAAAAACATGAACAGGTAGGTGTTCTTGCTTGGCCCAATCCAGCAAGGCGGTCAACTCAGCTATTGAAGTCGGAATCGCCAAATAATCCGCTACGCCACCAGCTTGAGTATAGGCATAAGGTGCAATTTCTTGCTCTTTTTGTATTAAACCTTGGGCAATTTGCATAGTATTCTCCATTAGTATCCTATCTTCTCTATCATACCAAACTTTACCGTTTTCATAGGAAGAAAAAAGACGGCGCAAGAGCACCGTCTTTCTTGAATTCGTTTCAGCTATTCGGACAAAAAATCACCTTAACGGTACTTCTTGCCCATTCCTGCTAGCAGCTTGCGTAAATAACGATCGCCAGCTGGTCGGTAATTCCGGTGGTCAGGGCGACGCAATATCGCCGATAATTCACCATTTGAGACCTTCGCCCCTGCCAATGCCAATAATTGTTGCAACTCATCTGATGTGTAGGACATGGCAATTTTGATTTTCTTGATGGCAACATTATTGACCAAATCAGCCTTGGTCATATCAAAGGTAGGTGGCACTACTTGCCCATCTTTGTTCAGGCGTTCACCACGCTTATCAATCACCAAGCCATTCAAAAAAGCCTCCAAATCATGAGCCGAAAGTGCCTGATCTGGTTGACTATCATCTTCTTGTTTGGTCAAAATTCGGTCTAAATCCTTTTGCGTAATTTTGACACCACCCATGGCAAAAAGTCGAATGACATCTTGATTAGATAAATCAAGGGCATAGCGCAACCGAATTATTGTATCGTTATAGTTCATGAATTTTCCTTTGAAAATACGGTTAGTCGAGCAAATTTCTCACCCGAAATAAAAAGTTCATTATAAATATTGCCTAAACCAGCTTAAAATGGATGGGTATCGTACGTCTGCCACGATCCATGTGAATCCTGGATACGCTTAAACATCCGCTCCATCTCCTTCAGAGTAAACGAAGTCAAAACTGGCCGACCATGAGGGCAATTATATGGATTTTCAGCTTGTGCTAAATCACGTAAGAGCGTCTTCGCTTCTTCATCTGAAATATGCCAATTGGCCTTAATCGCCCGCTTACAAGACATCATAATCGCAGCCTTTTCACGAAAGGCTGCTACAGTAAGCTTACCATCATGAAGCACCCAGTCAATCATTTCTTCAATGGTGCTTTCAGCCTGATCAGCTAAAATCCAGGCCGGATGCTCATACAAAGCAATCGTATTTGGCCCAAATTCTTCCAGGTGCAAACCAACCTGCTCAAAAATTGCATGAAAATCAGCAATCTTTAACATATCTGCGGTCGAATAAGTCAGAGTAATCGGAGCCAGCAATTGCTGCTGGTCCTCGCCTACCTGGCCAACCACCCGTCGATAATACTCATAATTCAAGCGTTCTTGAGCGGCATGCTGGTCAATTAAGTACAAATGATCCTGGTCTTGGGCAAAAAGAAAGGTCCCGTGCATCTGACCAATATAATCCAAACTAGGAAAACCCGTCTTTTTGTTGGCTTCATCACTTAAATCCAAATCTTGGTTAACTGGCTTAGGAGCCGCTTTAGGCTGGTCCTGATTTTGCTGCCCGCTCAGCCCGTCGTTTTGCTGTGAATCGAGATCCAATCCCATGGCCTGGCTGGCTAGTGCAGCCAGACCAGTATCAGCATGAGCATACAGGCCACCATTCACTTGGGCATCGCTAGTTGACGGGTCAGTGGGAACATCTTGCTGGTAAGCTGCTAACGGTTCAGCAACCTTCGACTGAGGTTGGTCTTCGTCCGCAAAAGCCGGCCGGTATTCTTCTTTGGCATAACGGCTGGCAAAATCAGCAACTTTCACATCGGCTAGTTGGTTTTCGTCGTCAATCTCAACCACCCGGTCAGCCTTAACCGGAACAGAAAGGACCTCTTTGGCCGACTTCTTCACGGGAACGGTCGACTCATCTACCGCTGCACCCGAACTTTCCTCTGTCTCACCCTGTCCCAAGTTATCAAGTGCAGCAGGAATCAGGTTTTCACCACTCAATCGGTCGGCAATGACCTGCGTAATCAGCTCCGTCAGCTCCCCCTCTTCACTCAAACGAATCTCGGCCTTCTGAGGGTGAACATTGACATCAACCAACAGTGGGTCCAGCTCAATATTGATGACACCAATTGGAAAACGGCCAACCATCAATTTTGAACCATAACCTGTACTAATCGCATTTGAAACAGAGAAATTTTTGACAAAACGGTGATTTACCAAAACGGCAAAATAAGACCGGGAAGACCGGGTCTGTTCTGGTAAGGACAAGTAGCCATTCACCTTAAAATGGTCAGAAGCGCCCTCAAAAGCAACCATTTTTTCAGCCGTTTTTCGGTCATAAACAACTGCCAAGACCTGCCGCAAATCGCCATTACCCGGTGTTCTCACTAAAGTCTTACCATTATGACTCAGTGTCAAGGCAACATTTGGGTAAGCCATGGCCAAGTGATTGATGGTTTCCACCATCAGAGACATCTCGGTCTGTGGCTTTTTCAAATACTTTAGCCGAGCCGGTGTATTGTAAAACAGCGAGCGAACCGCCACAATGGTCCCAAAGCGACCGGCGGTTGGACCTTCTTGGGCCACCTGGCCACCTTTGACCTGATAAAGGAAACCGGTTTCAGCTGTCTGAGTCCTGGTCTGCAAAGTAACATCAGCAACCGCCGCAATCGATGGCAAGGCTTCACCACGGAAACCCAAAGTCATGATATTAAACAAATCATGCCGGTCTTGTATTTTCGAAGTCGCGTGGCGAACAAAGGCCAGTGGTACTTCTTCTTGATCAATTCCCTGACCGTTGTCGATCACCTTAATTAAATCTAGACCACTATTTTCAATCACAACTTCCACTTGAGTGGCATTAGCATCAATCGCGTTTTCAACCAATTCTTTGACCACGGAAGCGGGACGTTCAATCACCTCGCCGGCCGCAATTTGGTTGGCCAATAATTCAGGCAGTTCATGAATTTTAGTCATTTTCTTGCCTCATTTCCTGTAATTTGGCAATCAAGTTCAGGGCTGCCAACGGAGTCAACTGGTTAAGGTTCACCCGATCGAGTTCATCAAGGGCTTTCTGGTCAGCCGGATTAATTGGATCCACTTCTACTGGTGCTGGCATTTCCTTAGCAGGCGCAATCTCAAAGAGCGGGATATCTTGTGCCAAACCATCTCCAATTGGCAGTCCCCCAGTTGAAGCACTCGTCACCGCTTGACTAGCAGTGCTAGTAACAGCAGCGTTTGAATTCACAAAAGACGTCTCTTCAACACCTTCTACTTGCCCCGCTCCCTGCGCTTCCAAGGCCTTTAAAATCGACTCGGCATTTGTTAAGAGCGACTTAGGTAATCCTGCCAAGGCAGCTACCTGGATTCCATAAGAACGGTCGGCTGCTCCTGGCTGAACCTGGTGTAAGAAATGCAAGGTCCCATCGTCTGTTAGCTGCGCCCCAACATGGACGTTTTGAATGGCCGGATGACTAGCTGCCAAGGCCGTTAACTCATGGTAGTGGGTCGCAAAAATCGTGGTCGCATGGAGATTTTGATCCAAGTACTCAATAATTGCCTGTGCCAAAGCCATTCCATCATAAGTGGCCGTACCACGTCCTAATTCATCAAATAAAATCAGTGACTGTGAGGTTGCACCCTGCAACGCCAAGTTTGCCTCGGCCATTTCAACCATAAAGGTTGACCGACCGTTAACAAGGTCATCATTGGCCCCTATTCGGGTAAAGATTTGATCAAAGATTGGTAAAATCGTCTCATCGGCTGGCACGAATGCCCCCATTTGGGCCAACACCACGATTAAGGCAACCTGGCGCATGTACGTTGACTTACCAGCCATATTCGGTCCGGTTACCAGTTGAATCTTGGTTTTTTCGTCAAAGAAGACATCATTGGCAACATATTCACCGGGTCCCAAGAGAGATTCAATCACCGGATGACGGCCCTGCTTAATCGTTAATGCCCGGTCGCCATCCGTTTTAAACGATGGCTTGGTAAAATGACGGTTTTCAGCAACATCAGCCAAGGCAGCCAAAACATCAAGTCGGGCAATCTTTTGCGCTAAAGTCTGCAATCGACTGATTTCTTCCTTGACCTTGGCGCGGATAGCCAAGAACAAGTCATATTCACGGTCAAAGCGTTTGGTCTGCGCCGCAAAAATTAGGTCCTCGTGTTCCTTCAATTCAGGCGTTGTAAATCGCTCAGCATTCGTCAATGTCTGTTTGCGATGGTAACGTCCCTCTTCTAATTTATCGAGGTTCACCTTAGTCACTTCGATAAAGTAACCAAAATTTTTGTTGTACTTGACCTTTAAAGTCGAAATGCCAGTCGCTTCTTGTTCTTGCTTTTGATAAGCTGCTAGCCAATCTTGGTTATCGGCCAAGGCCTGGTTGTAAGAATCAACCAAATCATCATAACCCGGCTTAATTAAATCACCATCACGAACTGAAATTGGTGGTTCAGGAACAATGGCTTGGTCAATCAGGCTCGCCAAATCAAGTAATGGGTCGATTTCTTCCCCAGCAGCCTGCAAGATTGGGTTAACATGGTCAGCCTTCAAGGCAGCCTGCATGTCCGGTACCGCCTGAAGCGAGCGCTTTAGTTGCACCAAATCACGGGCATTAATCGTCCCTAAAGCAGCCTTAGCGGCTAAACGTTCCAAATCATAAACGTACTTTAATTGGTCCTGGACTGTTCCTCGGGTGAAAAAGTCATCCTTAAAAGCAGCCACGGCATCCTGGCGGGCCTGGATTTTCTCCAAATCCTTCAAGGGCTTAATCAGCCACTGCTTCAATAGCCGACCACCCATGGCCGTCTTCGTTTGGTCTAAGAGCGCAAAAAGAGAGCCAGTCTTTTGCTTGGTGCGCGCATTTTCAACCAAATCCAGGTTGACCCGTGTCACCTGGTTAAACACCAAATAGGCCTGGCGCTCATATGTTTGAACCGGCATAATGTGGTCCAAAGACCGCTTTTGCGTATCAAATAAGTACTGAAGGAGCAGCCTAGTAACCGTCTGCTTGGCAGTATTTTTTAAATCTTTCGTTAAATAAGTAATTGTAGCGGAAGGCTGAACGGGTCCCTGATAGGAAACGACCAGTCCCTTTTCGCCAATGGCATCCGCCAATGCTGGAGTTGAAAAATCGCCCTCTTTTGCTAAGACGACTTCCTTCACCTCCAAAGCGCCTAATTCATCTAAAACGGCGCTCTCATCCATCAATTCCGTTGCCTTCAGTTCACCGGTTGAAAGGTCGATATAAGACAAGGCAAAAGCTGCCTGGTCGGCATCCCCCGGACGTGATCCGGTTGCCACCACAGCAGCCAAAAAGTTATTATCCTTGCCATCCCCATTCTTTGAGGAGAGCTTCGTCCCCGGCGTAATTAACTGGACAACATCCCTTTTAACCATCCCCTTAGCCGTTGCCGGATCTTCCATTTGCTCAACAATGGCCACCTTATGGCCCGCATCGACCAAGATGTCGATATAGGCTGACACAGCATGGTGAGGAATTCCGGCCATTGGAATTGGTTCAGCCGAATTTTTATTCCGTGCCGTTAAAGTTAACTCGAGAATTTTGGCCCCTTTAATCGCATCATCTTCAAAGAGCTCATAAAAATCGCCCATTCGGTAAAACACGAAGGCGTCGGGGTATTGGTCCTTAATTTGATGGTACTGCACCATCATCGGGGTTGGTTCTTTTGTCGCCATGAATGGCCCTCCTCTTAACAGTTTTTAAACGATGTTACCGTTGTTCTTGCCTTTCACTGCCATTTGACGAGTCAGATTGACAAAAGACTTTTTTTATTCACTAATTTGATAACCATCTTTTAATAAATCAGCAAAGCTCACCACCGGCTTTGGCTCTGCTGGATAATCCAAAACCGCTTTTTGCATCCAGACCAAATCGTACCAAGTATCAAACTTATAGCCAATCTGGTCAAAGACGCCAACATAGCGGTAGCCCATGTGCTCATGAAAATCACGACTATTTGATGTCAGATGTTCATCATCGACCTTTGGCACGGCGATGCAGGCATTCACATTGATAATGTTTTGATCACGAGAAATTTGCTCAATAATTTTGTACAGGCGCTTACCTAAACCATGGTGACGCTCGTCCTGGCGAATATAAATTGAGGTTTCAACCGACCAGGCATAGGCTTGGCGTGAGCCCATCGGACTCGTATAAGCATAGCCCAAAATCACGCCATCCAAAACGGCCACGATGTATGGATGCGTCTTTAACGTTGTTTCAATCCGTGCTTGAAACTCAGCAACCGTCGGTACATCGTACTCAAAGGTGATGGCTGTTTCTCGAATGTAGGGCGCATAAATCGCTAATAATTCGGCCGCATCGGCTACTATTGCTGGACGGAAAATAATTTGATCTGTTGCCATGGTGATACCTCATCCTAAAAAGTATTTGAAATAAGAAAAGCCTACTTGTCAAACTGACAACTAGGCTTATTTTGTCAGCACTGCCACTGCTTCCACATGAGTTGTTTGTGGGAACTGATCAACCGGTTGGATAGCACCCTCAAGGGCATAGCCATGGTCCACCAAATCCTTAATATCACGTACCATCGTCGCTGGGTTACATGAGACATAAACCAAGCGCTTTGGGCTGATTTCACTAACGGCTTCAATAAAATCAGCTGTTAAGCCCTTGCGAGGCGGATCAACAAAGACAACATCCGCCTTGAGGCCTTCTTCAGCCCACTTGAGCATCTGACTTGGCGCATCGGCCGCAACAAAGTGGCTATTGGTGACCTGGTTAATGCGTGCGTTTTCCTCGGCATCGTTAATGGCTGCTTCGACCAATTCGACCCCATAGACTTCGGCCACATCGTTCGCCACAGTCAAGGCAATCGTTCCGATTCCACAGTAGGCATCAATCACGATATCGATTTTCTTCAATTCAGCCTTTTCCTTCGCCAACTGGTAAAGCTTAGCAGTCGTTTCGGGATTGACCTGGTAGAAAGAATTAGGGCCAATCAGGTACTTCTTGCCCAGCAAGATATCCTCAATGGCTGGCTTTCCCCACAAGACCTGATTTTGATAGCCCATAATCACGTTTGTTTGGGCCTTATTGACATTTTGAATCACCGATTCAAGCTTTGGCAAACGCGCCCTTAGTTCTGCTGCAATGGCCTCTGCTTCTGGTAACTTCTTGGTTTTCGTCACCAAAACAACCATTAATTCACCGGTTGCTTTACCAATTCGAGCCATGACATGGCGGATAACACCGCGGTCCTCTTCTTCATCGTAGGCAGAAATGCCAAACTCTTGTAAGACATCCCGTGTCACGCGGATTGCTTCATCCACGGCCGGGTCTTGGATATAGAAAGAATCGGTCGGAATCAACTTGTGCGATCCACGCCGGAAAAAGCCGGTTTCTAGGCGACCGTTAATCATTCGCGCCGGTACTTGCGCCTTATTTCGGTAGTGGATTGGGTCCGCCATCCCAATTGTATCGGCCACCTCAACGTCGAGGCGGGCCTTCTTAAATAATTCCTGTACCTGGGACTTTTTCCAGGCCAACTGGGCCGGATAAGCCAAATTTGCTAGCGGGGCAATTCCAGTCGTTAAGGCCAACTGATCCGTTAATTCAACTCGGTCTGCTGATTTTTCCAACAAACGTTGTACACGGGCAAAGCCGTAATTTTTTAGGACCTTTGTCACCAAAATTTCGGCCTTTTCACCAGGAAGAGCATCAGTTACAAAGAGCGGAAAACCATCCACCTTCGCCACGCCAAGGCCTTGATAAGTCAAATCGGTCACTGAAGCAGTGATGACTTCATTTTTATGGACCGGAGCGGCCTGTTTAATTGTGCGGTTGGCTTTAGCCATGCTTAGTTATTTTCCTTCTCATCTGCTTTTGGTTCGTGCTGGGTCGCCTCCAGGGCTTCAACCTGTTCCACGAACTCTTCTTGAATCTTAGCATTCGTTGCATCCACGTCAATAGCTGACAAATCAGCAACGAATTCAATGTGCTGTTTTAAGTTCTCAAAGGTCATCGGCGCATCCCCACCATACTCACCATCAAGGTTCACCTTGATTGGGTGGTCATCTGATAGTGGTGTGATTTTAACCTTTGACGTCTTCTTATAAATCAGCTGTGGGTTATTCACGTGTGAACCGTTCAAAACCTGAGCGGCCAACTGCGTAATCTGCCACAAGTTAGCGGCCTTAACAATCAATAGCGTAAATTGACCGTCATCTAATTTGGCATCGGGCACGATGGATTCAAAGCCACCAACCGAATTGGTCAGGGCCAAGAAAATCATCGAGATGTCGCCATCATACTCGCCGTCATCATAAACAACCTTGGCCTTCACTGGTTCCAACCGGGTCAATAACTCGGCCCCCTTAACCAAGTAGGCCAAGTAACCATAAAGTGACTTCATCACGGACGGTACGGCATAAGTTACTTCGGAAAGCGTCCCCAAGGCAGCAATATTCATAAAGTAGCGGGCATCGGCGGGGGCCGAAATTTGCCCTTCCTCTTCCACTAAGCCACCTCGAGTCGAAATCCGACCGATATCCATCTTAATCGTCTGCCCTTTCAAAATCACCTTGGCAGCTTCCAATGGATCATCACGAGAAACCTTCAGGGCTCGGGCGTAGTCGTTGGTTGTCCCAGCCGGAATAATCGCGATTTTAGGCCGACGCTTCAAGGGCGCAATCCCGTTGACAACCTCGTTGATTGTCCCGTCACCACCAGCAGCTACGATTAAATCAAATCCCTCGAAGGCGGCTCGGGTCGCTTCCTTTTGTGCTGAAAAAGGTTCCGGAGTGGTGGCATAGGTCGATGTTTCGTACCCCGCCTCTTCATACACTCGGATAATGCCTAACATTTCCCTTTTCGCTGTTTCCCGACCCGAACTGGGGTTATAGATAATTCGTGCTCGTTTCATGACTCACCTGCAAAGCTTCCCGACCATTCCTACAATCAGTAAAGCCTCGACTTCCTCCTAAAATATATGTACAAAAGCCCGCAATGCGGTGCTTTTATGACAGTAACAAGGCCAACCACTTTGGTCAACCGACAATTACTGCTTGATTATTGGTTAGCGCTTGTTCAACTCGGCTAACAAAAGCCTGTTCAAGACACCAGGGTTGGCCTGACCCTTGGACTTCTTCATCAACTGGCCAATCAAGAAGCCAGTTGCCCGGTCCTTACCACCCTTAAAGTCTTCAATTGACTGTGGGTTGTCATCCAAGACCTCATTGATCATTGGTGTCAAAACGGCTGGGTCAGAAATCTGAACCAAACCTTGTGCCTTAGCGTAGGCTTCGGGCTCTTCACCTTCCATGATGGCCTCAAAGACCTTCTTGGCTTGCTTAGTTGAGATGGTACCGTCTTCAATTAACTTCACCATGCCGGCCAAGTTTTCAGGAGTCAAATCAGTATCCTGCAATTCAACCTGGTTCTTGTTCAAGTAGGCGTTCACGTCGCCGATTAAGTAGTTGGCAACACGCTTTGCAGCTGATTTTGAATCGGCTCCAGCATTGACAGCGGCGTCAAAGAAGTTCGCCATTGCCAACGTTTGCGTCAAAACTTCGGCATCGTATTGTTCCAAACCAAGGTCTTGTACATAGGCCACTTGTCGGTCCCCTGCTGACTTTGGCAATTCAGCTTGAACACGGTCAATCCAGGCTTGATCAATGTGGATTGGTGACAAATCAGGTTCTGGGAAGTAACGGTAATCATCCGCTACTTCCTTAACCCGCATCAAAAGCGTTGACTTGGTTGGCTCATCGTAACGACGAGTTTCCTGGCGAACCTTGCCACCAGAACGAATAACCTGTGCCTGACGACGTTCTTCGAATTCCAAAGCAGATTGGACATAGTGGAAGGAGTTAATGTTCTTCATTTCCACTCGTGTTCCATAGGTCTTTGACCCTCGTGGACGCAATGACACGTTGACATCAGCTCGCATCTGTCCTTCTTGCATCTTGGCTTCCGAAACACCCGTAAACAAGACAACTCGACGCAATTGTTCCAGGTAAGCGTAGGCTTCCTCTGGTGAAGACAAATCAGGCTTGGACACGATTTCAACCAACGGTGTTCCCTGACGGTTCAAATCAACGTATGAATAACCATCGGTACCGTGGGTGTTCTTTCCAGCATCTTCTTCAACGTGGAGTTCTTCAATCCCAATTCGCTTTACGCTACCATCAGGCATGTTAACGTCTAGGTAGCCGTGACGACCCAATGGTGTTCGCATTTGGGTTGTCTGGTATGACTTTGGGTTATCCGGATAAACGTAGTTCTTCCGGTCCCAACGAATGTCTTCTGTGATTTCAGCATGCAAAGCCAAAGCTACACGCATACCGTACTCAATAGCACCCTTGTTGGCAACAGGCAAGACCCCTGGGTAACCCCAGTCGATTACGTTAGTGTTTTCGTTAGGCGCATCCCCATAGTGAACGGGTGAAGGTGACAGCAGCTTAGAATTTGTCTGCATTTCAACGTGGACTTCAAGCCCAATGGTTGTTTCAAAATTTTCGTTTGCCATTTGTCCCCTCCTTATTTCCCTTCGACAACCGGATGTTGGTCGTAGAAGTGGTTTACTTGTTCAAAGGCATAAGCAACTTGGTAAAGGGTTGCTTCATCAAATGGCTTACCAATCAACTGCATACCGACTGGCATGCCACCATTAAAGCCAGCATTGATGGACAGTCCTGGCAAACCAGCCAAGTTCACTGGAATCGTCAAAACATCGCCCAAGTACATGGTCTTTGGATCACCGATTTCTTCACCAATACCGTAAGGTTGGGTTGGTGTCGTTGGGCCAACAATCAAATCATAGTCAGCAAAGACCTTATTAAAGTCTTCGATAATCAATGTTCGAATTTGAGCGGCCTTCTTGAAGAAGGCATCGTAGGCACCAGCTGAAAGGGAGAATGTTCCCAACATAATCCGGCGCTTAACTTCGTCTCCGAAACCTTCCGTTCGAGTGTTCTTATAAACTTCTTCCAATGACTTAGCATCTGGTGCACGGAAACCGTAACGGATACCGTCGTAACGCTGCAAGTTTGAAGAAGCTTCTGATGACATCAAGATGTAGTAAGCAGCAACCCCGTATTGCGTGTGTGGTAATGAAACCTTATCAACGGTTGCTCCCATGGCTTCTAATTGGACAATGGCAGCCTTAACCTGTGTGGCCACTTCATCTGAAATTCCTTCTTGGAAGTATTCTTCAGGAACGGCAATCTTCATGCCCTTGATGTCTTGACCAATCTTTTCGGCAAAATCAGGAACTTCCAATTCAACAGAAGTTGAGTCCTTCTTGTCAAAACCAGAAATGGCATTCAAAACCAAGGCGTTGTCCTTGACCGTCCGGGTCAATGGACCGATTTGGTCCAAAGATGAAGCCATGGCAAAGAGTCCAAAACGTGATACTCGACCATAAGTCGGCTTCATCCCCACCAAACCGTTGAAGGCGGCTGGCTGACGAATCGATCCACCAGTATCAGAACCAAGCGCATAAGGAACCTGACCAGCAGCAACAGCCGCAGCCGATCCACCAGATGAACCACCGGGAACCTTCGTGTGATCCCAGGCATTCTTCGTCTTCTTGTAGTAAGAAGTTTCGGTTGACCCACCCATGGCGAATTCATCCATGTTGGCCTTACCAACGATAACGGCACCGGCATCGTTCAACTTGGTTGTGACCGTTGCATCATAAACTGGCTTGAACCCTGACAAAATGTGGGAAGCACCCGTTGTTTCCAAACCGTTTGTGGCGATATTGTCCTTGATAGCCATTGGAATTCCAGCCAAAGGATTTGAGAAATCACCCTTTTCATCGACGGCACGAGCCTTGGCTAAGGCTTCGTCTTCGTGCATCCGGACGAAGGATTGCAAGTCTTCATCAGTTGCCTGAATGTTGGCCAAAGTTTCCTTGGTCAATTCTTCGGCCGTGATTTTGCCAGCTTTCAAATCAGCATTCAAGTCGGCTAAGGTCTTGTCAAAATAATTAAAAGTCATTAAGCTTCGTCCTCCCCGTTCAAAATAGCGGGCACCTTAATTAAGTCGGCTGCCTCGTCTGGTGCTTGGGCCAACAAAGCCTTCTTTTCATGCCAATTGTCCGCAACATCTTCTCGTAAATGGTTCACATTCGGTGTTACTGAGAAAGTTGGCTCGACATTGGTTGTATCCACCTCTGCCATCTTCTCGCACATTGCCACGATTTCCTGAAGTTGTCCAGTGAAGTGCTCAAGTTCCTGGTCGGAAAAGCTCAGCTTGGCCAAGTCAGCAACGTGAGCGACTTCTTCTTTTGAAATTGATGTTGCCATGGGGTCACCTGCCTGAAAAAGCGGATTTCTCCGTCTTTTTCAAGGCTATCCTTTCTGATGTAATTACTGTTCTATTCTACCATAAAAGCCCATAGTTGCCCCTGCTAAATGGCAGAATGCTTGCCAATTAAGAAAAGGATGAAGCTGATTTTCCCTTGAATGTCAAGGCATCCTTGATTTTTTTTGAAAAACCCGTATAATTAGTCATGTTGTCAAAACAACTGTCCAAGTCCTTAGATTAACGTCTCACCGTCGTTTCTCTCAGCACTTGGAGACATTTAAGAAAGGTGGAAATGATTATGGCCCTTACACAAGAACGTAAGAACGAAATCATGAAGGAATATGCCCGCCATGAAGGCGATACTGGTTCAGTGGAAGTTCAAGTTGCAGTTTTGACTGCTGACATCAACGAATTGAACGGTCACATGGAAACGCACAAGCATGATTTTCATTCACAACGTGGTCTTTTGAAGAAGATCGGTCGCCGTCGTAACTTGCTCCGTTACCTCCGTGGTACTGACGTTACGCGTTACCGTGAATTGATCAAGCGCTTAGGTTTGCGTCGTTAAGCTTTTGCTTACAAATAACCAGAATCAAATTTAAGGAGACGGACATATGCCAATTATTGAATCATCAATTCAACGAGTTCGTTTGAGTGCTAAGCAGCACGATCGTAACGAACCACAAAAGTCAGCTTACCGCACTGCCGTTAAGCGCTTCTTGAAGGCTGCCAAGGCCGGATCTGCTGATACTGCTGAAATGTACAAGCAAGTATCATCAGCTATCGATCACGCCCAATCAAAGGGATTGATCAAGAAGAACAAGGCTTCACGTCAAAAGTCACGTTTGGCTAAGTACGTAAAGTAATCAATTAATATTGATAAACGAAATCCCCCAACTCATAAAGAGTTGGGGGATTTTTTGTTGAGATCATTTATTTGCTAGCAAGTTGTCAACTATCGCTCATGACTTACACAATCATGACCAGCTGCTGATCTTCTAATCGTGATTACTTAAAAGCCGCAAACGCCTGATCAATTTGCTCATATTCGTCTTGCGTTAAATCAACATCCAAGGCCTTAACGTTTGCTTCCACCTGATCAGCATTACGTGCACCAGGAATCACGGCGCCAATGGCAGGGTTAGCAATGTACCAAGCCAAGATTGTTTGGGCAACAGTCACACCATGGCCACCAGCAATCGCCTTCACCTTGTCCGAGGCAGACAAAATGGTATTAAATTGGTCCTGGCTATATTGCTTTTCAAACTTAGCGTAATCGTCCTTCATGTACTTACCCGTCAAAAGGCCAGATGCCAATGGAAAATATGGAACAAAGGAAATCTGATTTTCATTTAAGTAAGCCCACTCATCCTTTTCGGCCCCACGGTAAACCAAGCTGTAGTGATCTTCGACAATATCAACTTGGTTATTCTTATTGGCCTCTTTAATCTGCTCAAGGCTAAAGTTTGACACCCCAATTGCCCGAATCTTACCGGCTTCCTTCAATTCGTTCAATGCCGCAACGGCCTCGTCTTTTGGCGTTGCTTCATCTGGAAAGTGGATGTAAAAGATATCGATATAATTGGTCTTCAAACGCTTCAAGGAGTCCTCGACGGCTTGCTTCAAAAATGCTGGACTGTTGTTAGGCTTATTACCGTTGCTGGCATCCTGAGCCCCCTTGGTCGCAATCACAATCTTTGATCGGTCATAATTTTGAATCACATCACCAATAATTTCCTCGGACCGACCTTCCCCGTACATATAGGCGGTATCAATCAAAACCACCCCTGCATCCAGGGCTTCTTTGACCAAGGCATAGCCGTCTTCATCTTTCAAACCAGGAAAAAAGTTGTGACCACCGACCTTGTTGGTCCCCAAACCAAGCTTAGTTGTCTTCACATCAGTCTTGCCAATTGTTACTTCTTTTGCCATGCGTTTCTTCCTCCTGAATCCGTTACGTGTGTTGTTTTAAAAAATCATTCATAAGTATTGTAAACTAACAAACCAGTTGTGGAAAAGGTAGGATTTAAAATATCTTCTTTTAAAATCAGCAAGATTATCGTTTTCTCGACATAAATCCAACTTTTCTGTGAAAATTCACGAAACAGCTTTCAGTGCCTTATTCTATCTTTCTGAATGTCTTTTGTCCGTCTCATCGACAAATAATCGCTAATGACATTCACGATTAATTTCAAAATTAAGAAAATAACTGTCAATGCGAAATATCCTACCACAAGTGTTACATACATAAAAATCCCAATTGCAAAAACCAGTATCATTATTAGTAATAGCATACTTCGCTCTCCCTTTTGTTGCATCATTTTCTCTTTAACTTTCATAAGATACCACCTAGGTGGTATTTTACGTGTTTATTGGGGTGATAGGTAATAAAATAGTGCCATCTATCATTAACTCAGCACCAAAAAACCAGTTACCGATTCGCTATCGGCAACTGGTTCAGTCTAAATCTTTATTTTAACTTTTGCGACCTAGCACTAAAGTACTTACCATTATCAGTCAAAACACCCTGACCCAAGATTTTGTTAGTAATCATCGAAGTTTTGTTGCCATTGATATTCAACAAATAGCTTGGCGCGAAGGTACTATTCTTTTCAAACGAGGTCACAACAAAGCGATTGCTTTTATCATTGCCATTCGGAATAACTAGGTAAGAATAAGTAAAGCTTGTCGGATTAGTGCCCTCACCTTGTCCGGCAATCACTAACCCATTGGAATTCAATGGTTTGTAGGTACCGTTAATGCCCTCATCAGAGCTAAATCCTAGCAAGTAAGAATTTTTCGTAATGGCTTCATTGTCGGTTGCCATATGGAAGCCCCAAGTCGATGTGAAGACGTACCCAGCGCCCATTGTGCTTAAAGAGGTTAATTCGTTCTAATTCATCATTGGTTGCGTTCCCAGTGACCATTGGTTTCATCACCATTTTAACAGAAAAGTCTTTATTCAATTCGACCTTTCCAATGGCGCCATTAGCAAAATAAGTCTTTTCATATTCTGCTGTATTCTTATTGGACAGTAAACGTGCTGAATCACTCTTAAAGAAAGCTGATTTTCCATAGTACGCTTGGTTAGTAAAATTGTTGACGCCTTGGTAGTTATACTCGGGCCCGGTATTGCCTTCAAAGGCAAGATAGTACTTATCACCGTCTTGAACAAAGTGTGGGTCGCGCAACGTGATGTCGTCGCTAAAATAATTTCCCTTTCCTTCACCTTGGTCAGCGGTTTGATAAATTTTACCGTCACCCGAAAAGACTGTTTTTCGATCGGTTGTCTTTGTATGGTCAATGCTCAATCCTGACGACCAGTTTTTGCTATCTTTTGGATTCACCGTAATTTGAGCTGTTGTCAAAACCTGAGCTGATATGCCACTTTCCTTATATGCGTTTGCATAGAAGAATCGGAGGGTATTATCCTTGGTTTTCATCAAAACGGTTGATCCAGACCATTCACCAATAGAGTTCTGCAAATACTTGTCGTAATCTTTGTCCGCAACCCCCTCAGTTTTTGAGCTAAAGACGTAACCCACAAAGTGCCAAGTACTCAAATCATCCTGCTTGGCATTATTTTTCTGCAAGAACATTCCCATCTTCGTGGGCGCTCCTGAATAACGACCATTCTTAGCCGTTAAACCAACAACTAGTCCATAGCCATGGAATTTAGCCACTGTCCCATCGGGGTTGGTTACTGGCCAAGAGTCCCAGACATCCATCCTCACCGTTTTACCAGTTGTTTCATCATAAACGTTAGCGCCCGGAATCTCTTGCTGCAAGGATTCATGGTCGATTGTTGGGGCTAAATACTGTTTATTTGATAATAATTCTGGAATCTTATTCATTTCAGCTCGCGTATAGTGAGCCACTTGCCCGATTTTATCACTCAAATTCGTCGTTTTTTTCGATTCATGTTTAGTTTGAAAATGGCTAAAGGTTCCTAATCCAATACCAATGATTAGGAGGCAGAAGCTTAGCAGAATCAATACTTTTTTTCTTTTAGTCATTATTAATTATCCCATTCCTAAGGGGGCTTTCGTAAAATTAGCACAATAACTATATTAGCAGAAATTAAAGATAATCATCTCTAAACATTCACCCCAACCTGGAAAATATAACCTATCATTCTGCATTTAGTTTTTTAATTTTTAACGAAACATTTCTTGCCTTCCCATATCAATAAAGTACAGCTTTAAATCTTTATTCAAAAAGCACGTGATAAAAATTATCACGTGCTTTTAACACAGTTTAATAAAATTTAGTTTGAAGTTTCAACCAACTGAAACTTCATTTTCTGTACTGCTTGACGACCACCAATTGAGTTCACATAGTTCAAAACATCAGTAATTGATGCTCGATAGTCAGTAGTGCTATTCTGACTAAATGACATCGGCTTTGTCCCGTTTTGGCTTGCCGTACTTGTATCATTCATCAAGTACTTATAATAAGCAATGTCGCTATCGGTACCATCAACAACTTTAGCTACGAATGCTGGATTCGACTGATTGGCAACCTTTGTTAAAATAATTCCTTTTGACTGCATCAAACTCAACTTCTGCCATTGATTATCCCCATAGGCCAAACCATAGAGGACAATCATACGATAAGCTAAATCATCACTAGAACGAAAATCGTCTTGAGTAAGAATATTGCTTACCGATGGAATCGAAGTAGACGAAGTTGAAGATGAATTTGTGCTAGAACTAGTACCCATATTGGAGCTAGAATTAACACCCTGTTTACCAGTATTAGAACTTGTCACAGCTGCACTCTGACTGCTACTAGTTGCCGACTGCGCTTTTTGACTAATCGAAGAAACACTTTTCTCACTAGAAGATTGGGCCGAACTACTTTTCTTTTTCGCTATAAATCCTTGTTCTTGATCAGTTGGATTCGTAACAGCATTAACAATAAAAGTAGTGGCCCCCAGTGTTAAAACGACAGTCACCGCTGTCATAGTTAGCAAGATTTTCTTGTTTCTAAACATCTTGCAGACTCCTTATATTTATATTATCCCTGCACCCTAGCATCGTCATTCAACACTAACGTAACTTGACGTTTCAAGTATATATGCAATATTACTTAGCGTCAATATACTTTCTTCACATTAGAACATTCTTATGTTAAATCTGCTTTAAATGAAGGTTGCTATCTCAGCTAAATCTATCCAATTAACGCAAGCAATAAATATTATTATCACAAAGATAACAGAACTCTTACTTTTAATCCTTTTAGGGCCTAAATCATAAACTATCTATATCAGACCAACAACTTACCTCATCCAACTAACTAACTAACTAACGCCAAGTTTAATTTTAAAAAAATTTTATCTGCTCCAAAAATTATCTTTTATAGTAGGCAGATTACAAGTTTAATTCGAACAACCCCGAAAAACTTCTAGTGGCGTCTGGTAGTTATGTAACTTCATGGGTCGATTGTTGATCAACTCAATTGCCTCATAAAGCCGCTGCTCATCAACATCTCGAAAGTTAGACTTCTTCGGAAAGAAGTATCGTAATTTACGGTTGAATAGTTCATTACTGGCTCGTTCCCATGGGGAGTACGCATGGCAGAAATATACCGATATCTTGTACGTATCTCTTAACTCACGATATCCTGAGAACTCTTTTCCATGATCAACAGTGATACTTTTTACAGTGCTGCCAAACGAGTTCATGAAACGTTGAAAGGCAGTTGCCATGACCTCCTTAGTTCGATTGTGTACCTTGATTACCCAATAGACACGACTTTGGCGCTCTAAAAAGGTAACCACACATGTTCGATTTTGACCTCGACTAGAGAGAACAGTATCAACTTCCCAGTGCCCAAATTCTTTCTGTTCATTCACTTTTTCAGGACGTTTTTCAATGGTTTGTTCTACTTTGAAAGTTCCACGTGTTTCTTTCTTGCGACGTTGGTAGACATTCCGATGTGGCAAGTCTGATAACGAGAAATTTAAGCGACCATTGTTCAACCAGTTGTACACAGTTGAAGTCGCCAATTTCAACTTGTAAGCAACTATTTCAGGCGACCAAGTCAGTCGAAGATGGTTTTTCGATTAGGCGCTTCTTGTCAGGAGTCAGAGTCGATTTTCGTCCACACTAACCACGCTTTCTGTCGGCATCTTTTTGTGCTAATTGGGCATTGTAGGGTTGAACACGATGGAGTTCGTAGTGAATCGTTGATTTTGCAAAACCAAGAGTATCTGCAATCAATTGCATAGAATATCCTAATTTGTGTAATTTCTCAATCGCACCACGGTCATAAGATGATAAAATTAAATGGCTCAAAGAAATTCTCCTTTTGGTTGGTCTAATCAACTACCATTGTAAAGAAATTCTTTGGGTTTTTATTTTAAATTTTCTCGTTCGAATTAATTATAGAATCTGCCAAGTTAATATCATTTTTTGTAAAAAAGCCAAGCTCTTTCGAGCTTGGCTTTTTACCTATTAAACATCAAAACATTATCTTATTACCGCAAGTAGTAAGTACCATCATTACCAAAGTAATAATTCTTACCATCAATACTTTGGTTGCCTTGTACTGCTCGGCCATCGGCATCTGTCCAGTATGTCAGACCCCACGCTTGACGCCATCCCTGATTTTGACGAACACCATCAACGAACCAGTAATACGTTCCCATATAGTAACGGAAGCCGGTATACAATTGACCGTCTTCATACCAACGATAGCCACCGTTTGCTGGTGAGCCATCCCAGATGTAGCCTTCTTTTGGTGTCAAGCTACCATCCGCATTGGCATAGTAAATAGTACCATTGTCGTTTACTTCTTGGTTTGTTCGCATAAAGAATGTGCCGTCACTACCGAAGTAGTAAAGCTTACCGTTGATGTTTTGAACACCTTGAACTGCCCGTCCATCTGTACCTGTGTAGTATGTCAGACCCCAAGCTTCATGCCAGGCATTATCTTGACGCAAACCATTTTCGAACCAGTAATAAGTGCCCATGTAGTAGCGGAAGCCAGTATATGGGTTACCACCTTCATACCACATCCAGTTCTTGCCATCATTTAAGTAGCCACTAGCTGATCCCTTCACATTGAAAGTACCATCTGTTCCAAAGTCATATGCATGACCGTCGATAGCATGAATTCCTTCAACTGTTCGACCATCATCGCCAACATAATACTTCAATCCCCAAGCAGTTTCCCACTTGTTTTGTTGACGCACACCGTTAATAAAGTAGTAATAAGCACCCATGTAATTTTGGAAACCGGTATAAAGTTGGCCATTATCGAACCACATCCAACCTTGATTACTATTTAAGTAACCTGATGGACGAGATTTCAACGTGTAAGTGCTATCTTTTCCAAAATCATAAGCTTGGTTGTCAATAACTTGAATTCCCTGTACGGCCTTACCATCACTGCCAAAGTAGTATTGGTTACCGTTAACAGTTTCCCAGGTATTTTCAGCGCGAACACCACTATTGAAGTAATAGTAACCACCTTGATATGCCTTGATTCCAGTGTATTTCACACCATTTTCAAACCACTTCCAACCTTGGACATCCTTATAATAACCGGTTGGACGCAATTTCAAGTTATAAGTACCATCTGTTCCGAAGTCATAAGCTTGACCATCGATAATTTGGAATCCCTGTACAGCTTGTCCATCGTTTCCAACATAGAATTCGGCACCATCTGATCGAGTCCAGAAGTGGTTTCGCAATTCAATACCATTAGTAAGGAAAATATACTTTCCGCCGTTAATCGTTTGATCACCGGTTACCATATAGCCATTATTATCGAAGTAATACCAGTTACCCTTAGAATCTTGAACAAAGGCGTTCTTAGCTTCGTAACCGCTATATGAATAATACTTGATTCCCTTTGAATCTTGTTCAAATCCAGAAACTGAATCTTCATCCAACAGCTGCATCGGTAGGAACAAACCTGAACCATCTTGAATCAGGAAGTAATTACCCGTGGCTGAATCACGAAGAACAAAACCTATTCCACGGCCTAAAATATTCGTTCCATTTAAATATTTTGCGGACCATTGCGGAATTCGCGTATCACCATCAATTGGCTTACCCGTTGAAATTTGCTTGGTCTCAAATAGGCTTGGATACAATGCTTTCAGCTTTGCTAGGAATGCACCACCATACTTAGCTTGGTAATCCATTCCACTACTCATTGTATTCGCAATATAAACTAAGTTATTAAAGTTCGATCCCTGGACCGCATTACCTTCCCCGTCTGTACGAGTGACGGTTACTGCTTCTTGACCGGGCAAGTTATACAATTGATCTGGAACCCAATCAGCCATTGCTTGAATACCAACAGCATGAACAGCCTTAATCGCTTCACGTAATTGTTCATCAGTTCCATATTTTGTTGGATTGGGTGTGCCGTCTGCGTTGTTAAAGCCTAAATCATAACGGTCGGTAAATGAATAACCGTTCTTAATAATTGAATCCAAAAAAGTACTATCTGTACTTGAACGGTACTGTGGTGCAAATTGAAAACTTGTCACTCCCCATGACTTAAACAAATTAGCATTCTGTGCAATCTTAACGTTTGTATACTCACTTGTTTGTGTTGGCATTGCTTGAAAGTTTGAAAAACCTTCATAAATAACGTTTGAATCAAGTGCCGCATTCGAATGCAATGTCTTGCCATCAGTTGATGTTGCAGAATTTGAAGAATCCGTTAATGAACGAGAATCTTGATCAGCAGAAGCACCAACAGGTACCCAAACAGCTAAATAACCTGATACTTGCGGATTGCTTACACCGTATACCCAAGTTGAATCAAAAATCAGGTCACCGTTAGCGTCCGTCATCATAGTTGGCGCACCGCTATCTGATGAATAAACCTGCAAACCATTCTGCATTGAAAGCAAAGCGGCACGGAAAAGCTGGTTTTTGTGAGAAGCCCCCATGTGGAGGATAATCTTCTCATTGGCACCCAATTGTAAGTTTTGGTTATTACTTACAATGACACCAATTCCATCAGTTCGCTGTGTATTTCCGCTAGCATCAACATCAGTAGCGTTCATTAAATCTTTACCAAAGCGAACCGATGTCAAAATGTCAGTTCGATCAGTATTTTTATTGACTGCCCCATCCCATGAGCCCGTCGCCATTGTCTGTCCACCGGTAACGTATTTCACACGATCTTGGAGTAATGTACTAATAGCATCATAATATGGCGACTTATTTGCCATATACTGACCATCATCGGTATACAAGTCACCATAGTAAACACGAGGAATCGTATCCTTATTCGTCAACAACATTGCGTAAGCAGCGGGCACGTTGTACATTGTATACCGCTTATTGGTTGACTGTTGGTCGGCATCGTAAATCTTAAATGCCGTTGCTAATTGATCGGCAGTTGGACGGAATCCATCGGCACCCGGATAGTAATCATTAATAATTTGCGCAATGATTGTTTGAACTTGACTATCATGGGCCCGCAAAAATGAGTAATTGGGGACTGCCTGATTTTCAGTATTATCATTACTCCGGTCAACGTTATACCATTGTAAGAAGCGGGCCATGTTATCACGCTGTGTTGGGTTTTTAGTTAATGAAGCAACTAACTGAACTTGGGTTTTAAAGTCCATCGTCAATTGGTTAGCGCCAGTATCACCGCTGTACTGATAATCATTGTAATCCCAATCTTCCAAGATTGATAAATGTTGGTTGGCGTTGTCATTATTTTTATCAACACCGTAAGCAGCCTTCATATATTCAGCTGCAATTTGTAGCAAATCAGCATCAACATTATCAACCGCATCAACACGATAACCATCAAAGTTGGCACTTGGATCATTGGCCGTAATTGAACCAAAATTCAATAGGTAGTACAGCCAATTTAGTTGTTCTGCTTGAACAGTCGGATTTGAGTTATCAACATCATTAGCCAGTAAAAATTCATAACCGCCTAAATAGCTATCTGACCCAGTTTGGTTAGAAGGAGTGCGGTTCAAGTAGCGGTAATCTGAATTTGCCCAGGGAGTGTTAGTACTATTATTGTATGCTAACGTTCCACCTTGCAATCCGTCAGTGGCACGGGGAGATTCGCTGGTAATGTTCCACTGACTCTGAGTAGAAATGAACTGCGTCATTAATGTTTGCAGCCAAGTGGTTGAACCGCCTTGAGCCGTAATCTTTTTTTCAATCGCAGCTTGAATCTGATTAACAGCAGTATTCAAATCAGCTTGTGAGGTCAAAGAGCCATCTACCTTTGCGCCACTATATAGCTGCTGTGAAATCATAAAGTTTATATAAGCTGCCTGTGTCTGCTTATCCGGCCACCAAGTCATTAACAATGGGCGTCGATCAGTTGATTGTGAAGCTACCCATGTTTGTCCATTTTGCAAAATATCCTTAGGCTGGTACCAAGAAGTAGCCGTAATATAACCATCAACGTTATCAATAGCTGATTTAGAAACAAATGCTAATTGGTTATGGGCCGTATAATCATTTGATGTTGATGAAACACCAGTATTAAATTGCTGTTGGTTGGCAATTGTTGCGTGTCCATCATTATGGTCAAAGTAATATTGAACGCCATTAATGGTTGTTGGTCCGTCCCCCCCCTTCGTTACTTGGCCCTGATTATTAATTAAATAAATTTTACCATCAACTGTTTGAAGGCCAGTTGTAGTATTTCCATTAGCATCAAAGTAGTAAGTATTGTCATTAGCATCAGTGACAAAGCCGTTCTTTACTTGCTTAAAGTCATCACCGAAACCATAAACTTTACCATTAATCGTCTGGATGCCCTTAGCGGCATCACCAGACCCCGCTTCAAAGTAGTAGGTATCCGACCCAACGGTTTTGATACTACCTTTAACTTGATCAGCAGTATTTTCATCAAAATAGTGCAATGCACCATCAATCTGACGTAAGCCGGTCAATGGCTTTCCAGTGCTTTTTAAGATAAATTGGTAGCCACCATCTGACGAAGGATGATAACTACCATCCACACCACCAATATAATTCAAAATTTGTGGTGTTGTATCCCCACCAGTCGTAATAGTAGTTGTTGAACCAGTAGTGTTGGTAATAGTAGACGTTTTACCATCTGTTTTAACCGTCACCGAGTTATTATTGTTGTTGTTCGAATTTAACGGATTTGTTGACGGGGTTAATTGGTTATTTTGATTACCCGTTGGAGCAGTAACCGTTGTTGTGGTTGTATTTGTATTTGTAGTCGTTGAATCAGCAGATACGAGTGTCGTACCACCTACGGCAACGGCTGCCGCCGTAGTCGCGGCTGCCACCCACATTTTTCCTGCCTTGTACAATTTCTTTCTCATTCTAAAATCCAACTCTCCTAAATAAATTTAACATGTCTTGAAGTGAATAAAACATAACCATTATATGACGTTTTATGTAAAAATTCTATATTTTCATTTGATAAAACTGTAATACTTTATTTTTTATGGCAGATTCTATAATTAATTCGAACGAGAAAATTTAAAATAAAAACCCAAAGAATTTCTTTACAATGGTAGTTGATTAGACCAACCAAAAGGAGAATTTCTTTGAGCCATTTAATTTTATCATCTTATGACCGTGGTGCGATTGAGAAATTACACAAATTAGGATATTCTATGCAATTGATTGCAGATACTCTTGGTTTTGCAAAATCAACGATTCACTACGAACTCCATCGTGTTCAACCCTACAATGCCCAATTAGCACAAAAAGATGCCGACAGAAAGCGTGGTCAGTGTGGACGAAAATCGACTCTGACTCCTGACAAGAAGCGCCTAATCGAAAAACCATCTTCGACTGACTTGTTCGCCTGAAATAGTTGCTTACAAGTTGAAATTGGCGACTTCAACTGTGTACAACTGGTTGAACAATGGTCGCTTAAATTTCTCGTTATCAGACTTGCCACATCGGAATGTCTACCAACGTCGCAAGAAAGAAACACGTGGAACTTTCAAAGTAGAACAAACCATTGAAAAACGTCCTGAAAAAGTGAATGAACGGAAAGAATTTGGGCACTGGGAAGTTGATACTGTTCTCTCTAGTCGAGGTCAAAATCGAACATGTGTGGTTACCTTTTTAGAGCGCCAAAATCGTGTCTATTGGGTAATCAAGGTACACAATCGAACTAAGGAGGTCATGGCAACTGCCTTTCAACGTTTCATGAACTCGTTTGGCAGCACTGTAAAAAGTATCACTGTTGATCATGGAAAAGAGTTCTCAGGATATCGTAAGTTAAGAGATACGTACAAGATATCGGTATATTTCTGCCATGCGTACTCCCCATGGGAACGAGCCAGTAATGAACTATTCAACCGTAAATTACGATACTTCTTTCCGAAGAAGTCTAACTTTCGAGATCGAGATGTTGATGAGCAGCGACTTTATGAGGCAATTGAGTTGATCAACAATCGACCCATGAAGTTACATAACTACCAGACGCCACTAGAAGTTTTTCGGGGTTGTTCGAATTAAACTTGTAATCTGCCTTATAAAACAAAAAGGCTAAAACGACATGTCGTTTTAGCCTTCTTTAATACCTTTATTAGCTATTAACGCACAAAGTAAGTGCCATCATTACCGAAGTAATAGTTCTTACCATCAATGCTTTGGTTGCCTTGTACTGCTCGACCATCGGCATCTGTCCAATATGTCAGACCCCATGCTTGACGCCATCCTTGATTTTGACGAACGCCATCAACGAACCAGTAGTACGTTCCCATATAGTAACGGAATCCGGTATACAATTGACCGTCTTCATACCAACGATAGCCACCGTTTGCTGGTGAACCATCCCAGATGTAACCTTCCTTTGGTGTCAAGCTACCATCCGCATTGGCATAGTAAATAGTACCATTGTCGTTTACTTCTTGGTTTGTCCGCATAAAGAACGTGCCGTCATTACCGAAGTAGTAAAACTTACCATTGATGTTTTGCACACCTTGAACTGCTCGACCGTCTGCACCTGTGTAGTATGTCAGACCCCAGGCTTGATGCCAAGCATTATCTTGACGCAAACCATTTTCGAACCAGTAGTAAGTGCCCATGTAGTAGCGGAAGCCAGTATATGGGTTTCCACCTTCATACCACATCCAGTTTCTACCGTCATTCAAGTAGCCACTAGCTGGTCCCTTCACATTGAAAGTCCCATCGGTACCAAAGTCATAAGCGTGACCGTCGATAGCATGAATTCCTTCAACTGTTCGACCGTCATCACCAACATAATACTTCAATCCCCAAGCAGTTTCCCACTTGTTTTGTTGGCGAACACCACTGTCAAACCAATAGTAGGTACCCATGTAGTTTTGGAAACCGGTGTAAAGTTGACCATCATTAAACCACTTCCATGATGATCCATCATTCAAGTAGCCTTGTGCCCTCTTATTGGAATCATTCTTATATACATAAACACCATCACTATTTTTTGTGATATCTGTTGGCTGATTGGTTGTACTCTGTTCATTCGTAGTAGTTGTTGTTTGCTGTGGATTTACATTACTCATATCACTAGTTGAAGTCAGTTCCCCTGAGTTCGCATCATAATATGACCATGTACCATCAGCATTTTTACCCCAGCCACCTTTAATTTGGACGCCATGGTCATCAAACAACAATTGCTTGCCATCGATGGTTTGACTTCCAGTGACCTTTTGACCACTTTTTGCAGATAGATAAGACCAGGTTCCATCACTATTCTTAATCCAACCAGTAGTCTTATTTACAGCATTGCTGCTACTTGAAGTATTTTGAGTGGCTGAAGTACTTTCATTATTCGAGCTATTTACAGTGACCAAATGTCCGTCATTAGCATCATAATATGACCAAGTTCCATTGGCATTTTTCTGCCATGAGCCTTTAATCTGGATACTGTTACTATCAAATAGCAATTGCTTGCCGTCGATTACTTGCGCTCCTGTTACTCGATCACCGGTATCAGCATTGTAATATGACCATGTGCCATCAGCGTTTTCACCCCAACCGCCTTTAATTTGAATTCCTTGATTATCGAAAAGTAAATGTCTTCCCCCAATCAATTGGTTACCTGCTACTCGATTACCAGTATCGGCATCATAATATGACCATGTGCCATCAGCGTTTTCACCCCAACCGCCTTTAACTTGAATTCCTTGATCATTGAAAAGTAGAGTTTTCCCATCAATCACTTGTTTTCCTGTTACTCGATCATCAGTATCAGTGCTGTAGTATGACCACGTACCATCATCGTTTTGGTTCCATCCAGTTAAAGCAATCAATGATTGAGGGAGCGTTGTATTAGTTCCTGACAATTTGAAGTAAATACCACTATTCCAGTCCTTGAGAACGTACCCCATACCACGACCTAATAGATTAGTACCATTCATATATTTAGCTGACCATTGCTTAATCAATTCGTCAGAAGGAATTTCCGACATTGTTTTTTGTCCAATTGATCCGTCAACTTGATAATAATCATAAGTTTGTGACTTAAATAGGTCAGGATACTTTTCTTTTAGTTCGTTTAAGAATTCTCCGCCATACTTTTTCTGATATTCTCCTCCGCCGACTGTGTTGGTAACATAAAGTTGTGTTGCGAATGGCAAATCAACATTATTACCGTAAACATTTGTTCGAGAAGCAGATGTCACTTCTTCACCAGGTAAATTATAAATTTGGTTGTATACCATATCAGCCATTACCTGCATTCCAGATGCATGTAGTGCTTTAATAGCATTTCTCAAATCTTCATCAGTTCCATATTTAGTTGGTGTACCAAATCCCATATCATATCGATCAGAAAAGGCATAACCATTATCAATAGTTGAATCCAAAAATGTATGGTCACCAGATGATCGGTATTGAGGAGCCATTTCGAAGTCAGTTACTCCCCAGTCAACAAATTGTTGCGCATTTTTAGCAATCACCACATTTGTCATTTCATCATGATTGGTTGGTGCTGGTTGGAAATTAGAAAAGCCTTCATAAATCAAGTTTGAATAGAGAGCATCATTTCCATGAAAGACAGTATTATCAGTGTTTTCACTCGTTGAAGGGACAACTCGTACATCTTGATTTTCATCGGCACCAACAGGAACCCAAACAGCAAGGTAACCAGAAACCTGTGGATTCGAAGTTCCAACAATTTTTGTATTAGCTTGATCATTAATATCTTGATTTGAAAAAGTCAAGATTCCATTGTCATCTGTATATACAATTGGTGCATTTTCATCACTATCGTAAGTTTGAACGCCATCGCTTGTCGTCAAAATTAATGGACGATAAGCTTGGTTTTTATGAGCAGCACCCATGTCAAGTGTTACAGTATCACCATCATTCAACTTCAAAGATGGATCATTACCGACAATGACACCAATCCCCTGCTTTTTCATTTGAGGATTTCCTTGATCTTGCTCTGAATTTACTCCCTCACCAAAACGAACACTTTTCAAAAGGCCATGACTATCTACGCTCATCATTTGGCCACCAGAAACGGATTTCTTTCGAGCCTCCATCAAAGAAGTAATTGAATCATAATACATACTTTTATTTTGCATGTATTGACCGTCGTCTTGATACAAATCACCATAATAAACTCGAGGAACTGTTTGAGCATTCGTTAACATTAGAGCATATGCACTAGGAACGTTATATGCATTATACTTTTTGATGGTTGATTTTTGATCGTTATAGTATGTCTCTAAAGCAGTTTTATACTGATCCGCAGTGAAATTGGTCCAATCCGCACCAGTTGAATCCCTAAGTGCATTACGAATTTGGTCTTGTATTCCATTATCATGAGCGTGAACAAATGAATAATTAGGAATACTTGACTTAGTAGAATCTGAGTGATCGGATACTAAAACACCATGATCATACTCTTGAATTAAATTGGAAAGGGATTCATTTTGTCCTGGACCATTAAATAATGATGATTGAATGTTAGAAACAAATGGTGCTGTAATTAATCCATTACCGTCAATAGCTGTAGGACCACTAATATTGATTCCACCTTCTACAATTGACAAGTGTTTATCAGCGTTAGAATCACTCTTAGTCAAGTCATACAATGAACGTAAGTAATCAAACGTGCGCTTATTAATATCATTGCTAATATTCATAACCGCATCAATTCTAATTCCATCAAAATTGGCATCACCATCATTATTTGTGATGGTTCCAAAATTCAAAACATAATGTAACCAATTTAAATCTTCTGCCTGAACAGCGGGATTGGAATTATCGACATCATTGGCCAGCAAAAATTCGAAGACATTGTCAGCATTTCGATAATCTGAATTAGTTTGAGGAGTTAAAGTATTATTTCCATATTTTAAATAGCCATTTTGGAACCACTGATCTCCACCCTGCCCAGGATATTCAGAATCCGAATTCCAAATAAATTGTTGCTTAACAAATGACGGATGGCTATCATCGCCACCAAATAGCAACGTATTTAACCAATCTGTACTACCCTCTGACTTAATTCGCTTTTCAATTGCAATTTGAGCCTGATAGGCGGCTTGATTCAAAATAGCCTGATCCGTGAAAAGGTTGTATTGAACTGCACTTGATAGCAAATTATTATTTTGCATAAATTTCAGATAATTAACTTCAACGTCCTTGTTAGGCCACCAATTCATAATGAAAGGTCGATATTCCCCTTCGTTTGACGCGCGCCAATTTTCACCATTATCCAAAATATACTTTGGTCGATACCAGGTATCAGCCGTTAAGAAGCCATCAACAGTATTCGTATAATCCTTAGTATCAGTACTATTTACAGCATTGTGTTGTGAAACATCATTAGCCGGCGTGCTTTGTACATTGGTAAACAAATATGTTCCAACACCACTATCATTGAAATAATACGTCGCACCATTTGTAGCAACTTGCTTACCTTTTGCTTGTTCACCAGTTGTTGGGTCAAAATAATTTAACTGCCCATTAACAGTTGCCAATCCTCGAATATTAGCATTTTGAGCATCAGATACTTGATCAATTGTTGTTGTAAGTGTTCCTTGGCTTGGTTCAAAATAATAACTCTTATTACCAATAATAGCCGAACCACCCTTAACTTGGTTACCGGTATTTTCATCAAAATACTTAAGCTGACCATCAATATTTTGGATTCCCTTAACAGATTCCCCGTTGCTATTTTGATAGCCCCAAACACTAGTATTGCCAATTTCAATATAATGACCATTACTTTGAGATGGGACCAAATGACCCTCGCCACTATTTTGATCAAAATAATAATAAGTACCATTAATACTTAAAAATTCACCCTTAACTTGGGTGCCATCAGTAAAGTTGAAATAACGCAACTGGCCTTGACCATCTTGGTATAACCCTTTAATTGCAACACCATTGACTAGATACTTCCAGCTTTGCCCACCATCTGTAGTTGAATATTGTCCACCAGCCGGCAATGCAGTTGTCACTTGCGTTGATTGAGTCTGAGCTGACTGTTGTTGTGAATTATCAGCTTTAGCATTATTACCCAAGCTAATGGATACCACGGAAAAGGAAATTGCCATTGAAGCGGCAACCCAAATTTTTCCTGACTTATACAATTTCTTTCTCATGTGAATACATACTCCATCTCAATTTCATCACAAAAATATATACCCCATAAGTTTAACTGAAAATTAAATGGACAGCAACTTTATTAGTATTCTGAATTATAAAAAAATAAATTTAATTAGAAAATCATCCAAATAATAGAATAATAAATTCAGTAAATAAAAAAAGTATAAATTTTTTATCTTTTAATAAAAATAATGAAAAAAATCAAGATATCTATATCTTACATAAGTTTTATATATAATCACTAATTGATTGTTCTTTGCTTTTTTATAATTCAATTTCTCGTTTTAAATAATGTCACACTATGTTAAAACTGTACAAATATAAACTATTAAGTTTAAAAATTATTATTGGCAAAATGATATAATATTACTTTGAAAAAAGAAAAACTTTTAGCCAAGAGTTATAGTTAAAAGGTTATTTATCAAATTTTATTGTTAGCCAACTTACTTAAAAAAATCAACTAATTTAACTCTAATATCGGAGAACCCTAACCATGCATTTTTTTAACAAAGCACTTTATCCAAAGACTCTTAAACAGATTTACCAATAAGTGACACCGTTTTTGATAATGTTCATTCTGGTTGTATTATTTTTGAACACCATTTTATTCAACCCGATTAAATTTCCTTTAGATAGTTATTATCATTTTTCTCGAATACACAATTTATCTGGAAATTTTTTGCAATTCCTTTATCCACAAAATTTCCTTTCATTGGGACAAATCGGTGTGGCAAGTAATGTATTTTATCCCTCACTTGGATTGCAGCTAATTGTCAATTTTTTCCCTTTTATCCATAACTCGCTTCTTTTATATAAGGTAGTCTTGCTAATGATTAACTTTTTATTAGCTGCCACCTTTTATAGCGTTCTACATTTCAAACTTCGAGCACAACCAACCATTGCGGCCATTTTATCCTTACTATGGTCAGGATCCGTTTTTTCTCTTTTTAACATTGCGGAAGCCACTGCGGCCATCGGAATTCCCTTAATTGTTTATGGGTTATTTAATCACAACGAAAAAAACTCGTACAAATACATTGCTATTGGCCTTTCAATATCATGGTCCTCACACATATTATTAAGTACGATTATTTCTTTATTTGTCTTTATCTACTTACTGATTTGCTTTTTCACCAATAAGACATCGAAAAAATTTGTCTTCCTATCTTCATTCAAAGCAGTATTTTTTACTTTTCTACTAACGCTAGGAACTTTACTTCCCTTAATTTACATTAGCGCGACAAACAAAATTAAAATGCCAAACATGGGTTATTACCAATTCCAGACCTGGTATATTACCGTTCAATCTTTCTTCACTGAAACGAAATTGATTGTTACCTTTCTTGTCTTGCTTTTCATCATTGCAACCATTATCCTAATTCGGGATATTTTTCTGGGCCAAATTTTATCTCTGATACTAGCCGTTTTCGGAACTAGTGCCGTTACCTGGGAACCCTTTTTCAAACATACATCACTCATTAGCATTCAAATCCCTTACAGGCTCTTCTATTATTTTTTGATTATTTGTCTTGGTTTCACCATTGTTGTGTTTGCCACCTTCCGAAAAAGTTCAACAAATTCCTTTAAAAAAATACTAGCAACCTTTACCTTCCTTGCCATGACAGTTATCAGCATGACTTTGCAGAAAGATAATTATGCCGATATTGATATCCCCGGTAATTTCGTTGTTGCTACGCCAAGTAAAATTCATCATCACTATATGACCGGTCAGGATGGTTATGGCCTTGGCTCTCTCGGGGCTTTCGATCGCGCCTCTGTTCATTCATCCGACACCTGGTATCTAATGAATTATTCAGACTATGTCCCCCAACAGGCACTAGCAAATCAGAATTCCAGCTTTATGCTAAGTGATACTAAGGGTAAACACTTCATCAAACACCAGCTAAAGACAAGCACTGGCCAGTATATTGACACCCACTCGTTCAAAGCAAGCTATAACCAATTATCGTTTGTTTCAACTAAGGACATTGATAGCGATACCATTTATTTGCCTGTTTTAGGTTATCAGCATACGAATATTAGTGTCTTTATCAACCACACTAAAGTTTCATCTTCTATTGAAAATGGACAAATCGTCGTACATCAGCGAATCAACAGTAGTGATCAAATCATGATTAAGCAATATATGCCTATATGGGAAATTTTGCCATTCATAGTTGTTTTAGCAACATTGGTATTCCTCTTCTTGCTTCGCTGAATTTAATCACTATATTCAGCATTATTAATGATTTTATTGCTATATTATAATAGCTACGTATTTATAAACAGTTTTAGGAGAACTATTGCACATGACCAAAAAAAGTAAAATAATCAGTATTATCAGCCTTTCTTTACTATTTATGTTCTTTTACCTATTGAATTTCCACACCCCTCTTTTTGATGACGATCTCTATATTGGGCATCATCAAACTTTAATCACTTTGTGGAATCAAGCCTACGCGGATTATTTTCGCTAGAACGGCCGAGCTATCGGGCAAACACTTTGGCGAATTTTGGTTTCAAGTAATATTTATATCACAAGCTTGATTATCTCTTTGGGGTCCATCACCACAATTTTCCTCTTAAATCACTTTGGTAAACCCAATCAAAGCTCCTCTTACAGTGCCCTTCGCATCATTTATAGCTTTTCCTTAGTACTACTTTTTGCACCCGTTATTGGTCAAACAATGTTTTGGCGAGCAGGTGCAGGAAACTATCTATTAACAACGACCTTGATTTTATTGTTTATTTTTCCCTATTATCAGTGGTTCCACCAAGGCCAACATCATTTGACCAAATTATCCGCCTTACTCCCTCTATTAGCATTTTTAGCTGGCTGGTCAAATGAAAACACATCAGGGGGTGGTTTATTAATTGTCCTGAGCTACCTATTAGCTGGTCGTTACTTCAAAAAATTATCCTGGTCAAAAATCCAAATTTCAAGCGTTATCACCTACCTCATTGGTTACCTATTTTTGATCTTAGCACCAGGAAATGCAATTCGTACAAAAGCGACCATGCCGCCTTCATGGTTTGAACAATCGACTTTCACGCATTTTAAAAATGGGTTTAAATTAGTAAGTAAGACACTTTTCCACGATTATAAAATGCTTATTACTTTAATTCTGATTTTTGCTCTTGTGGTGATTTTCCAACGTCAGTTAGAAAATGCGATTGAAGGATTACTATGGTTTGCTGCCGGGCTGGCAGTCCTTTATGCCCTATCCATTTCGCCACTAGGACAAGATGGTGGCCGTTCCTTCTTCGGTGGTATCATCTTTATGATTGTCGCCCTATTAAAGCTAAGCACAAGCGCAATCAACCATTATCAAAAGAAGACCCTGGCCTACCTCACAGGTGCAACGTTCCTAGTTTTGCTCACGATGCTTGGCCTATTAAAGGGAGCTATGGGAACACTTGATGCTATAAAAGCTAATCAAGCATTGCAAACACGTTATCAAGAACTTGAAAAGCATCAAGGCAGTGATAAATTAGTTAAAGTTAAGCCTTTAAGTTACTATCCTAAAAAGAGTTTTGCCATCAATTACGGTCTTGAAGAGCTTAGCAATTCGGATCCACACGCATTTCCAAATGAAGGTTACAACTGGCACTATAACCTTAAAAAAGGCATCATTATGAAGTAAAGAAAAAGCACAGCGATTTTCAATCACTGTGCTTTTTTATTCTTCAATTTTCTTAAAAATATACAGCTTACTCAACACATAATTTGAAATAATCACAAAAATATTTTGAATACCATTCCAAAGCAAATCGTTTTGATGCAAGACCTGAACACCAAACGCTAAAATGAACCACCCGATAATGCCTGTCACAATTCGAGCCAGATAGAATTGCCAAATTTCACGAAACAACCCCTTAGCATCCGTCACCTTCGATTGAAATACCCAAATACGATTAGTGAGGTAAGCAAACAAAACTGCCAAAAACCATGATAAAACATACGATACTGTATATGTCCAATGTAGGTAAGCGGAAAAAATCGAATAGGTGACAACGGAAACTACGAATGTAGCGCCACCAAAGAACAAGTACAGAATCGATTCTCGATATCGATCAAAAATTTTTTTAAAATCAGTTAACACAGTCATTTCCTCAATTATTACTTTCTATTATTAAATCATCAAAAAATAAAGTTAATATAAAAGAACCGTCTAACAATAAAACGGTTCATTACGAATATCATTTATTTCTTATTAGCAAATTCAATGGTTGGGTTAAAGGTCTTACCGGCCTTCATTCCCTTTTTCATGACCGCCAACTTTTCAGCCTTACGCTCCGTATGAGACAACTTAATCTGCCAATATTCGGCTAATGTACGCAACCGAGCGCGATTCTTTCGATACCAGTCACGCTTACGGATGTAATAGCCTTTATTGCGATATGAATAGAAATAACGTGGTGTCCGTGCCGGGCCATCATTTAATAAACTTGACCCAACATTGGCACCCATTTTATGAGTTACCTTTGCGGATGGTACAAAGTAACCAGGAGCAACACGACCTGCGCGTTCCGTATACTCGATATCATCACCCCAGATGAAGAAGTCAGTAATAGGCAAGCCAATTTCTGCAACAACTGCGCGACGTACCAGTAAAGAAACAAACGTTGCATTCTGCAATTGAACAGGTTCAACCTGGTCTTCTGGAATGACCTTTAAACGGTTCATTGGTGCTGGTTGGTTCATCTTGGCACGGTGACCATCAGTCCAACGAACATCTGAAGCCAAAAAGCCAAAATTAGGTTCTTGATCAGCAAAGGCCAATAAGTTTTGTAGTGTATCAGGGTGAACAACAGTATCGTCATCCATTACCCAAACAAAGTCATCATCCGTCTTTTCCATAAAATGACGAATACCGCGATTAAAACCACCGGCACCACCAAGGTTTTCCTCTAGACGAACATAATCAATTTGATCACCTAATGATTCCAAATATTCCTTTGTATCATTTTCACTAGCATTATCAACAATGATAATGTGGCTTACGGGAACAATTTGTTTTTGTAAACTATCAATTACTTCTTTCAACAATGCAAGTCGGTTGTAAGTAACAACGACTGCTGAAACATTTTGAGCCATGATTTTTCCTTAGTACAATAGATTTCCATTAAAAATTATATCATAGCTAGTTCTCCTGATGAATTAAATTTCACTAAGAGGCTACCTATAACGCTAAAAACAGTTTTCAAATTAATTTTAATTAGAGCATCAATTGAACCTATCGATACTATCCTTGCTTATTCCTTCGAATCTGGGCAACATAGTTTATTCCCCTTTGCATCCCTAAACTAGCTAGTAGGAACAAAACAGGCAAAAATTGAATTAAGTATCGTGTTCGACCGCCCTCAAAAATTAGCAAAAAGGCAAAGAAGCCAACTGCACTGAATTTAAGGAACAGTCCCCAGAGTGATTGATCAAAAATACTGCCCAATATCAAAACAAGGGCTATAATCCAAAAAATTTGTTGAACGGTCCTAAAATCGAACTTTCCTTCCGTTGCAATACCATTTTTTTCCAAGAAATAACGCCTTGGGAAAGTTTTTTCTAGTTGCTCATTGTTTGGATGAAATGCCTTTAAGTAATACACCTCATGGCCCCATGCCATTGACCCGTCAGCTGAATTTTTAATTTGCTTATGAATTAAAAACTTTTCATAGCCAAGAATGCCCCCCTGGTTAATAAAACGTTCCTTAATCAATCGCAATGAAGCTTTGTTTCGCGCTTCTGGATCCTTAATATTAGCTGAATTAAACATGTCGGTGACATTATAATCACCATCACCAGTAATCCCCATCGCCGCGAAATGCGACATTGGCAGTGCTTGCCGTGTATCAACCTTAACAATGCCATTATGGTGATACAAATACTCTTTCATCAAAACAGAACCAATACCTAAAAAGGCAATTGAAATCGCAAGCATTATACCGGCAGATTTAAGCTTGATTTGCCCATTCCTTGTTAATATTAAAAGGACAAGAACGAATAAGACGGCAATCAACAGAACCATTAATGACGGCTTTAGTAAATATGACAGTAGTAACTCAAAGCCCAATAAAAGTCCAAAGAGATAGAATTGCTTCTTTTGCTGAAAGTCAATTGCCCGGACTACGGTATACAGTATGGCAGCTGTTAAGAAAAACGATAAAGTATCAGAATACGGAATAACAAAAAACGGAACACACGTAAACAGCACAAGTGTGAGCACGAAAGTTAGCTTTGCCACTAGTGGGCTGGTAAATTTTTTAGCTAATTTCCAAATTAAATACGTACCAAAATCGACAATAGCAACGTTAGCGATATTCAGTGAATACATAAAATGTTCAAACGACGGACGCCCTAATAAGTGGAAATAAATACTTTCGAGCTTAAGCAACATCGTGTTATTGGGATTAACTGACAAGTAATTTGGCCAGGGCCATCCTAATTTGGCCGTTGTCGCACGTTGAACTAAAAACATCCAATCCCAGGTACTGGTCCCTGACAATAGGAACACACATACTAATTGCCACAATAGGACAAGCGCAATAATGACGACCCAAGTTATTTTATGTGAAAATATGGCCTTACAGAAATTGACACTTTTTTGCCAAGCATTATGGAAAAAATGACGCAGAATCAGTAGCAAAACTAGCAGTAGGATTAAGAAATTAACCGCCTTTACAAAGCTTAAACTAACCCCATTAATATTTTCAGGTAATAGCGCGATTGCGCCTACTAAGCTAATAGTAATTAAAACGGAAAAAATGATATTGATAAATGTTTTTGTTATTTTCATAATTTAATTATATATTACTAATAAAAACCGTGTTGAAAAATTCACAACACGGTTTTTAAAATGTTAATTAATCCGTTGACGTCGCTTGATTGCTAGCGCAATCAAAAGCAAAGCAACAAAAATTAAGTGTAAGAAGATATAAACATATCGGTTAATCCAAGTAGTATCATGATGATCAGTAAAGCTAAAGATTGCATTTAATCCCTTAACATTTTTCTGATTCATTTTGACATTTGGTCCCTGTAAATTAGTCGTTTTCAAATTTTGAAGGACATCTGTTTTAACCGGATAAGTGCTAATATTTTCAATTTTCAAACGATAGTCACCAACTGGATATTGACCAGGATAACTACTCCAAGACTGCTTTAAGTTTAAGGTCAATGATTGGTGCTTATCAGTTCGAATCAGTGTAACTTTCAATTGGTCAAGTTGTTCTTTACTCAACTTTGAAAAATCGATATTCAAATTATTAGATGGACTCTTTAAACTAAAGGTTTCTGTCTCAACAGTTGTTTTTCCAGGAATCGTAACAAGTTCATCACCATTTTCCGTATATAGAGAAAATCCGGAATTATAAACAAAACCATCACGACTAACCCTATCATTGGCACGCGAGAATGAAACCAAGAAACTTGCCATGAGCAAGACCAGACTTAATAATACGAATTTATTAGTAACCCGTTGAACGGTTTCCTGCCGCTTTTTAAGCAATCCAAACAACAATTGCATGCCGATTGCTGCTAATAGCAAAAGGAATGGCAACATTGGTAAAGCATAACGGTCGCGGACTTCCCATAGCAAAATATGGAAAGTAAAAATACCAACAATGCTAAATGCAGAAAAAATCGTTAAATTCAAAATTCTTGAATCAATTGTTTTTCTGTTTTTCAAAACATTGATAACGACCAACATTGCTAAAGCTAATAACAAGATATAAATTGGTTGGAATAAATTACCGATAAATTCTAAAAATGGTGTTGATTCCCACTCATATTTCAACAATGGTCGATTTATCTGTAATCCGCCCATATCTTCATTTGAATAGGCCAATGAGAACATAAATGCAATTTTTTTGATTGCATGCTTTGGTACTCCCAAAACGCCCAATTCTTTAATACGATGCTTTAATTCATCTGTGATGAGTTTTGCACGTTCCTTTTTAGGGAAATTACTATACAAGAATGAATCAGGGCCGTCAATTTGACCTGCCGTATGTGGATTCCACGACATGTTCACGTAGCGAACAGAAGGCGTGACCATTGTTGGCTTCGATTGAAAACCTTCAACCTTTTGAAAATGATGAAACGATACTGTTCCCAAAAGTGAAAAGAACACACCCAGAATGATTAAGCCACTTTTTAATTTAAAATTGAATTGCTTACTAAATAAAATCGTCAATAATAACGCAATTAAAATAATGACCGAATTTTGCCGGATAGTCACTGCTATCCCAAGCATCAACATCAAGGCGGTGCCGTGAAGCCACTTTGATTTAGCGGACTCATTCGATAGCAATCGAATCAAACTGCCAATAACACCCATCATTAATGCGATTGCCACAACATCATTATAGGGAAAGACCGCATACATGAACCATGGAATATAAAATAGTGCAATAAACATAAAAATTGTGCTTAATACACGATTTACTAATCTAAGTGAACGACTTAGATAGATAATTCCTAAGTCAAGCATTAACATCTGAATCCATGGCAATATTGGCGCATAATGCGTAACACCAAGCCAGCGGAACGGTGTTAACAAATAGCTCCACCACAACGTAACGTTGACATTATTCGGATAGGTATAAAAGTAGTTATACCATTGATGGTTGCCTTCAATTAAACGGGCAGCCATTGTCGTAACATAGCCTGTGTCCGTATAAACTGGACGTACAAATGTCAATAAAAAGACCAATTGGGCAAGTATGGCCAAGGCCAAGAAAAGAATATAATAAATTTTTCTTTGCTTAACACTAACCTTTCGAGCTGCATAAAAGCCAAAAAACAAAATAGCTAAGCTCGCTCCGAGACGATAAAACCCGCTTAAAAAACCACCGGTACTACCATCTACTAAATTGAGTGGATATAGAAAAATTGCACTCGCTGTAATTAGTGCAATCGCAATTAATGCAAACGATAGTATAAGATTATGAACGCTTAACTTACGCATAGTTACCCTTAAATTTATTTTTCTTCTTTGGCAATATAAATTGGACGGTTCTTTGTTTCCATAAAGATAGCTGCAATATAACGGCCGATAATACCAAGGCTCAACATTTGAATACCGCCGATGAAGAGGATAATAGTTACCATCGATGGCCAGCCAGCAACAGAGCTATTTGAAATCAAAGCTCGAATGACAATAAAGATTCCTGCTACGATTGAAGCACCAAAGGACAGTAAACCTAGGAAGGTCACGATTGTCAATGGCATCGTTGAAAAAGAAACAATTCCTTCGATAGCATATTTTGTTAGCTTCCAAAATGACCAAGAAGTTGTTCCAGCAACACGCTCTCGATTTTCATATGGAATGTACTTTGTTCTAAAGCCAACCCAGGTAAAAATTCCCTTTGAAAAACGCTGATTTTCAGACAGCGACAGGATGGCATTGACCATTTGTCTGGTCATTACCCGATAATCACGGGCACCATCAACCAAATGAGTCTGTGATACTTTGTTCATCCACTTATAAAACTGTGCGGAGAACCATGACCGCAGCTTAGCCTCTCCCTTACGATCAGCACGCCGAGTACCGACGGCATCATATTCTCCACTTTGAACTTCTGCTAACATCTGTGGCAACAACTCAGGCGGATCCTGCAGGTCAACATCCATTACCGCGACATAGTCCCCCTTTGCTTGTTGCAAACCAGCGTAAAGTCCCGCCTCTTTGCCAAAATTGCGCGAAAAAGAAACATAGTGAACATTGCTATCCTGGTTGGCTAAATCGCGCAAGATTGTCAATGTTTTATCGGTTGAACCATCGTCAATAAAATGAAAATCAATCGTTGCTTCAACTTCTGGCTTAATTTTTTGAATGGCATCGTAAAAAATTTGAATTGTATCTTCTTCGTTATGAACCGGCACAATAAGTGATAATACCGCTGGTTGGTCCTTGATGTCCATCGTGCTCTCCCTTTTAAAACAAATATGTATGGTTGCCAAAACTAAGGCAACCTCTTTTTTACTTTACTTCGTCGTGCGCAAAGTTAAAGTCATCTGCCACACCAAATTCTTGACGAACAGTGTTAAAGGCATCATTGAAGACCTGGTCCATATCAAAGTAACGATACTTACCCAAACGACCACCAAAGAGTACTTCAGGTGCTTCTTCACGAGCAGCCTTCACGTATTGCTTGTACAATTCAGTGTTCTTATCATCGTTAACTGGGTAGTAAGCTTCCTTCGTGCGATCCCAGTCTTGTGGGTATTCACGCGTAATAATCGTCTTACCTTCGTCTGCCAAACCATCAAAGTGACGCCATTCCATTTGACGCGTATATGGTATTTCAGCATCCGTATAGTTAATAACGGCATTTCCTTGATAGTTATCAGAGTCAATCGTTTCGCTTTCAAAGCGCAATGAACGGTATTCCAATTCACCAAACTTGTAATCGAAGAACTGATCAATCATTCCCGTGTAAAGAACACGTGGGAATTCTGCCATAAATTCATCCTTGTGATCGAAGAAATCAGTATCAGTCAAAACATCGATCAAGCCGTTTGAACGTTCAACCATGTTCTCAAAAATTTGAGTATAACCACCAACAGGAATTCCTTGGTAACGATGGTTAAAGTAGTTGTTATCGTAAATAAAGCGAACTGGCAAACGCTTGATAATGAACGCTGGTAATTCGGTTGCCTTACGACCCCACTGCTTTTCGGTATAACCCTTAATCAAAGCTTG
Source organism: Fructobacillus tropaeoli (assembly GCF_016860625.1). Taxonomy (NCBI): domain Bacteria; kingdom Bacillati; phylum Bacillota; class Bacilli; order Lactobacillales; family Lactobacillaceae; genus Fructobacillus; species Fructobacillus tropaeoli. Next base: position 378,248 of record NZ_BOJU01000001.1, read on the forward strand.
GTAAATGTCTGTTCCAATCAATGAAATAGCTTGTTCTTCCAAGTTACGTGGTTGACGATCGCCCAATTCCTTCAAAGCAGCAGACTTTTGTTCTTCAATCTTAGCCTTCGCTTCGTCAGGTGTCTTTGTTCCCCACATCTGGTAGAAAGTATTCATGTTAAATGGCAAGTTAAAGAGCTTACCATTATAATTGGCAACAACTTGGTTTTGGAAGTTGTTAAATTCCGCGAAGTTCTGCACGTAATCCCAAACTTCCTTGTTATCAGTGTGGAAGATATGAGCGCCGAAATCGTGAACAGTGATGCCGTTTTCAACGTGTGTATGTGTGTTTCCCCCAATAAATGAACGCTTTTCAACAACTAAAGAGCGCTTACCACGCTTTGCCGCTTCGTAAGCGAAAGTCATCCCGAAGGGACCAGCACCAACGATTAAATAATCATAATTCTTTGTATTAAACTTATTTGCCATTAGAAATGTACCTTTTTCTTAGAATTTGGAAGAAACTTCCGTTTCAAAAACTGCGTGCCCTTATCAAGCCAATTTGTCTTTTCAAGACTAATCACAGGAACTTCCGTAAAGGAATAGTTCCGAGTATTCAGCCAAGTATCCATTAGCCGTTCTGACAAGAAACCAAAAACGCGGGCATCTTGGCCATGTAATGTGGATAAGTCCACTTTTTCTTGCACTTTTCCCAAAACACCAAAAACAAACTTTGCATAATCATCAAAAGCTTCTTTTTTCATGATAAACATGTTAAATAGATGAGCCTTTGTCGATTGCTCCATCCGTTGGAAGCCAGGATAGAAGTCTGAGTAATCCTCTTGAATGACCTTTTCCATTATCTCATAAGGCTCGTGTGCATGGGCGTGAAGATAATGATTACGCTGATTTTCAATGTAGTAATTTCGCTCTTTGGGTAAAATCACATCATGTTGGCGCAACAAGTCTTCAATATCATGTTGATTTAGTCGTTTAGCGTAGTCATGTCCACCTTTTTGTCCCAAATAACGGCGGTAGTGAACCAAGCCAACTGCATCTTCTTCAGAATTTTTCCACATCCAATAAATTCCAGTTAATTCATTGAAATTCGGATTTTTATCAGAAATGTTTTCGCCCTGGTCATCGCGTTGATAGCCAGCTGGAATTTCTTCTCTCAAAGATGAACCAACCATCAAAGGTTGATAAAGGCTATCCTGAGGCATTTCATATGGTTTATGTGTTGCAATATAGACTTTCATTGCTGGAGTTCCTCCTCCAAACGCATAATATGTTTCCGATAAAAGAAGAACATAAGCAAATATGGCCACAGAAAGACCTGAATAACGAAAATAGATGAAAAAGCTGCCAAAACAACCATGGTGATGAACGAAATAATCAAGCCACGGTGCCAGGCCATCTGTTCTTCATTCAAATTCAGCCGTGGTAGTCGATACTTCACCAAAAAAGTTCGAGCTAACAAGCGGAACAACAGCCAGATGGCCGGAACCATAATAATGAGTCCAAAAGAAGCAAACCATCCTAGAAAATCAGAAAGATTTGGGTAACCAAACTGTGAATAAACATGTTGGAACTCGAAATTATCTGTCGTCGACAATGGAACATTTTGAAGTATGAAGTATGAAGTAAATCCATAACCAACTCCAAAAATTGGATGCGTTAAGAATGTTAATGCCAAAGCAATCGTACCGCCCAGTCGATTATCCGTTCCCTGCTTAGCAAAGAGGAACTGATTTAGCGTATTGTGAATGACACCAACCTTTAAATAGGCCACTGCTAGCAAAATAACACCCATCACTGCTAACCAGACTAAAGTCCAACGCAGCTTCTTGTTTGCCCAAAATGCCCACAAAAGGTAAGCAATCCCCGCAGTTAAAATTCCAGTGGTTGTCTTCGCTAAAAAGAGAATCATAATGATAACAAAGGCAAAGACAACATTTAAAAATTGATCCGTTCCTTTTTTCTTTGTCCAAGACCAAAACTTTTGACCCGTTGCTGTTAATCCAATCAAAATTGGTAAGTAGACAACACCAAGTAGGTTAGCCAAGAAGGCTGCTTCCGGTTCAAAACCGTTTACTCGGCCTTCCGTCGTAACGTAAGAGCCGTTGGCATAGAAGTTATAACCAGCATGGGTCCGCCAATGCCGCTCAAAAAGATGAGCAATTTCATTAACGTAATGATGAAAAAAGGAAATATTGAAAGTTACGGTAATTTGTGGAAGAACAGTTAGTAATAAATAAAAAATCAAACCAATTAAGCCTGATTTTAAAAATGCTCGTTCATCTTGTTCCGTGATAATCGTTAACTGAATGATGGCCCAAGCAACATAAACCGTTACCGTCCAACCTGCGAGGATAATACCCGAATGAATGATTCCAGTTGTTAGAATTGTTTCACCAGTTGTACCATACGACCAGGCCATCACAAGTAACTGAACTATCCAAAAAAAGCCAGTTAAGTAGATTGCTGTCCTTGAAGGAACAATTGACTTTAACCGGTTTGGATACCGATATAGCTGCAACAGAATCATTACCAGAAAGACTGGAAAGGCCACCATAGCAACTGTTTCAGCTAACGCATTCGTATAATTTTTAGAAAAAAATGTAATTGGTAAGAGAAAATTAACCATAATTCTTCAAATTATCCTTGTTTTTTTGCTTCATGATAATTCTTACGAATACCTGATACCATAATTGCAAATACAGAAAGTACCAGTCCAAAGACGGCACCGAAAACAGTTAACTTCTTTGCATTCTTCAAAGAAGAACGGGTTACATCTGATCCAGTCGCCTTTGACAATGTGTCAGGCTTTCCCATATCCGGGTACAACGTTGGTCCGACTTCTGCAAATGTTTCTGCATAGACATTTGCTAATGTCTTTGCCCGATACGTTGTCGATCCAGAAGCTTGGAATGACAACGTCAGAGTATCTGTTGGGTTCTGGACTTTAACAGCTTCATTGATATCGTCCTTACTCATTTGAAACGGCAATGCCTTTTGTACGGCAGAAACCACTGCATCATCTTGAGCGATTTTTTCATAAGTAGGCACCAGTGCCTTATCAGCTAAGAAGCGAGCGTTGGGGTCACGTACATCCGTATTATTCTTAGCAATCAAAACCGTACGGCTAGCAGAATAATTTGTAATAACCTTGCCAGACTTGGCATACACAAAGCCTGCACCAGCAAAAAGAACGACACACAAGACAATTAACCAAGCAAAATGCCAAAAGCGTTTAGCTAAATCAGTTAATGAAAATTCCATTTTTATTTCTCCTCGTTGGAAAATATTGTTTTATTTAAAAGGCTCCATCGCCCTTGAAAATCGCAACCACTGTTAAAAACATAATTTTAAAGTCCAACCCTAAGTTAGCACGGTCAACATAATCGAGCTCAATTTCAGCTCGTTCTGGGTAACCAATATTTGACCGTCCGGAAGCTTGCCAAAGGCCAAAAACACCCGGCTTTACAGACAAAAATTTTTGAATCCGTTGTTCGTCGCCGTATTCAACTAATTCACTTTCAACCACAGGCCGTGGACCAATGATTGACATATTCCCAATTAAAGTATTCCAGAATTGTGGCAATTCATCAAGTGATGTTTTACGCAAAACCGCTCCGATTTTTGTAATCCGAGGATCCTCTTTAGTTGGCAATTTATAACCATTATCAACAAATTTTTGATACAACTGGTTATCTGATTTAAGAATTTGATCAGCATTGTCAACCATGGATTGAAACTTATAAATTTTAAAATGCTTACCACCCTGACCTACACGGTCTTGAGCATAAAAAACATGACTGGTTCCCTTGCTAAGCTTAATAATCACTGCAATTACCAAAAAAATCGGTGAAAAAACAATTAAAGCCACAAAGGAAACAACAATATCTAAAATTCGTTTGGGAAGGCGATAAAACAGGAACTGTTTCAAAACCCCATCCTCCAATATTTATAATTTAGTGCACAACAATACTTATTATACCAGAATCACCCTATTAGCGGAAGGAACGCCAATTCAATAACCGCTTCAAAATAGGTGCTCGAAGAATAATGAGTACTAGCAAGTAGACAAAGCCACCAATAACCGCTTCAATTAATGTGCTTTTGATGCCAATACCGTGATGGTCAACAAAGTATAGCACCGCAAAATACATCGCCAATCCGGCCAACAGATAGCGCCAGAGTCCAACAAAATGAGCCCGGACCTTCATATCGTTTCTTGTCACAAATAACTGATAGGCAATAACGGCAAATTCCGAAATAGCTGTCGCTAATGCCGCCCCTTCAACACCCCAAATAAAAATCAGGAAGAAATTCAGAAAAACGTTTAAAACAGCGCCGAAGGTTACTGACCAAGTATAATCACTCAGGCGTTTCGTAGGAATTAAAAATTGATTACCGATAACATTCGACCAACCAATGAAAACGATGATTGGTGTCAGTAAAACAAGAGCAGAGCCAACATCACCCCATGACTTTCCTAAAAACCAAAGCATTGCTGTTGGTCCAACTGCCGCAATTCCAAAGGCAAGTGGCACGGCAATCGCTGAAACGAAATCCATCGAAGCATGAATCGCCTTTTTCATTTTGGCGTGTTCTCCCGCTGCATAGTGTGCCGACATGCGAGGCAACATCACCATACCAACGGAAGTAACAAGGGCTAAACAGACCTTAATAATTTTATCGGCATTATCATAAATTCCAGACGATGCCGTTGCGCCAGTGATAAATGGCAACATTGTCTTATTCAACTGCAAATAAATTTGGGTAGCAATCGTTGGCAAGAACATCATAAAGACTGGATGCCAGTGCGATTTTAGGTCCAGATCTTTCAATTTTGGCCAACGGAACTTTCCAATCAAATAGAACCACATCGAAAGATTGCCAAAAACCTGTGACAATGCTAACAACAGAATATAAGCGCCAATATCAGTTGGTTTTTTGACCAAAACAAAAATCAAAACAGTCATCGCCAACTTGATCATCATGTTTCGTAAAACAGTTTTTTTGAAATCCTCCAGGCCAATAAAATACCAAGAAATATCAAAAATACCGGAGAAAATCACCCAAATTTGGTACCAGAGAAATAATTCGTTTTGATGAATACGATTATTAAAAGCACCACCCGCATAAATAAAAGCCACATAGAGGACTAGTGCAATGATGCCAGCGATAAAATGGATAGTTTGAATTTCCCAGAATTTCTTTTGTCTGAGTGATTCATTTCCATGAACATAAGCAATTTCACGCGAACCATAAGTAACAATACCCAAACTAGCAATCAATAAAAAGTATGTGACCAATGAATTTGTCCATGAAGCGATTCCGACCCCATTTTTACCAAGCACACGGGCCAAGTACGGCAAAGTAATGATTGGAGCAATAATATTTAGCAACTGGTAGGCCGCATTATAGAGATAATTTTTTGCAACTTGCATAAGCTAAGAAACTCGCTTTCAGAACTGACCGTCTTAAACAGTTCGACGGAGATATGGGATTTTTTGAATAGCCTTCACTAAAAGTGTAACTACTAACCAAACGACAATAGGCATTACTAACAAATGCCAAAAGGAATCTTGTGCTAAATGAAATTGTACTTCAAGTGTTTCAACGAAAAAATAATGAAGAACATAGACTCCTAACGAAGCTGATGAACCAGCTCGTAACCATCTTTGAACTTTTGGACTAGGGTTCCACTGGCTGAAATGATGTTGAAAAAAAACAAAGACCGTAGCAGACCAGGTCATTCCAAAAATCCCCCAAATACTGTATGTTTGTCGCTGAAACTCACCAAAATGTTTCGACAACACCAAAGCCAATCCAATCATGATTAAAATAGATAGCATTCCTGCCAAATATAGCAAATGCCGTTGTCGATCAGCTAAGGGATAATGTTGGAGGTACCAGCCTAAAACAAAGAGACCGATAGATCCGGCAACACCTACACTAATTCCACCCGAAAAAGAGGAATCATCCTGATTTCGCAACTGGTAATAGTAACCAATTAACCCAACCACAATAATATTTAAAACCAACAGGTACTGTACTAAAGCCTTCTGGTTGACAGTTACAATTTTAGTCAAAAGTGGCGCTGATAGATAGAAACCAATAATAATGTAAAAGTACCAAAAGATGGGCTGAACGGTACCATGCATAAAGCCATTTAACAAACGTGCATATGTGTTAACATTCAACCACGAATAGTGGTTATATTGAACATTATTATAGATAAACCAAATAACTGTCCAAAAAACAAATGGAATAGCTACACGCCTGAAACGTTTTTTAAAAAAAGTACGTGTATCTTCCCGGTTGCGATAGTCTAAAATGTTTGCACCAGAAATCATAAAAAAAAGCGGTACAGCGAAAATAAAGAAAACTTGAATAAATACACTTAAATACCAACGGTCACCGCCATTATTTGTAAACGCAAAAGATGATCCATGTAACATTACCACCGCAAAAGTAGCTAAAATGTTTAACAAGTCCATATAAAAATAACGTCTTTTCATTAGTCAATCCTTACCATACTACATTATTCAAAGCCAATATTAAGTTAAATCTAAAATTCACCAATACTACCATTTTACCTCATTTCACCATAAAGCAAAGAAAAAGCTCTTCGAAAAATGAATTTCAAAGAACTTTTTCATCATTTTGTTATGGATGTCATGAGAATCACTCAATTTATCCGCGTAAGAAATATGTGCCGTCATTGCCGAAGTTATAACTGTGACCATCAATGATTTGCAGGCCTTGAACCGCACGTCCATTAGCGTCCGTCCAGTACTTATAGCCCCATGCACTTCGCCAACCTTCATTTTGGCGCACACCATCAACAAACCAATAATAGGTTCCCATGTAGTAGCGGAATCCGGTATAAAGTTGACCATTTTCATACCAACGATAACCACCATTATAGGATGAAGCATCATAAACATAGCCAGACCATGGTTGCAAAATTCCATCACCATTGGCCTTATACTCTTGATTCCCTAGCATAATCATTTGGTTTTCACGAGCATAGTACGTCCCGTCGTCACCAAAATAATATTGCTTTCCGTCAATGATCTGCAAGCCTTGAACCGCACGTCCATTAGCGTCCGTCCAATACTTGTAACCCCAGGCAGTCCGCCAACCTTCATTTTGGCGCACGCCATCAACAAACCAATAGTACGTACCCATATAAAAACGGAAGCCGGTATACAGCTGACCATTTTCATACCAACGGTATCCACCATTGTACTCTGAGCCATCGTACAGATAACCAGTTCCAGTCATTACAACCTTCACAATTCCTCGATCATCGGCGAAATAATTTAACCCATTCACGGAGAACGCCTGATTCATTCTTAAGGTAAATGAGCCGTCATTACCGAAATAATAAAGATTACCATCGATTGTTTGGAAACCTTGAACTGATCGGCCATCACCACCTACGTAGTAAGTATTTCCCCACGCTTGATGCCAAGAATTCTCATCACGAACCCCATTGTTAAACCAATAATAGGCACCATAGTACTTTTGGAAACCAGTATAAACCTGGCCATTTTCTAGCCACTCATACCCTGCCAAAGTATTATAATAGCCGCTCACAGTTCCTAAGGAATAGTTTTGATAGTTGGCCTGATATGTGTTGTTTGGATTAGCCTGCATGGCTTGAGCAATTTTAGTCCCAATTGCTTGGTAAGTTGCGTTCGTTGGGTGAACACCATCTGGTAATGTGGTCGCATGATTTTCATCTGTAACGACCCCAGCGTTAATGACAGTAATACCTAAATTATTACCAACTTGCGTTAAAGCAGCACGAAGTTGATTCATCGAAAAACCACCAGGACCAATCGTATCATTATTCTTACCGTTTAAGTAGTCCCCCTGGGGAAGCAAAATATAAATACGAATATTCGGGTTAGCTTCGTGCAAGCGACGAATGCTATCTTGATAAATTTGAATAATAGTATTCAGAGGACTCGTTCCACCATAATTAATGTCATTAACACCCATACCAATGACAATATCAGTGGCTGTACTATAAGAAGCTGATTTAATCGCTTCATCTACCATCCATGACATATCATTACCGATTTGCGTTCCAGAATGAGCAGACGTATTTAAGTACAACTTATCTAAATCTTGGGCTGCATAACTATCATAAGATTGACTACCATCATTGTATGAGTTCCAACCTACGGTTGTTGAATCACCAAATCCCCAAATAACCCCATTCTTCGGAGTTAACCGACCGCTCTTATCTGCATGATAAGTAACATTGTTAATTTTCGTATCAAAGCTAACCTGTAACTGGTAACTTTGATTATCACCAAAGAAATACTGACTACCATTAATACTTTGCAACCCAGAAACTGCTTGACCATCCGAACCAAAATAGTATGTGCTTCCTTGGTTAACAACCCAAGTATTTTTTTGCAAAAGACCATTTTGATAATCAATCAAACCTTCAGCATTAGTAAAGACACCATTTTTTAATGACAAAGAGCCATCACTAGCTGAAGTATAGGTCGTATCAGCAAAAGTGATATCCATGTTTTTACGAACCGTGTAGGTCTGATCATCACCGAAGTAATATTGCTTACCGTTGATTGTTTGCAGGCCGGATACGGCCTGACCATCCGCACCAAAATAATGGGTATTCGTTTGGTCCCAAGCATTTGTCTGCTTTGTGCCATTAACATAATCAACATAGCCATTTTGATTCTTTTCCAAACCATTTTTAGCCGTTAAAATACCATTTTGGTCAGCGGTATAGGTTTGATTGTTAACTGTTACTTCTGTATTCTTACGAACCGTGTAAGTCTGATCATCGCCGAAGTAATATTGCTTGCCACCAATGGTTTGCAAACCGGATACAGCTTGGCCATCTGCACCAAAATAATAGGTATTCGTTTGGTCCCAAGCATTCGTTTGCTTAACACCGTTCACATAATCAACATAGCCATTTTGGTTCTTTTCCAAACCATTTTTGGCAGTTAAAACACCATTTTGATCGGCAGTATAGGTTTGATTATTAACCGTGACTTCAATGCTCTTGCGTACTGTGTAAGTCTGATCATCGCCGAAGTAATATTGCTTGCCTCCAATGGTTTGCAAACCGGATACAGCTTGACCATCTGCGCCAAAATAATAAGTGTTGGTTTGGTCCCAAGCATTCGTCTGCTTTGTGCCATCCACATAATTCACAAATCCTTGGTCATTTTTTGTAATCCCATTGGCAACTGTCGAGGGGTTATCCGCAACAACTGAAGCATTTGGGCTAGAACTAACCAAAGAACTGCTTGAGCCATTATCATCAGCTGATACATTGTTCGATTGAACAGCCAGCGCACCAAATAAGCCAGCAATCAATAAGGAACCGACTGCCCAGTACTTACCACTCTTGTACATTTTAAATCGCATTGTGAACTCTCTATCTATTTAACGTTGTAATAAAACATTTCTACTGTTACATTCTAACACAAAAAGACTATTTATTTAGTGATTATTTTAACTATTAACGCAAATAATATGTTCCATTATTACCAAAATAATAGTTTTTCCCATCAATTGTTTGCCATCCCTGCACGGCACGACCATCACTATCTGTCCAGTAAGTCAAACCCCAAGCGTTACGCCAACCCTGATTTTGGCGAACACCGTTAATAAACCAATAATAAGTCCCCATATAATAGCGGAATCCTGTGTATAGCTGACCGTCTTCGTACCAACGATAGCCACCATTCTGGGTTGACCCGTCATACGCATAACCGTTAATAGGCGTTAATATTCCTGCAGCGTCAGCCTCATACTGAGCATTGTCAATAGACACTGTTTGATTTTGGCGAACATAATAACTCCCATCATTACCGAAATAATACTGCTTACCATTAATCATTTGCAATCCTTGAACGGCGCGGCCACTCGTATCAGTCCAATAAGTCATTCCCCAAGCAGACCGCCAGCCTGCGTTTTGACGAACACCATCGATAAACCAGTAATACGTACCCATATAGTAACGGAAACCTGTGTATAGTTGACCATTCTCATACCAACGGAAACCACCATTTTGATTAGATCCATCATAAAGATAACCTTGCCATGGCTGTAAAACACCATCCTTATCCGCTTGATACATTTGATTATCATCAGCGACTGCTTGATTTTCGCGAAGATTGAAAGTATTATCATCGCCAAAATAATATCGTTTCCCAGCAATCGTCTGTAATCCTTGAACAGCACGTCCATCATTGCCAGTGTAATATCGCTTTCCCCAGGCATCATGCCACGCATTATCTGAACGGTAACCATTATCAAAGTAATAATAAGTCCCCATATAATAACGGAAGCCTGTATACGGCTGTCCATTTTCTAACCACCGATAGGTTTTAACAGAAGAATCCCAAACATATCCTGTCGACGATGTCGCCATTCCAACATAGTCCATGGAAACGTCAAAAGTGCCACTAATCCCATTAAAACCTGCATTTGAAGACCACTGCCACTTGCCATATTGTGTATTCCAAAGATCATTAGCAGATGGCGTATACGGATATTGGGCCATCCAAATCCGATTATTCCCAAGAAATGATGTGTCAAGATTCATACTTTTTTATAGTAGGCATAGGTATATAAAGCACCATTAGCAAAGCCTCGGCTTTTCAATTGATCATTGAAGGCTTGACTATTATTTGATACACCACTATTTTGTGTCGAAGTATCTTCTAAATCATTTACCAATAAATCACTACTAGTAAAACCTAGTTGCGTTGCATAATCAGCAAAATAATTTGCCTCAGCCCGTGCACTATTCTGATCAACATAAGTAGAATAATGATAAGCAGAAACCTTTAAACCAACTGATTTCGCATTAGCAATTTGACTGCTGGCGTACGGGTTATGATAGTAGGTTCCTTCGGTCAATTTAACGATAATTCCTTGAACGCCATTATTTTTCATGGTTTGAAAATCACTCGTTGAAAGATAGCCATTGTTTGATGAAATATCAACGACATCCATCCGGGGTATCCCACTTTGTCCACCCGTCACGCGGTCAATATCATCAGCATGAACCGTTAAATGATTTTGATTAGCAACGACTCCAAGCGCTGTAATAGCCGTTAACGCTAACCACGTTTTTTTTTAATTTCATTATTCTTAAACTCCTATTCAAAATGTCTCACTAAAATTATACGTACCAACCAGCTACTTTCCTCATTATCATATTAAAATAAATAATTATTTAGAATTTTTCTTTACTATTTCTTCTAACGTTACTTTCCATTTATTTTTAATCATTCTTATTTTTCTCGTCAAAATTAATTTTACAACATTAACTATTTATTGTCATACATCATTTCAATTTGTTATTTAATTCCACTTTAAGTGCATTCTTAATTGCTTTTTCAAGAGAATAATGCACTAATAGTGATAATCATTTTGTTCAATAAAAAAAGACAAAATTCTAATAAATTTTGTCTTTTTATTATATTATCGAAGGTAATACGTTCCATTACTGCCGAAGTAGTAGCTTTTACCATCAATTGTTTGCCAACCCTGAACGGCACGACCATCGTTATCCGTCCAATAGGTCAAGCCCCAAGCTGAACGCCAACCCTGGTTTTGGCGAACACCATTAACGAACCAATAGTAAGTCCCCATATAATACCGGAAACCAGTGTATAGCTGACCATTTTCATACCAACGATAACCACCATTTTGATCAGAGCCATCATAAGCATAACCCGTAATTGGTGTTAAAACACCATTTGCATCTGCCTGAAACTGAGCATTGTCAATAGACACTGTTTGATTAGTTCGGACAAAATACGTATCGTCATTTCCAAAATAGTATTGCTTACCATTAATTGTTTGTACACCTTGAACAGCGCGGCCATTGCTATCTGTCCAATACGTCATTCCCCAGGCCGATCGCCAGTCATCATTTTGACGTACGCCATTAACAAACCAGTAATAAGTCCCCATGTAATAACGGAAGCCTGTGTATGGTTGGCCGTTTTCATACCATCGGAAGCCACCATTTTGATCTGTACCATCGTAAAGGTAGCCTGAAGTCTTAGCAGCTTGGATTGCCTTCACTAATTTATCAGAAGCTGACTCGGTATCGGTTGTTGGTGTCGTTGTATTAGTTGATTGATTACTACCTGTATTTGTTGATTGACTATTATTCGTTGTACTACTGGTTTGAGTACCACTAGCCGCCCCATTTGTCGCCATTCCCGTATAATCCATGGAAACGTCAAACTTACCACTAATGCCATTAAAAGAAGCATTAGATGACCATTGCCACATGCCAAACCCTATGTTCCAAACATCACTACCAGATGGATTATAAGGATACTGTGCAATCCAGACCTTACTGTCGCCACCAAAAATTGAAGTATCAAGATTATTGGTCTTCTTATACGAAGCATAGGTATACAAGGTTGTATTAGTAAAACCACGAGCATGTAATTGATCATTAAAGGCCCGAGCGTTATCCGAAACGTTTCCACCAACCGTACTACTGTCTTCCAAGTCGTCAACTAACAAATCAGTACTCTTAAAACCAAGTTGTATTGCAAAATCTGCAAAGTAATTCGCCTCTGCGCGACCGCCATCTGGGGTATTAAAATCAGAATAGTGGTAGGCAGAAACAGTCAATCCCGCAGCGCGTGCATTATTAACTTGGTCTTGGGCATACGGATTTTTATAAGTAGTTCCTTCAGTCAACTTGACGATAATGCCCTTAACACCATTATTGTGCATCGTTACATAATCTTGGGCCGTCAAATAGCCTTGATAAGATGACACATCAACGACATCCATCCGCGGTAACCCCGTTTGACCGGCAGTGACAGCCGCAATACTATCAGCCTGAGCAACTAGGTGATGGCTAACATCTACAACAGCACCAAAAGCGGTTGCTGCTGCTAACGTTAGAAAAGTATTTTTTACATTCATGGTTTCTTTTAATCCTTACTGGTGAAAATTCTGCTTGGCATAAGTCACAGGAGATACCCCCTGTTGTGATGCTTGCGTGATAATTTGCTTAATATCGCTCGGTGCCCACTGATCAGCAGGCAAACCAGCAGCCTTCAATTGAGCCGTCACCTGTTGAATCATTGATGAATCAACTGTTTGACCGTTCAATGTTTTATTAGGGTCATAGCTAGCTGATGTTTGTGGGTTAGCACCCTTTTGACTCGTGGTACTTGTTGCAGACGATGTTGATGATGGTGCCATCGAACTACTTGAATTTGAACTAGTACTGTCACTGCTAATACTTTTAGTCGTTGACGACACGGCCGAAGAGGTTGAAACCGAACTTGATGAAGTCGTCGACTCTTTTGAGGTGTGATTAGTGCCAATAGCATAACCACCACCGGCAACAACCGCTGCCACCACAACGACCCCGATAATTGTCCCAATTTTTTTCACAAAAATTCTCCTTGATTAATCATTCTCTCAAAGGTGACCTGCGAAACTCGGCCAAGCCTATCATTGTTCATTTTACACTATCTGACCTACTTTTGCAGGCCCCAAGTCAAGGTTACTTTTGATTTCATCAGACAAAAGCGATTCAAAATGAAAAAGCAATGCCATTAAATAATGACATCGCTTATACGCTATTTTCCAATAAATTCATTCAACATGCCCGTGGCAATCCCAAAGTAAATCAGGATAGCCGCCCAATCGACCACTGTCTGCACCAATGGCCCATTCACCAATGCTGGATCCAAATTCACTTTACTCAATACCGCCGGCACCAAGTATGCCAGCAATGATGAAAGCAGAATCGCAACGATTGCAGACAAAGCAACTGCCAAGGCCAGGCCTTCATTATCTTGCCAAAGGGAAACAACGGCAAAAAGAACCACGCCCGCTAAGATGGCTAGTACAAAAGAAGACAGCAACTCAGAAATCAGATTTTTCCAAAAAGACCGGTCCGTGCTGGATCCAAAGTGCCGAACGGCCAGGGCCAAGGATTGTGTGCCGGCATTTCCGGCAACGCCGGCAATAACCGTAATAAAGGCAGCCAAAATCGGTGCCTGACGAATTGTATGCTCAAAGCTAGCGACTAAGGCGACGGAAACGAGGCCCAACACTAGCAGAGCCAAGAACCAAGGCATCCGCTTCAGTGCGGAATGCCAGGGACTGTCATCGGTATCAGAAACATCGACGGCAGCCAAACCAGAGTACTCCTCGACCGCTTCTTCATCAATTACGTCAACAATATCATCGACTGTAATGATTCCCAACAAATGTTGATCATCATCGGTAACCGGAATGGCAAAAAAGTTGTAATCGGCAACGACTTGGGCGACTTCTTTTTGGTCATCCCCCGCCTTCACCGAAATAACCCGGGTATTGGTAATTGACTCAATCGTCATCTCATCCGGATGGATCAGCAAATCCCGCAAGGAAACAATCCCCACCAGGCGATGGTTTTCGTCAACTACATAGACATAGATGATTGACTCGGCTTCTTCGGCCTGTTTCTTCACTTGGGCTAGAACGTCCTTCACTACTGAGCCTGCAGCTACTGCCAAGTATTCCGTGGCCATCAAAGCCCCGGCCGTCTGGTCCTCGTACTTAATCAAATTTCTGATTTCTTGAGCTTCTCGATGAGGCATCAATGCCAAATAAGTTGAAGCTAACCGGGCTGGCATGGCCTGGAACAAATCGGCTTCGTTATCAGCAAACATTTCAACCAGGATATTGGCCCCCTTTTGTGGTGGCATCTCCTGCAAAAGGTCAACGACCCCTTCGGCATCGATTTCCAAGTTATCAAAAACTGTCGCGAGCGTTTCATCATCCATGACCCGCCAGGCAACCTCTCGAATGTTCTTCGAAAAGCTAGCATAAACCTGCCCCTTTTCAAAATCGTGCAGGTTGGTAAATTCGGTCATAAAATCATCGTCTTGTCCGTTTTCGAGCAAGTCCGTTAAGGCATGGACAGCTTTTCGGACTTGCTGCTCATTGTCTAATTCCATGAAAGGATTCCTTTCCACTTCGTTTATCTTTCTTGAAAATACTACAAAATTAGATTGTCTTCAACCTCAGTCGTAAACGTTTTTACCCTTGAATGTCCTTTAACGCCTGCAAATCAGCCGGTAAATCCGTTTGCAGGTGACGGTTTTGTTCAATAAAAGGATCATAGAACGTCATCTGGTAGGCATGTAAAGCCTGCCGCTTCAAACCATACCATAATGGCCCGCCATACAGATCATCCCCCACCAACGGAAAACCGATGTGAGCAAAATGAACGCGGATCTGATGTGTCCGGCCGGTATGCAACTGGACCTTCACTCGGGTCATCGGCTGATTTTCATCATTGGTGTACCGATGTTCCACCCAATATTCCGTCTTTGATAACTTGCCATCGGGCGTCACCGTGCGCTTGATAAAGTCACCCGGCAAGCGGCCAATTGGTTCTTCAATCATGCCATGGTCATCTGGCAAGTGCCCAGAGACGTAGGCCGTGTAGAACTTTTCCACCGAATGGTCCTGCAATTGCTGGTCCAAAACGGCATGGGCAAAGCGATGCTTGGCTAACAAGACGATTCCAGAAGTGTCCCTGTCAAGACGGGTTACGACGTGGGGTACCAAGTCTTCGGCCCCCTCATCGAGTAAATGACCCTTAACCTGGTTAACCAGCGTATGGAGGCGATCGGCATGCCCTGGGACGGTGGTGACCCCGTATGGCTTATCAACAGCCAAAAAGTGCTCGTCTTCATAAATCACATCCAATGGGGTGAAATCAGGAACGACCAAGTCGTTCCCCGTTTCAACCGGCATCACGATGGTGACCAAGTCGCCATCCTTAATATAATCGGAGGTGTAAACCTGTTGGTCATTAACCAAAATGGCACCCCCGTTATGCTTCATTTGTGAGAACATTCGGTGCGAAACACCGTGACTTTGTAAGAAAGAGCGGACCTTCCGTTCTTCTGTTCCCTGATATGTCCAAGAAAATTTCATACTGATTTATCTGTGCCGGCTGACTGACCGGCTCCTTTCAATTCCATGCAAAAGCGGTGTCTTTGTTCGACCAGACACCGCCCTGCCACTTATTCAACGTCTTCTTCGCTACTATCAGCGATAAAGGCCTGCTTCACCCGACTCCAAAAATCTAAATGACGGAAGGAGGCAAAATGAACTTCCTTTTCGGCAACCTCAAATTCAACGGCCTCAATGCCCTCGGCCAATATCTCTAACTGGTCGCAGGTCAACAAAAAGGCCTTGGTTTTTGGCCGAATAGTAATCTTCTGCCCGGCTGAAACAACTAATGGCGAGCCCAACGTTCGAAAGACCCGGTTATTAATCGACGCAATTTCAGACATTTGGATTGCCTTTAATGACGGGTGTAAGACCGCCCCGCCGTTAGCCTTGTTATAGGCAGTCGATCCAGTCGGCGTTGCAATCGCCACACCGTCACCCCGAAAGCCTTCAAAGCGCCGGCCACTTAAGCAAATATCAGCAACCATTGTACCAACTGGCTGCTTAATCGTCCCCTCATTCAAGGCCAAGTACTCCTGCCTAGCGCCATCAGAAGTGACAGTCGTCATCTTCAGCAAGGGGTACGAAACGCGCTGACCTTTGTCATGAACTAGACTGTTCACCAGTTCCTTAACCTCGCTGCCCAGCCAATCGGTATAAAAGCCCAAATGGCCGGTATGTAAACCAACGAAACGTAAATCATCATTACCATCGATATATTCATGAAAGGCTCCCAAGAGGGTGCCATCACCACCAACGGAAATCACTAAATCGGGGTTCTCCCGGTCCAAGGCAATTCCCTGGGCTTTCAATTCTTTCTTCAGGTCGGCCACAATGGCAAGCGACTGGGCCTGATCATTATTGTATAAGGCGACTTTCATGCCTACTCCTCTAAGATCTTTTTTCTGCTTGCTAATCAAAAGGCCGGCCTAAGCCGGCACTTCTTAATCCTTTGCCTTAATCTCTGAAAATACTTGTTCCAGTGAAAAGGTCTGATTGGAAATTTCCGTTAATTCTTCAGCCATTTCCGGTGAAATTTCACCATGCTTATAGCGCAAATCGTGTTCGATTGTTGCCCAGAAGTTCATGGCCAAGGTCCTGATTTGAATTTCTGCTAAGACCTTGTGTTCCCCATCCAATAAGGAAACGGGGTACTCAATCACCATATGGTATGATCGGTAGCCCGAAGGCTTAGCATTCATTACATAATCACGTTCTTCCAAAATGGTAAAATCAGTCCGCTTGCGTAAAAGTTCCACAACCGCATAAATATCTTCAATATATTTGGTCATAATTCGCAAACCAGCAATATCTTGCAAATCGAGGGCCAGACGGTCTTCATGCAAGTGCCGACGCACAATTTTTTCTTCAATTGACGCCTGGGACTTTACCCGGCCCGTAACATATTCAACCGGCGTTGGCTCCCCGCCCTTTTGGTACTGTGCGCTGAGATAATTCAACTTCACTTTTAGCTCTGCGACGGCCTGGGTGTATGGTTCAAAAAAACTTTCCCACTCCACTACTCGGTCCTCCTTGAAACGTTGGCAATTTACTTGCCAAGATCACTTCCTATTCTACCATAAGTTTCACGGCCCCTTGAGATAATAAAAAACAAACAACCGGTCAGTTGTTTGTTTTCTGTTGGATATTTAATCATTAATTAAAGCAAAACATCTTGTCTGTTCTTGTTAGCCAATGAAGCAGCGCCAATAACACCAGCATCATTACCCAATTCAGCCAACTTAACAACTGTTGAAGTTCGAACAGTTGGGAAGGCAAACCTTGTCCAGTTCTTTTCAACACGTTCGCGCAAGAATTCACCTGCAGCGGCGACACCACCACCGATAACGATGGCTGATGGGTTTAAGATGTTTGAAATTGTAGCGGCTGCGTAGCCCAAGTAGTAAGCCAACTTATCAACCGTTTCGTTAGCTAAATAGTCGCCTTCTTTGGCCAAGTCAAAGATAATTTTTGAAGTAACTTCTTCACCGTTGTCAATCATGCGGTTCAACTTTGATTCACCAGCATATTGTTCAGCAAAGTCCTGTGCCAAATGAACAACACCAGTTGCAGAAGCATATTGCTCCAAGCAACCATGGTTACCACAAGTACACAAGTAACCATTTGGTTCAACGATGATGTGGCCAACTTCACCACCAGCACCGGCAATCCCATGAATCAATTCATGGTTGGCAACCAAACCACCACCAACACCAGTTCCCAAAGTAATGAAGGAAACATCGGCATCGTTGTTACCAGCACCCTTCCAAGCTTCACCTAGGGCAGCAACGTTAGCATCGTTATCAATTGTTAAGTCAAAACCAGTTCCAGCTTGGATTGGGTCCTTAACAGCTTGCTCTTGTGCCCAGTTCAAGTTGTAGGCACCCTTAACAGTTCCTTCTTCACGGTTAACTGTTCCAGGAGTTCCCATACCAATCCCAATCACGCGACTCTTGTCCAATTGGTACAAGTCCAAGTGATGGTTAATTGATTCAATAATATCAGGGACGATATGCTTACCATCTTCCAAAATGTTGGTCTGAATGGACCACTTTTGTTGGACTTCACCTTCGTCAGTCAAAATCGCAAACTTAATAGTAGTTCCACCGAGGTCAACCCCGATTAATTTATCTTTTGCCATGATTTACTGTAGCTCTGCCGCAGTGGCCTGACAGAACATTCCTCCTGTGTCTTAGATTACTCATTTATTTTAACAAAGGTTGTCTACTTTATGCAAGCGTTTACAAAAAACAGCATAAGTTATTTTTTAAACAATATTATTCTGATTGTCCAATCAATCCTACTAAGAAAAAATTAGACGGGTCCAAAGCTTATTGCACACTACTTGCGGCTAAAAAGTCCGGACCGGAATAATCACCGGTCAACGTTGCCTCTTGGTCATGCTCCTTGGCCAAGATAACTTTCATTTTTTTATAGTCCTCTTTTGAAATTACATCGGCCTTGTAGAGGTTATCGACTTCCAAGGCGGCCATTTCAATGTCCCAAAGGCGCTTCCCTAAATGAATAAAGACGTCATAAGTTTTTAAGTACTGTAAAATATCGTAAAAATTTTTCATCAAAATTCCCCGTTTCATGCAGACCTGATTTTTGGTCCTAACAAACAGTCGGCGAAACCCACCTGACTTGCCTGCCATTATACGCTGGCAAAGCCGATTACGAAAGTCCCGCCGGCCGACTAGCCGAAATTTCAAGCGTTCTATGACCAGCCAAAAGAATCAAAAGTCCATTTTGTACCTGGTAGCCCGGATATTCCTGCTGCAAAGCCGTCTGGTAGAGACGAATTTGCCCGGTATACTGGTGACGAATTTTGGCCAACCCCTCATTTTGCTTTGGTCCTGGCGTCTTCGCCACATAATCCGTCTTGTAATCAAAGAGCGTAATCGTTTTTTGCTGGTCATCAATAAAGTAACCGTCAATAATTCCGTGAATTAAAATTGGTTCCGTCTCGGTTAAATCAGGATAGACCTGGTTGGCGGGCACCAGCATTGAAAACGGATTTTCCCGGTGCAATGTCTTAGAATGGTGGGCAATCGTTTGCGCCATGTCTGTTTGTAAGAAATCTAAAATCTGGTCCAAGTCAACCAGGGTCGCCACTTGGTCCAAAACCTTTCCATCGGCCACCAAGCTAGCCAACAGTTCTTCAAGATCAGCCAGCGTATATGGCTGGTTAAAGTCAATCAACTGTAAAATCAGGTGAGTCGCCGTCCCAACAGCAGTTGGTGCCGGCTTGGCTTGACCGTCTTCCTCAAAGGCTGGTACCGGCAAGGTATCGGTCGTGAGCACATGAGCCGTCGGGTCCAGGACACGCTGGTCAGGACGGTGGCTGGCGCTAGCCTTGGTTGCTGGGTGAGCCGAGGAGTATGACTTGTCCTGACTGCTGTTATTGTTCGAGCCAGCACCGTCTTGAGCTTGTTGCCTACTATCAGCAGCCGGCTGGTGCGAATTTTCTCTACCTTCAGTTTCAACAGAATGACCCGACCACGACATTTGATGGCCAGCCTGGTCCAAGGTCAGTTTCGCCAATTGACTTTGGTCCGGATCCTCAAAAAGGCTCTTAATTTCAGATACCGATTGATAGGCAGCCGTTTGGGTCGCTGGCCAGTTAGGATATTGGTAATTCAAGCGGCCACGCAGGCGGTTGATGTCAATCGTTTGCTTTGACGTGACGGAGCCGGCCACTGGTTCTTCAACTAGTGTTGCAGCTGATTTCACCGTCAAAGGGCCAACTTCCTCTTCCGGAATAACTGTGACTTGAATCACGCCGGTCTGTGGCGTCTGAGTCGATGGCACCCGCGGCGTCTGAACCTCGCCCAACCACTCGGTCAGTGCTGGCACCTTCAATCGAGCCAGAGTAATCAACGTCCAATCCAAGTATGACTTAGACCGAAGACGCAAGTCGCGCCCTAAGAACTGCCCCACCGTTGACCGCGCCTCCAGATAAAGCGCCCGTGGCCGGGCACTTTCATCCTCTTGCTTAGCAACGGTACCGACCAGATAGAGTTGTTGCTTGGCCCGGGTCAAGGCCACGTAGTAAAGGCGCATTTCTTCCGACCAAGCCTGCCGCTGCAAGGCTTCCTTGACGGCATACTTTGCCATTGTCGCCACCTTAACTTTGGCATTTGGTTCCAAGTAATCAACACCGACACCGGCGTCCTTTTGCACTAAGAAATCGCCCTGCATGTCGCGGGCGTTCAAATCTTTTTCCAACTCCGGCAAGATGACGATTGGAAATTCCAGCCCTTTGGAAGCGTGAATGGTCATCAAGGCCACACTTTCCTCGGCCGATTCCTGGGCCACCTCACCCACTTCCTGACCATTCTTTTGAATCTCTTCGATATATTGAATGAAAGCGTACAGCCCTGATTGGCCATTTTCCTGAAAGGCACCGGCCTTTTCATACAGAGCATGCAAATTAGCCTGACGCTGGTTGCCGCCAGGCAGGCCGCCAGCATAATCCAGCCAACCCGTATCCTGATAAATCGCCAAAACTAAACCAACCAAATCATTTTGACGGGCCAACGATTGCCAGGCGCCAAGCATTTCTAAGAACCTTTGGCTACGGGCATGGTCCTTGGCATCCGCCACCACGGCGGTATAGAAGTCATGACGGCGGTCGGCCAAGCGAATTTCCGCCAAATCATTTTCATCAAAGGCAAAAATCGGTGACCGCAAGACGGCCGCAAGCGGTATGTCCTGATGGGGATTGTCGACAATTCGCAAGAGATCAAGGACTACGTACACTTCCATAACCTGGTAGTAGTTGCCAACCCCGTCCGATTGGACTGGGATGCCAGCCTGATTGAGCGTGCGGAGCAATTCGACATAGCCGGTCTTGGACCGGGTAAGAATCGCAATATCGGAAAACTTGACCGGGCGCATCAAACCCGCTTTTTGGTCATAGACTTCCCCCTTTTGAATCAGCCCCTGAATTTTTTGTGCTAAGTAGCGGTACTGGCTGGCCCTCTTTTCGTTATTATCGGCTTCTGCACCCGCCTGATTTTCACTACTTTCATTAGTCGCAAAGGCTGACTTTTCCTTATCCGCCTGTTCGATAATATCGAGATGAAAGACCGATGGCACCATCTCCGGATAAGACGCCGCCGCAATCAACTTGGCGGAATCCTGGTAGGGAATATCCCCCAGCTCTTCATCCATCAATTGGGTAAAAATCTGGTTAATCACCGTCGTCACGTTATTTTCTGACCGAAAATTTTCAGCCAATTCAATTCGTTCATCAGGGCTGTCCTCCCTGGCAAAGTCAAAGTATTTGCCGGTAAAGAGCGACGGATCCGCCTGACGGAAACCGTAAATACTCTGCTTGACATCCCCCACCATATACATATTTTCGCCGTTTGAAAGGCTTTTCAAGAAAGTTTCCTGGAGGCGGTTAATATCCTGATATTCATCGACCAGAATTTCTTGAAATTGGCTCTGTACCAAGTTCAACACGTCCTCCTGCTGCAAAATCAGCAAGGACAACTGCTCGGCATCCGAAAAGTCCAACAGGTTTTCTTCCCGCTTCTTAGCAGCAAAAGCATTCAAGAACGCCTGCGTCACTGTTACCAGCGTGCCTACCAACTGGTTCCCGGCCGCATTAACCTGCTGCCACTGGTTCTCCGTCAAAGCAAAAATGGTTTGATTCAAGTGGACGACCGCTCCAATCCGACCAGACTTGGCAAAGAAGGTGCTAAAGCCAGCCCGAGCGGCATCTAAGAGCGACGCCAAATCCGGGTCTTCCTTAAAAACCTTGGCCGTCTTCGCCTGTGGGATTTTACCCCAGTCGGAGGCAATCAAACCCCGCAAGGTATCAAAAGATTGGTGGTCGGTTAGCGCCTGCCGGACTTGATGGACTTTTTCCAAAGTTTCCTGGACAAAATTGGTCGTCTTGTTTAACTCGCTAACGCCCTCGATATCCTGCAAAATTCCGGTGAAAACCTGGTCCGCCTGGTTAAAGGTCGCCAAAATTTTTGGTGCTAAAAACTTTTGAAAATTATTCTGGTCAACTAGGGCTGACGTGGCCATCGCTTTCGAGTCTGTGTCAGTCATCGAGGCTGGCGCTTGTTCAGCCAAAGAAGCCAGCCACTCCGGACCATCAGGCCGGGCTAGGGCAAAATCTGCCAGTTTTAGGACTTTTTCCTTCAGATTCTGATCCTGATTTGGATTAGCAAAGTTATTGACTAAGGCGAGAAAGGCCTCATGGTCGGGATGACTTTGATCATAAAAGTCAGCAAAGACCGCCTCAATTACCCGGTCTTTTAGCAGGTTTAATTCCGCCTGGTCGGCTAGCAACCGGTAGCTGGGGTCAAGACCAATTTTATAGTAGTACGTATCAATTAATTTCAATGCAAAGGAGTCGATGGTCGACACATTTGCAACAGGCAAGAGTGCCAGCTGGTCCAGCAAGAAGCGTTTTTGCTTGTTATCTGTCGCCTGGCCAATCTGCTCCGTAATCGCCACTTCCAGCCGTTCCTTCATTTCCGCAGCAGCAGCGTTGGTAAAGGTCACGATTAGAAATTCATCTACACTGGCACCGGCTAAAATTTTGCGGACCAAGCGTTCAATCAGGACTGTCGTCTTCCCGGAACCGGCCGAAGCCGCCACTAGGATATTATGACCGCTATGGCTAATCGCCTTTTTTTGATTTTCGGTGTACTGTCTAGCCATTTTCACCATCCTCTTCTGCTTGTAACTGTTTGATGACTTCTTTCTTTCGGCCGGTATACTTTGGCACCTGGTAACGGTCGCCTAAGACCTTGTCAAAGCGCATGACGTCCTTATAGGCGGAATATTGCAGGGCACTTTCAACCGGTCGAATGGGGAACTGTCCGGCCTGAATCTTCTCGGCCGCTTCCTGCAGTAGTTCCTGATTTTTCTTAGCCAAGAGAGCAAAATCAGCATCGGTAATCGTTTCCGACGTTGCCGTTGGCTGCCCATCCTTTGACATCGTTAACTGATAGTAGCGCGCCTTTTCCTTTGGTGCCAGTCGTTCTAATTCATCTAGGTAATCGGGATTATCCAGTGCTAAGCCTCGGTACTGAAAGCTCTGACTAGTGGCTTTACCAGCCAATAACTCATCCACGTCACCGCGAAATTTAGCCAGTGGAATCACTTCTTGCTGGATTGGGGCAAAGAAGGCTCCACCAACGCTTTGCACTCCCAACTGCTTGGCGTTTTCCTGAACAGCCTGCCAGTATGTCAGCAACTGAAGCTGCAGGCCATTGGCCGCATCGCGATAACTAAAAGTTTTCCCGGATGTCTTGTAATCGACCAGAGTGGCAAAGACCCCTGCTGGGTCCTGGCGGTCTAACCGATCAATCTTTCCACGGACGATGACCTCCCGGTCACCCTCACCCAAACTCAAGGGCATCAAGTCGCCCTGAGGAAAGCCAAAGAGCGTTTCAACCCGGTCTGGGGCAGACTGGTTCGTTTGAGCCGCCTGCGTTAGGTGTTTGAGCAATTCCTGGGCAACCTGGTCCAAATACTGGGCCACCGTCTTGCCTTTACCATTCTCATTTAATTCAGCAAATTGTGGTTCCTGGACCAACTGAGCTAATTCATCTTGAACGACCGTCTTAATCTCTGCTGACGTGAGGTCACGGAGGGTTTCCTTCTTTTCAATCAAGTTGCCAACCGCCTTTTCAAAGAGGTCATGATAAATAATTCCCGTTGAAGCGGCATCTAGCTCGGCACTTGGCCGCTCCTGTAGACGCAGTCCGTACTTCAGGAAGTACTCATAGGGATTTCGATAGAAAGCTTCAATTTGTGAAATGGAGACCCGCAGTGGCCGCTGGAATAGCTCCTTGGCCAAATTAGGGGTCAAAATTCGAGCCTGATTTTGATAGTGGCGACTCGACAGCACTCTGTCCACCTGGCCGTCCAAGCCAGCATCTGCCAAGGCATCTCGGACCGCTTGAAAATCAGTTCCTTGATCAGCTAAATCGTTCATTTTAGCCAATTGCGACAGCGTTGCAGCTGGTGTTCCCAAGTAATGCGCTGTTAAATCAGCCAAGTTTTTAGCCTGTCCTGCCACCGGTTGAACCGGTACCAAGAAGAAATTCAACAAGCGGCTGTAGTAAGGCGACATCTCGTTTTGCTTGCCTTCCTGATTTAACAGTGGATAGGACAAAACAACCTTTGATGAAGCAGCCTGCAAAGCCCCATAAAAGACCAAGTTTTCTTCGGACATCTGTGCCGCTGCGGTTTGTCGCAAATAGCGCGGCGTCTCCTGCTCGGCCAATGCCGGCTGCACGAGCAGGCGGTCTTGGTCCGTCAAAACGGTATTATTCTTAACCTGCGCTGGCAAGGCCGACCGGGTTCCACCGATAAAGTACAAGACTCGGTACTTTTGGCTTTGCACAATTCCAGCTTCTGAAATGGTTAACTGGTCCAACTGGTTAGGGATACCCGTAAACTTACCTCCGGCAAACCCTGATTGTAGGGCCGCCAAAAAGACCTGGCGGTCAAAGTCTTGATTACCGGCCACTTGGACCACTTGGTCCAAAATATTAATAAAGAGTTGCCAAACTTCCATGACCTGTTGTGCCTTCACCAGGTCGCCAGCTTCCACCAGGGCATCTCGGTGGTTGATAATCGCTTTTTTAACCTGAAACTGGTCCAGGTAAGCCATCAAAAACCGGGCACCGTCGCTTAACGTTTTCGCCTGCTTTAACCCCTGGTTCATGGCATCAAGGGCTTCCACCACAAAACCCTTCAGAAGGTTCAGGCGGCGATTAACCCGCTGATCTTGGTCGAAGCCAGGCCGATCTGGTTCACCGTTATCCTCGAACAGGATAAACTGCGCCTGCCGGTCATGCCATTTTCGTGCAGAAGGGCGGTGGCCGGCCAAGTAATTATCAAGGTAGGCCACGGTTTCAAAATAAATATCATCATTAATCAACTGGCCGTCTTGGCTAGGCCGTAAGAAACCGGTTTTCAAAATTGTCAGAATATTTTCTGGATAAAATGCCTGGTTAGTAGGACCAAGCAGCTTCGTTACCAACTCCACCAAGGGATGGTTGCCCATCTTAATGTCATTATCCAAGAAGTAAGCCAGGTCAAACTGGTTCATCACCGCCGGTAAGTGCTTACTATAAGGACCAAGGTCACGGGCTAAGACTAAGATATCCCGTAGGCGAAGGTCGGGTTGATTCTGTAGGTCCTGGCGAATCCGCCGAGCTACCTCTTCTAATTCCGTCACGGTATTATCCGCCACAAAAGCTTGTAAATCAGGTTCGATTTGTTGGCCTTTTGGCTCTTGGTAGGAACCTAACTTGGCCCAGGCCGGTAATAGAATTTCCTTTGTGGTTTTATTTTGTTGTTTTAAATCAGTAGCAGGCTCATTTTTGTCAGCCGGCGCACTAATGGTCTCGAACGGGTGATCTTGTCGGCCGTCCAAAACAGTAACATCAGTTTCCTTGTATCGGGCCCGTTTGATAATGGTCAAGGCCGTTGTCAGCGGTTTGGCATAAACATCTCCCGATTCAAAAGTGGTCAACTGGTCTTTGTCACCCAAGATAGCCAAGGTCAAATCAGTTTTTTCAATCAAAAAGTTCACGACCGACCATTCACCAGCCGTAAAGCCTGTAAACCCTTCAAGGTAGATGACAGTATTACTTAAGTCCAAGTTCTCGCTTTGCTCAACAAAATAAGGCAGAGCTTCTTGGGCCAACAAATAGCGTTCCACCAAGGCCTCATTGAAGGCGTCCGCTACGACTGCCAAATCCCGGAGCTTCTGACTTAAAGTCTTGGTCTGCAGGGGATTTTTTTGCCCACTTTCCTGAACCTGATCCAAAATAGCCAACAAGTCCTGGGGGCTGATTTCTGCGCCGCGCAACTCAGCTAACTGACTAACCAAATTTTGTACAAAGCCTTTCTTAGCCTGCATTCTGGCAAAGGTTGGCAAAAGACTGGCATTTTCTTTTAAGATTTGGGAAACCAGCACAAAGAGGCCGGCCTCTCCCAACACAGGTGGCTGAACCTTTCCTTCGGCCTGCAAGAAACGCCAGGCTAACCGGGTCAACGAGTAAACCTGAACCTGTGATTGCGCAAAAACTTGGTCCGCCGAATAGCCCTGAGCCCGAGCCAACCGTTTTAAGACGTCAACTTCCGCATCAAACTTCACGTGATTAGGCACCACGTAGTAAATATCACGCCGGTCCTCATGGACCAGCTGGTTGTGAATTTGTTCAACCAGTTGTTGCCGACTGTCTACTTCACCTGGTGTTAATAAAATCGTAACCGCCATGTCATCCCCTAGTCTTTTTTAGTTATGTTTATTATACAAAAAAAGAACACGTTTCCGTGTCCTTCTAACTTAGTCAACGACGATCTTTTAACCGCTGTTGCATCAAATATTGGTAACGAGAATACCAAACATCGACGTACCCCTGCGAAAAAGGTCCTTTTTCGTTATTAATCCAGTCAACCAAAATCTTAACGTGTGCCTTTAAAATTTGATCAACTTCTTTAGGGTAATGCCATTGTTTACTGTGGGCCGCATACTCATCCGCATCTAAGAGATGTTTTTCCCCATCCGGGAAAACCTTAACGTCCAAATCATAATCGATATACTTGAGCGCTTCTTTATCCAAAGTGTATGGTGAGGCTAAATTACAGTAGTAAGATATCCCGTTATCGCGAATCATCGCGACGATGTTAAACCAGTACTTCTTATGGAAGTACAAGATAGCCGGTTCGCGTGTCACCCAGCGCCGACCGTTATCTTCTGTCACCAAAGTATGGTCATTTAGACCAATAATGGCATTTTCACTGGTTTTCAACACCATCGTGTCACGCCAGGTTCGATGCAGCGAGCCGTCATGCTTATAGCTTTTGATCGTGATGACATCCCCTTCGCGCGGTCCGCGACTTGGCTTATCAACAATCATGCTCGTCCCACTTTTCTGACAAAAATTCCTTTTCAATTATACCATAATTTTAAAATCAGTTGGCTAATATGGTCAATTTTCTCTAGAAAAGACGGACATCAAAGGAGCATAGCCGGTTTATTATGCCACGCTAAAATCAGTTGAAACGCATGCAGCTAGCCTAACATTTCACTTCAAAGATTTATTAAAACTTAGGACAGCTGGTTCTCCTCAAATCAATCAAAAGCACACAGCTGGCCAGTTATTCCTCGTCAAAATCAATTGTTTCTAAGGCCTGGTCAATGATCTCACCACGGTACCCCTTAGCATAGAGACCTTGTTTCACCTTATAAAATCGGTCTTTGGCAGCCAGACGCTGATGATGGCGAGCAAGTTTTTCTGCCTGCTTGTTAGCATTCTCTTGCTCATCGTCTTCATCATTTGCGATATCTAAATCATTGATGACCTGACTGGCCAGGTCATAGGAAAAGCCCTTTTGCACCAAGGCCTGCGCAACCTTTTGTTGGCGAATCACCGTTGAATCGCGTCGATGAGTCCGCGCTAATTTTTCCGCCATCTTTGTGGCAACTAAGACCTGGTCCTCTTCTGCAAAGCCTAAAATAGCATTTTCGATGATTTCTTCTTGGACACCGGCCTGCTTCAAGTCCTGTGCAATCCCCCGAGGTCCCTTGGGATTAAAGACTTGTTTCGTGGCGACATAGTGTTTAGCATAAACAGCATCATCTAACAGGCCCTGCTGGCGCAAATGGTTGATGACTTGGTCAATAACCCCCTCTTCCACCTTCTTTTGCTTCAGGCGGTCTTTGACCTGGCGAACGGTGCGTAAGGCGGGGCTTAAATAGTTCAGCGCAATTTTTAGACCCTGATCAACCTTCTCCGCCTGCTTTAGTTCTTCAATCATGGCGTCATCAAGTTGGCGGCCTTTCAAAAGACCAAACTTTGCCAAAACGTTTTCGGACACCCCAAAAGCAAAGTGCCCGTCCAATTCGATACTATAGCGGCCATCCCGCTTTTGTGTCGCAATTTTCGTAATTGTTTTCATAGGCCTATTTTACGAATTTTCAACTAAAAACGCCAGTTGTGTAAAACCAACTACCACCTACTTTAATATGAATAATAACAGCACAATGCCAAGTATTTTTAGCTGATTTTTTATTAGAAAATATCCAAATAAATTAGAACAAATCTTATTTATAGTATTTCAAGAAAAAGAGCGGTACAATGAAAAAAGTAAAATTAGGAAATGAGGAATTACGACAATGCCAATTAATCCGAAAGTCGCTCAAGATGTTTGGAAGGACATCGGACAAAGCGTTCAGTTTACCGTATTAAAATTTAAGGACCTGCCACAATCTGACCTGCATGATGCCATCGTCGATTTTGCGGATCGGTCACAAGCCATCATTCGTTCGCTACGAATCCGCGATGGTCAAAATGATGGTTCTCCTTCAACTTTGAAGGTTGCTATCGGCTTCTCCAACCATGCTTGGGAACTACTATTTCCAAAGTCTGCCAAGCCAAAGGAACTTGAAACCTTTACCGGTATGAAGGGACCAAAATATGGCATGCCCGCCACTGAAGGCGACATTTTCTTCCATATTCGTGCTAACAACCAGGCCATTGTCGTTGAAGCTCAAACTCAATTCATGAAGTTCTTAAAGGACTTTACCGAAGTTGTTGATTCAACTCAGGGCTTCCGCTACTTCGAGGGTCGTGCTATTATCGGCTTCATCGATGGCACCGAGGCACCTGCACCAGAAGATTCAGCCGACTACGCCCTTATCGGCGATGAAGATGCCGCCTTTGAAAATGGTTCTTACGCCTTTGCACAAAAGTGGCGTCACAACATGGACTTCTGGAACAAAATGAAGACCGAGCACCAGGAAAAGGCTGTTGGGCGCGAAAAGTTTTCTGATTTGGAATTAGAAGACGACGAGAAGTATGAAAATGCCCATAACGTTGCTTCTAAGTATGAGCCAAATGGCGTTGAGCAGAAGATTATCCGCATGAACGTTCCTTACTCTGACCCTGCTACTGGAAACACCGGAACCTACTTCATGGGTTACGCCCGTCATTGGGAAGTCACCAAGGGCATGTTACAAAACATGGTTGATAAATCCGACTTCCTGTTGACCTTCTCTGAACTTTTGTCCGGTCAACTTTTCTTCATCCCATCCCGCGATACATTAGCACAAATTGCCGATGGCGACTTTGACTAAATATAGCAATAATAAAAAGGCCCAACACCACAATAGTGTCGGGCCTTTTTATTAGCGAAAATTAACCATAAAGTTTTCAAACAGGAAGAGTGGGTCAACCATTTCGGACTTCATCTTAATTTCCATTTGTAAAATCTGCAAGAATCCGGCCCGTACCTGTCCCAACCGGTAGTGACGTAATGATTGTCGTGCCAGCTTTACCCGATAAGGATGAACTTTTAAAGCAGTTCCAACGGACTGATCTGTTCCATTCGAACCAGCCACCTGTAACAATAAGCGGAACTGGCCGAGCAAAAGGGCATTCAGCCGTAATGGCGCTTCGCCGTTTTTAACGAGGTCATGGTACAAATGTAAGGCCTCAGCTTTTTTCTGCTTCAAAACTAAATCAGCCAAATCAAAGGCTTGCGCCATTGATTCCTTTGGAACCAAACCGGTTACCCCGGTCAAATCAATCGTTTTCGTTTGACTAGCATAAGCCAAGAGCTTAGGTAATTCAGCCAAGACCTTCGAGTAAGAGGCTTGGGTTCTCAGAAGTAACTCAGCCTCTGCTTCTTGGCTGATTTCTACCCGTCGCTGGTCTAAGAACTGGTGCAGGGCCTGGCGTGTCTGGCGTTCATCCAATGCCGGTAAGTCGAGAAGCTCTGCTTGACTCAAAACAGACTTGGTGACCTTCTTACGTTTGTCCAAAGAAGCCTCATTAGCAAACAAAACCAAGAGGTTTCCTGGCACTGGATGGTCCAATGCTTCTTGCAAAGCCTTTTCCTGATTAGCCGTTAACTTCGATCCGGCCGTTAAGAAGGTCGGATTTTCAACCAAAACCAAACGGTGATCACCGAAAAAAGGAGCACTCAAATAATCGTCCAGGATTGGGCCCAGGCCAACCTCGGCGAAATCATATGTCGACTGGTTCATTTCTTGCTCGGCCGGGTCAATAATAGACGCAAATAGTCGGTGAGCTTTTTGAACTAAAGCGGGCTCGTTACCAGTCACCAGGTACAGGCTTGGCAACGCACTCTGATCAATTTGTTGTTTTACTGTTTGTAAGGTCATTGGTGCTTTTTACCTGGAAATGTCCTTTTTTGTAATTTTCATATACATATCTTAGCATACCTTGACGCCTCGTATCGTAGACAATCATTTTCTGCTTAGCAGCAACCTCTACCACCTCCTGATTTGGGTGACCGTAGCGATTTTTTCGACCAGCAGAAATCAGACCATAGGTCGGCTGCCACTCCGCCATCACCGCTGGATTTGTCGCTGTCTTAGACCCATGATGGCCAAACTTAACCAAATTTGGACGAAAATTTGGATACCTGGCCAAAACTTTTTTCTCCCCAGCTTGGTCAAAGTCACCAGCGGTAAACAAGACCAAGGGGCCAACCTGACCACCAAGAGCAATTGAGTCTTCATTTTCCCCAATACCAGGTTGAAACGGGTGTAAAACACGCAATGGCAAGTTAGCTGGTTGCACCCGGTCGGTCACCGAAACAACCTTTGCCTTTCTGAGGTAAGGCTGGATTTTTTTCAAAAATGCTGGTTGATTGGTCATCCCTGCCGGTAACAAAACTTGGTCAACTTGAAACGTTGTTAAATTCACTCGAGCATCGCCAAGATGGTCTTGGTCCTGGTGAGATAACGATAACGTATTAATTCGACTAATTCCATGCGCATGTAGGTAAGGCACAATCACCGACCGTGCCTGCCCTTCCTGATTTTTCGGCCAACTCTGTTTTTCATAGGGTTTATTTTTAGTCGCTTCCTAGTCAGAAAAGCCCGATTTTTGAAAGGAAACCTTACCACCTGTATCAATTAAGGTGATTGTCTTATTGTATGGTTCACGAAGTAAGGAGGCATCACCCTGACCAATGTCAAAGGTTGTAAACTCGCCCGTTTTTGGAAAATGAACTAAAAAGAAACCAATTATCAAGGCGAGCAGCCACGTACCGACCACCCACCGACGACCGGCCTTCTCTGCTCCCAATAAAAACCAGGGCGCAAAACCCAGCACTAATAAAATTAGCCAAGGCAGTGCGCCAATAACAATTTGTCCCGGCAGGTTGCCTAACCAATAGACAGATTGGTCAAAACATCGTTACCAGCCAATTCGCTACCGTAGCCAAGCCCGACACCACCTGACCAAAAAATGCAACCAACACAACGGGTAAAATCACCAGCGAAAAGACTGGGATAGCAATCAAATTGACAAAACTTTGCCAAATATTCCAGGTGTACTGCTGGGCCACGATTAGTGGAAAGGTCAAAACTGATAAAAAAAGAGGCCCTTTTGCCAAGTTGACCAATCATCGGGCAAGAGCGCTAGGACCAATGTCAGAAAAAATGATAGTTGTCCACCCAGTGTTAGTAAAATTAGCGGGTGGATAATCAATCGCCCAATCCTACGGACGACAGCAAGTAAAAAAGCAACGTGGAAGCCTGATAACGAAAAGAGATGAATCAACCCTAATTCCTGAATTTTAGGGTTATCGTCATACAAGGTCTGATTCTTTGAACCTAGTAAGAGTGCCAAGGCATAGTTTCTTACTGGGTTAAGTAATGCCTTAGCATAGTCCGACAAAGCCGCGTGCCAATGGTGAAATTGAGCATTCATTCGGTCAAACCAGGTTCGCAAATGGTCCGCCCTTAACTCCACTTCTTGCAAGCGTACCTGATGAGTAATTTTCTTTGTTTTAGCAAATTCTTTAAAATCAAATCGATAAAAATTAGTCGCCGGCATAATCGGCGTCAAATCACCTCGGCCAGTTATTAAAGTTGAGCCAGCCGATGACCGCAATCGAGCCAAATCTTCCGGAGTCTTTGCCTGGTAATAGTAATAAACGCGGTCACCTGAACTTTTTAAGCGACCAATGCCAGCAACGCGGCCATCAGTATTAATCGTCCGTTCGTCTGGATAGGCGAGTATTGTATATAGCCGACCTTTTTCTTCAGGCAGATTTGCCTGACGGTCTAATGTTTTTTGGTCAACTAAAAAATACAACAAAAAAGCCAGCGACAAGGCAAGTACGACAAACAAGTCCCTACCACGTGTCGTTAAAAAGGCAAGTAAACTAAAAAATAGCGCCAAACAGATAGTCAACGAATTCGGCTGGTAAACCGCCAATGATAAGGCGCCCACCAGCCAGGCTGCCTTCAATGTTGCTTGCAGACCCATTAAACCGTCACCTGATTTTTTAATTGTTCAAAACGCTTAGGACCAATCCCGCCGACTTCTTTCAAGTCCTCAACTGACTGAAAGCGGTGTTTTCCCTCTCGAAAAGCCACAATTTGCTGCGCTTTCTTGGGGCCAATGCCATCCAGTGCCTCCAACTCCTTGGCGCTAGCCGTGTTCAAATTAACGAGCGTTCCCCCGCCACTTCGTCCAGATTCTGAAGTTGCACCTGCTCGAGCACCACCAACATTACCAGCGCCACTAGGAACGCCAACCGTTTGGTTAGACCCCTCTTCGCCAACTTTTTCAATATAAAGCGCCTGACCATCCACTAATAATTGAGCTAGATTAATACGGTTGCGGTCGGCTTGATCTGTTAGGCCACCAGCCTGTTGGATAGCGTCTTGGAGGCGACTACCTGTTGGCAAGTCGACCACTCCTTGGTGATTGACCGCCCCCTTAAGATCAATCACCACTCGACCACTAGCACTCAGCTTTCCCTTTGCGGCCCTTATCCGCTACCTTTTCCTGCTTTTCACTTAAGGCAGAGGATAGCCTCGGCACGGGGGCATCTTGTTTCGCTCCCTGCTCAGTGCCCAGGGGGTTCAATCGCCAGAACACAATAATTGCTGCCAGCAAACCTAGGCCAGCCACAACCCAATAACGCCAGTATTCAATCAAATGCTCCTTCATCCAAGTCAATAATTTTTTGTACATCATCTGCTCAACCTCCTGTCAAATCAGACGAAGTGCAAATAAAAAGCCAACACACTTTTTGGTACAAATATCCCGATTTTTGGATACGTACCAACGAGCTGTCGGCTATTTTTTATTGAAAATGTTTTTGTAAGGCGGTTACCACCACCGCTGGGACGAAAGCGTCGAGCTTGTCGGCACCAAATTTAGCAATTTCTTTGACCATCGATGATGAAACATTCTGATTTTCCGGTTTGGCCAAGAGCAAGACCGTTTCAACACCAGCCAAGACAGAATTGACTTCCGCAATATCGCGTTCGTACTCGAAATCCTTGGCATTCCGTAGACCACGGACCAAGTATTTCGCACCAATTTCGTTCATATAGTCAACGGTCAAGCCACCGACTTGTCCAACCTGAACATTTGGTAAATTAGCTACGGCTTCTTCCACCAACTCCAGTCGTTCGGCCGGTGTGAACAATCCTTTTTTATTCGTATTAATTCCCACAGCCACGACAACTTCATCAAAAATTTCAGAAGCGCGTTGAATAATATCCAAGTGGCCGTTGGTCAACGGGTCAAAAGACCCTGGAAAGACTGCTTTTTTCATTTTCCCACTCACTTTTCCTGTTGAGATTCGTACCTATAAAGGCTCACTCGAGTAATGCCGTAGTCCTTTTGCTTCAATAAATTTAAGTTAGGACCTGGCTCCGGTAAATCAGCGACCTGGTCGGATTCAATCATGATAATGGCGTCCGTTGCCAGCAGTCCGCCCTCTTCCATTGCTGTTAAATCAGCCTTTAGCTTTTCCTTAGCATACGGTGGATCAAGCAAAATCAAATCAAAGGACTTCCCCTGACTAGCTAAACGAGTTAGCGCAGCACTAGCTGGGACTTTCAAGACCATAAAGGCATCTTCAGCATGGGTCTTTTCGATATTTTTCTCGATGACTGCAATGGCAGCTCTCTGTCGGTCGACTAAGACTGCCTGATCCATCCCCCGCGAAACTGCCTCGATACCCAGGCCACCCGTTCCAGCATACAAATCTAGAACCTTGCCGCCATTGATATAGGGCATCAACATTGAAAAAATAGCTTCCTTAATTTTATCAGTTGTCGGCCGCGTTTCACGTCCCTTGACGGCATCCAAGCGAAGACCACCAAATCTTCCTGCAATCACACGCATTAGGACTTTCCTCCCTTTTCAGCCGGCACGTGGGCCTTATCCTTATCATCAGTTTGCAAGTCTTGTTGTCCATCATCCTGACGATTATTCTTTTTCGTCGGCTGATTTTGGCCCTGATCAGTTGGTTCTGCTAATTTTGTTTCGGATTGTCCTTTTGATTGGCCAGTTTGCTTAGCCAATTTTACCTGGGACTGTCCCTTTGGATCAGCTGATTTTTCGTCAGATTGGTCCTTTTTAGCATCTTCTTGTGCCTGATCGTAGGCCTCAAAAAAGACATCATCATGGACGTCATCCAAATCAGGATCAATATCTGGCCGAGGCGAAACCTTGACCGTCTTCACAAACCGGTACTGGTTCAGGTTATCAACTGTTTTTTCAACATCATTTTCATTCAGATAAAGTTCGACATAACCCATTCTCTTAGAAATATAGCTAATATCACCGAATTTCTTTAATTGTTCAACGTGCTTCAAACCGCGTAAGAAAACATACACGGCTCGGCGTTCTTTCATGGTAAACATCTTAACGTTTTAATTCCCTTCGTGCCGCATAATCTTGCGGGTTTGGTTGGATTAGTTCCTTGTCCTTGGCCGAAACGTTCAGGGCAATTCCGATAGCTGCCGAGAAAAAGACAAAGGATGAACCACCACCTGAGATAAAGGGGAAAACAACCCCAGTAATTGGCAGCAAGCCCAAGACACCGCCCAAATTAACAAAGGACTGCATCAATAAAAGACTAGCCAGCCCGTACAAAAAGAGGCGGTTATACTGTCCCTTTTGCTTGATTCCTAAGTAGACCAAGCGACCAATTAACATCAACACCATCAACAAAACAAGGCAGATGGCCAAGGCGCCTAATTCTTCTGCTGCGACAGCCATAATAAAATCAGTGTTCGATTCTGGCAGGTAAGGTTTCAGCAACGAATTTCCCAGTCCAACGCCAAACAAGCCACCATGCGAAATGGCGTAGTAAGAGTACAATAGCTGCCGACTTTGGTCAACATTATGCCAAGGATTGACAAAGTTCGTCAATCGTCTGATAGCGTAAGAAGACGAGTTTCCCAAATGGAAAAAACCAATAATATCTGGCAAAAAAAACAAAACGATAAAGAACAAAAGCAACCAGAAGGCGCAAGCCCGAGATGACATCCCCGACGCCATCATCATCATTAATAAGACCGCCAGGGTGATAAACATGTTTCCCAAATCGGGCATCAAAAGGTTCATCGACAGCATCACAGCAGGTAAAAAGAGCTTTTGCAACATACCCGGCGCCGTCCATTGGCGAATTTGGCGCCTGAGGCCTGCTCGAGGTAACCAGGGCTTTTTATCGAACCAGTGGGCAAAATACAAAATCAGCACAATCTTCGATAATTCAACCGGTTGTAAAGTCACCGGCCCCAGATTAATCCACCCGTGAGCACCGTTAATGGCCGGCGCTAAGCGAGCGACAATCAGTAAACCGGTGGTCCCAACCATTAAAAAATTGAGCACACTTTGTGATCGCAAAATGGAGCGATTCAATCGGAAGGCAACAAAGGCAACCGTCCAACCAACAATCACAAAAATAGCCTGCTTTGAAAAGGACATAATGGGTGATAAATAAGCATTTTGGGTCGCCGAAAAGACCATCACAATCCCGATGGCCGATAGCACGGCATAAGGCACCGCAATCCAGTAATCCAAACGTTCCAGCTTCTTAAACATTACCGCTCCAAAATATCTTGATAAACGCTTTCATCCAAAGACTTTGCAATCGCTACTACAAGGGCCTGTGCCGCTTCAAAATCAGGAATTGACCAAACCGTTTCATGGGTATGAATGTAGCGGGATGCCACACCCAAGGCAACAGCAGGAAGTCCAAATTCTTGGCCTTGAACGCCACCAGCATCAGTGCCACCCTTTGAAACAAAGTATTGATAAGGAATGTGATTATCCTCTGCTGTTTGCAAAATGAATTCCTTTAGACGAGGTGATGTGACAACCGTTGGATCAAAGACGCGAATCAACGTTCCCTGGTCCATGACTCCTTGACGACCAACTGTGCCATCAACATCATTTGCTGCCGAAGAATCAACCGCAAAGAAAACATCTGGCTTCAATTGGTTAACAGCAGGCTTAGATCCGCGGAGACCGACTTCTTCTTGAACGTTTGCCCCAGCAATCAAAGTGTTTGGCGTTTCTACTCCTTGCAATTCTTCCAGAGCAGACAAAATCGTCACCACCCCAAAGCGGTTGTCGTAGGCCTTGGAAACTGCTCGATTAGGGTTAGCAAGGCGGGCTGTCTTGGTTGCTGGCACAATAAAGTCCCCTGGACGAACACCAAAAGTCTGAGCCTGGTCAGCCGATTCAAAGCCAGCGTCAAAAAAAATATCATCAATGGTCAACTGGCTTTGACCACCGGTCTTACCACGCAACAGGTGTGGTGAAACAGAAGATGATACAACCGGATATTGCCCATCTTTTGTAAAGAGTGTAAAACGGTGAGCAGAAACGGTCATAGGATTCCACCCTCCCAAGGCAACCACTTGTAAGGCCCCCGTTGGCAAAATACCAGAAACCATGAAGCCAACTTCATCCATGTGAGCTGCAAACATCACACGGGGACCATTTGACTGCTGATTTTTCACACCAAAAACACCACCAAGGTTGTTTTGGTAAACTTCGTCAACTAAGGGCGTTAAGTCCTGTTTGAATGCTTGACGCACCTGATTTTCCTGCCCAGATGTCCCCTGCAATTCCGTATATTTGACGAGTTGTTCCCAAGTATGTTGATCCATAACGCCCTCCTCAAGGTTTTTAATATAAAAGTTACTTTATTATAGCCTAGTTGAGGGGGACTGGCAAAGTCTTCAGGCTCGTTGGAAAAGCTGACATCTACTTGGCAGATCACTTTTTCAAGGGCACTCAAAAATCCCCGATAAGAGCCTTATCGAGGATTAATACAATTAACAAAATTATGAACGCTTCTTATTCTTCAAAATCAGCGTAAAACCGGTCAAAAGAACAGCAATGGCAGTAAAAATGAGAACTTGCCAATGACTGGATTCAAAGCGAGCAGTCTTTGGCAATGCAACCTCGGCAACCGGTTGCGCCGCAATTTCAGCTGGTGCAAAAGCCAAAAGCAGGTACAGTTGTATTTACTTTCGATTCGCTTGGTTAGCTGTTGCTACCGGTTGCGCCATGTTGACTACTGGAGTAGGAGCCACTGTTTTAGTGATTGGCGTTGTACTTGGTCCAACAGAAGCATTACCACCACCATCAATCTTTTCAACCATCATAGTCTTAGATTGTGTTGATAAATTATCACCAGTCAAATTAACGACATTGCCATACGAACTGGCCTGAGATCCAGATTTCAAACGACTCTCGTACGTCAATACATAAGTTTGATTGATATCTCCAAAATCAATGTGGAACTTAGAATCAGAATCCATCGTTAACTTAGACAAGTCAACGGGCACCGCCTCGCCATCAGATGAGTCAATCGTCGAACCAAAGCTGTCCGGAACAAAGGTTGAGTTGCCATCAAACTGATCAACAACCACCGCGTTTTGAATATTTTGCTTGCGATAGTTAATTCGGACTTTCCAATGTAGAAATGTTGGATCTTTCAAATCAAACCAACCAAATTTTGATAGAACTTCAGTTTTATCAGGCGCATTTCCCTGATTAATGTAAACATCGGTGCTAGCTCCGGGAATGATACTGTGGTCCAATTGCCAGTTAATCGTATTTTTCGTATTAAAGGAAATCTTAGACAAATCCAAGTTAGCGTTAATTTCGAAATAGCCAGATAAAGCACGGTTAACATCAGGGGCAGCACTATCACTGGTAAAATGGACCGTAATTTCTCGGGTATTTTTATCCAGATGAGCATTAGCAATCACATCTCCATTTTGCTCATGAATTTGAAAATCAAGCGAATTTGGTACCTGAAAAACATCGGGAACCACTACCGTAATTGGTTGATCGACCGCAATACCAGCACCCTTAGGAATTGCGAAATTCCATCGAACTGTCAAATCATCATAAGGGTCAAAATTATCTGTTTGATGATTACTGGTTTTATAAACAGAAGCACTGGTAATGTAGGCCGAAGAAACATCTCCAGCGGAAACTTTCGACATTGCTGTCCCAGCTCCAATTCCTAGCATTAACAAGAGATTGGCAAAAAAGACTAGCAACGGCCGATTTTTAAAATCAATCGTTTTCATAGTTCTCCTCATTTCAGTTATATCACGACTTATTCGTCATATAAGCAACAACAATCAACGAGATCGTAACACTTAGACCTTAAATATGATACTTTCAATCCAAATAAGTTTGTTTTCGGAATTAAAAATTGATTTTACTATTTTATACTAAATACCCATTATCATCATTTTTATCCTAGAACCAGCTTTTTTACTAAAAAACTTTTTCTGATTTCAAATACTACACAATAACGTTATAATAGTCATATAAGAAATAAAAAAGAGGAGGAAATTATGTCGAGTCATTCATTGCGCTATTTTATGGGGATTGATGGTCTTCTAGCCATCGTCTTTGGTCTTTTGGTTGTGATTCTACCCACCGACACGGCAGCCATTGCTGCGGCTATCATTGGTGTCATGATGGTTGCTTCTGGTTTATTTAAGATTGTTCATGCCATCAAAAACACCGCACTAACTGGTTGGAACAGGACAGGTGCTAGCCTGCTGGGCTTTATTTATATTTTGGCTGGTTTAATCATCTTTATTAATATGCACATTGCCTCAGTTTCGCTCTTTATGGTTGTTGGTCTAATGGTGGGAATTGCCTGGTTGTTTGAGGGGGTTATCCAACTTTCGGTCGTTAGCCGTCTCGCTGATCACCAAGCTTGGCTAACCTTTTCAGCTGTCCTGCATATTGTTGCCGGCATTTTGTTGATGGCTAGTCCCCTCTTTGGTGGGGCCTTACTTTGGATGTGGTTAGGAGTTAGTCTTATCGTTCTTGGTGTCTACCGCCTCTTAATGTTTTTCCGTTTTTAAATCTTTTACTGCATCACCAGGTGCAATGAAAAATCAGCTTTGATTCCGCTTTTAAAAAGAAAGTGCCATATATAAGCGTTGTGCTACATTTTCTGAGATTTAAATGATTATCATTAAAATTTAAAATTATAAAAAGTGAACAATTAGTTTTACTTTTATTTAATGTTCGTCTTTATTAAGTCATTTTGTTCATTTCACTCAGACAAAGCAAACATTTCTTGCTAAAATATTCAGGTAGGAAAAATATTATAAGGAGTCACTTATGTCCTTTCTCTCATCATACTTCCAGTTTGAAAAACTGGGCACTTCTTTTCGAAAAGAAGTCGTTGCCGGCTTGACTACTTTCGTAGCCATGTCATACATCTTATTCTTGAATCCAACTGTCCTTGGTGACGCTGGCATGAACAAGGGGGCCGTCTTTACGGCCACTGCCTTGGCCTCTGGAATCGCCACAATCTTCATGGGTCTGGTTGCACGTTACCCAATCGCGATTGCCCCAGGTTTGGGTGTTAATGCTTTCTTCGCCTATTCCGTTGTTATCGGTATGGGTGTCAAGTGGCAAACTGCAATGGCCGGTATCTTAGTTGCCGCCGTTATCTTTTTGCTCTTAACAATGTTTAAGATTCGTGAAAAAATCATCGATGCGATTCCTTCTGATTTGAAGATTGCTATCGCTGCTGGAATTGGCCTTTTCATCGCCTTCATTGGTTTGCACAACGCCGGTTTGGTTGTGGCAAACAAGGATACAATGGTTGCCATGGGCTCATTGACAAACGCCAACACGCTCTTAGCTATTTTTGGTATCGTCTTGACTTTGGTTTTGTTGGCCGTGAACACACCAGCTGCCATCTTCGTTGGAATGATTGGCACAACAATCGTTGGCTTCATCTTCGGCTTGATTAAGATGCCAAGCTCAATCATCGGTTCTGTTCCTTCTTTGGAGCCAACCTTTGGAGAATCAATCAACTACCTTGGTCACATTGATACCTTCCAAATGTGGGTTGTTGTCTTGACCTTCTTGATTGTCACTTTCTTCGATACGGCTGGAACTTTGATTGGTTTGGCCGAACAAGCTGGCTTCATGGAAAACAACAAGATGCCACGTGCCGGTAAGGCCTTGATGGCCGACGCCGTTGGAATGACTGCCGGAGCCGTTTTGGGAACTTCACCAACTTCAGCTTACGTTGAATCATCATCAGGAATCGCCGTTGGTGGCCGTTCTGGTTTGACTTCTGTTGTGACTGGTTTGCTCTTCTTTGCTGCCTTGATCTTCTCACCATTGTTGTCAGTGGTTACGGATGCCGTGACCGCCCCTGCCTTGGTGATTGTTGGAATCATGATGGCCAAAAACTTACAGAAGATTAAGTGGGACGACTTGGCTGTTGCTGCCCCTGCCTTCTTGGTTGTTGTTGGTATGCCATTAACTTATTCAATCTCAGACGGTATCGCCCTTGGCTTTATCGTTTACCCAATCACGATGATTGCTACAAAGCGTGCAAAGGAAGTTAACTGGTTGATGTACCTTTTGGCCGTTATCTTCGTCTTGTTCTTGTACTCAACACATAGCTAAATCAGCTTGATGATTACTACACAAAAAGCGTTGGAAATTTAATTTTCCAACGCTTTTTTTAGTATTTATTTTTATTTTTATCCCTGTGCCTTTACCCGCAAATCCTTGGCGTTTGCCAAAGCCGCATCAGTTACCTGATTGCCAGAAAGCATCATCGCAATCGCTTCATCACGCTGATTTTCTGGTAGGTCCTTAACCTGCGTCACCGTTCGATCATTTTGATTGAACTTCTCAATCAAGAAATGGTGGGTGGCCGCAGCGGCCACTTGAGGCAAATGGGTAATGGCCATGACCTGCGTTTTCTCAGCAATGGTTTGCATCTTCTTGGCAATAGCGGAACCAACCCGACCGGAAACGCCAGTATCAATTTCGTCAAAGACAACCGTTGGTAGGCCGTGTTGGGCAATGAAAATTGTTTTCAAGGCCAGCATCAGTCGTGAGGCCTCCCCACCGGATGCGGCCTTTTCTAGGGGCTTAGTGCCCTCACCCTGGTTGGTTTGAACAAAGAAAGCAACCTTATCCGCCCCACTAGGCAAAAAGCCCGTCACGGGCGTAAATTGAACCTCAAAGTAGGCCTGTTCCATCAACAAGTCCGCCAATTCACGATTAACTGCCTTCTCCAACTTCTTAGCTACCTTTTGCCGGCTTTGTGTTAGCGCTTGAGCAGCAGCCACAATCTTACCCTTAATGGTTTCTTTTTCCTTCGTCAGTGATTCCAAATCGAAGGACCCACCGTCCAAGTCGGCCAACTCGCGGTCAACCTTTTGCTGGAAGACTAAAATTTCATCAACGGAATCGCCGTACTTTCGCTTCAGGTTATGAATCACCTGCAAGCGGTCGTCGATTTCAACGAGGGCTCCTTCGTCAAAGGTCAAATCAGAAACCGCCTCGTCTAAATCACGGCCGGCATCCTGAGCAGCATAGTAAGCCTCCGACAACGATTGAGCCAAGTTTTCAAAGTCTGAATCATAAGTAGCAGCCTGGATCATCGCTTGATGAGCGGCAGCCAACAGATCAATCGCACCACCATCCAAACCTGGATTCAAGGCCTGCTGCGCCTGTTCCAAAGCATCCGCAATCTTTTTATAATTTGCTAGCTTGCTCCGATCAGCCAACAGCTGGTCTTCTTCTCCTGGTTGCAGGTTGGCTTCTTTCAACTCCTCTTGCTGAAAAGAAAGCAAGTCCAACCGCTGGTTAATATCCTGCCGCCGATTTTTCAATTGATCAATTTGGCGGGTAATATCACGGTAGCGGTAAAAAAGCTGCTGATACTCATCCTTAGCCTGGCTTAAATCAGCCTCAGCAAACTGGTCCAACAGGTCTAAATGATGGTCCTGATTTAACAGCAGGGAGGTATCATGCTGGCCCTGAATTTCAACCAGCTGCGACCCGAATTCGGACAGCACCTTGAGGGGCACAATTATACCGTTAATGCGCACAATTGACCGCCCTTTGTGATTAAACTCGCGGTAAATAACCACCTGGTCATCACTAAGTTCAATTCCAGCAGCACTCAATTGTTCCCGCAAGCCGGCAGCTCGGTCACCCACAAGGGAAAAAACA
Organism: Fructobacillus tropaeoli; assembly: GCF_016860625.1. NCBI lineage: Bacteria > Bacillati > Bacillota > Bacilli > Lactobacillales > Lactobacillaceae > Fructobacillus > Fructobacillus tropaeoli. The sequence continues at coordinate 421,057 of NZ_BOJU01000001.1, forward strand.
GCCTGCAAGACAGCCTTGTCAGCCCCCTTACGAATCATTTCCGTACTGGCCCGTCCACCGGTGACCATGGCCAAAGCATCAATAATGATTGATTTTCCGGCACCGGTCTCACCCGTTAAAACGGTTAATTGGTCGTCAAATGACAAGTCCACTTGGTCAATAATCGCAAAATTTTGTATGGTTAATTGTTCAAGCATCCTGCATCCTTTCTACCAGTCAGTTTTAGTTGCCAGCCTGGTCTAACTGACTGTGTGCCGCATCAACCACTTCGTCAATTGCGACACTTGGATCAATTTGGGCCCCATCAGACCGCTTAAGCCAGGCTAAAAATTCAATATTTCCCTGCCCACCTTTAATTGGTGAGTAGGTCAAGCCAGCCACGGTAAAGCCATTTTCCACCATCATTGGCAAAGTTGCAGCCAAGACCTGGCGGTGAACAGCCGGGTCTTTGATGATGCCGTGCTTACCAACCGCTTCCCGCCCCGCCTCAAATTGGGGCTTGATCAATGCTGCTACTTCCCCACCCTGGGCAATAATGTCCTTTAAGGTTGGTAAAATCAGCGACAGTGAGATAAAGGAAACATCAATGGTTGTCCGAGTTGGCTGGCCTTCCATAAAGTCGGCCAACTTGGAATAGCGGAAATTAGTGTTTTCCATCACCGTTACGCGGTCATCAATTCGTAGCTTCCAGGCTAACTGGTTGGTCCCCACATCCAAAGCATAGACATGGGCAGCACCATTTTGCAGTGACACATCCGTAAAGCCACCCGTGGAAGAACCGATGTCTAAGACAATCTGGTCGGTCATGGCCAAGCCAAAGGTTTCGATGGCCTTTACCAGTTTATAGCCACCACGCGAAACAAAGGGCAATGGTTCGCCCTTAAAGTGTAATTCAGTTGTGACCGGAATCTTTTCACCAGCCTTGTCCAGACGCTGCTCATTTTCGCCAAGAATTTGCCCGGCCATAATGGCTCGCTTTGCCTGTTCTCGAGAGGTAAAGAGTCCCTGTTGGACGAGTAAGACGTCCACACGTTCTTTTGCTACTGCCACGATTTACGCTCCAATTTTAGCCAAAAGGCTCGTTAATAATTCTGAATCAAAGTTTGCATTTTCCTGTTTCAAATCAGCTAGAGCCTGATTTGCCCGCTTCGTCAACTGCACAACCAAGTCATGCGCCTGGTCGAGCCCAACCAAGTGAACCAGTGAGGCAACGCCTTCTTCTTGATCTTGGTCATAGTCGTCCAAGTCATCTTGGATTTGGAAGAGTAGGCCAAATGCACCGGCAAAAGCAGCCAAACGGTCTAAGTCTTTGACTGAAAGATTGGCATAATGACCGCCAATCAAAGCGGCCGCTTGCAACAAATCAGCCGTCTTCTTTTGGTAAACCTGGTCCAAAACGGCCGCGAGCGCCACCTGGTCCTCATTGATATCATGATTTTGCATGTCTAAGACCTGCCCCAAAACCATGCCATTGGCACCCGCCTTTTCGGCTAGCGTTGCGACCATGGCGACCTTTTGCTCGGCATTAACGCCCGTCAATGCAGCCAAGAGAGAAAAGGCACCCGCCTGCAAAGCATCTCCAACCAAAACAGCACTCGCTGGGCCATAAAGCGCATGGACAGATAACTGTCCCCGACGGTAAGCATCGTTATCCATTACCGGCAAGTCATCGTGGACCAAGGAATAGGCATGAACCCATTCGAGAGCCGTAGCGGCTTGAATGGCATCGGCCGTGATTTCTTGACCAAAGGAATCAACAACGGCCAAAGCTAACAGCGGCCGCAGGCGCTTGCCAGGCGTTAGGAGCGCATAGGTCAGCATCTGCCCCCAGTCACTAGCGAACTGATTAGAGACCTGCTGAGCCACCTCGGCTTTTAAAGCCGCGTTAACTTGTGGCTGATATTTTTCTGAAAAATCGTTAAATTTAGTCATTGTTGGTTAATTCCAAATCCGTCAAATTGCCATCATCCATGACCTTAGCCAAGGTTTTTTCGGCATCCTGCAAGGTCTTCTGCAAATCCTTAGCCAGTGCGACCCCCGTCTGAAAGTCCGTTAAAGCCGTTTCCAAGGGACGGTCGCCCTTTTCCAAAGCCGACACGATGACTTCGAGTTGTTTTAACTTATCTTCAAATGATACTTTTTCAGCCATTTTATTCTCCTGTAATTTGAGCGGGCACTTCGCCGTCCGCAAAGGTTAAGTGAACCTGGTCCCCAACTTGTAAATCAGCTTTTTTCTTGATGACCTGATTTTTTGGTCCCTTCACAATCGTGTAACCAGCCGCTAAGATTTTCAGTGGTGACACTAAGTCCAACTTCGTGCTGGCCAAAGCGAGGCCCTCCTGGTAAGGTCGTAGCAATTGCTGTTGTTCCTTAACTAGGCTATTTTTGGCCTGTTGGAAGCGGTATTGTTTTTGTTCAAGCTGACGACTAAAGCCGCGACCAAGCCGACTCGTCAACTGATCAACTTCCTGCTGATAAGCGGCGTATAGCCGGTCTGGTTGCTGCATGATTGGTCGATTAACAATTTGATCTAAGACCTGCTGGCGTTGGACAACAATTTGCCGGCCAGCAACCACCAAGCGTGCCTTCAATTCAAACAAGCGATCAAGAATATTTTGCCGAGTAACCGGTGTTGCGAGTTCAGCGGCAGCCGTTGGTGTCGCTGCTCGGCGATCGGCCACCAAGTCGACCAAAGTATTGTCGGTTTCATGACCAACCGAGGCAATCACCGGCGTCTTTAAAGCTGCTACCTTGCGCACGAGGGCTTCATCGTTAAAGGCCCAGAGGTCCTCAATCGACCCACCACCTCGACCAATAATGACCGTGTCAAAGCCAAGGTCGTCGATTCGGTTCAGTTGTTTCAGTAACGACGGCACTGCCCCTTCACCCTGGACAACGGCCGGTAACAAGATTACCTGAGCATCCGGCAAGCGCCGCTCAACCGTCTTGGCAACGTCTTCAACCACGGCCCCTGTCGGTGAAGTAATCACGGCAATCTTTTTGGGAAGGAGTGGCAAAGCCTTCTTTTCTTGGTCAAAGAGTCCCTCTTGGCTCAACTTTTCCTTTAACTGATTTAAAGCTAAGAAGAGGTCCCCAATCCCATCGGGTGTCATTTGTTCTAAAATAATCGAGTACGAACCGGATGGTTCATAAACCTGCACGCGACCAATGGCGAGGACCTTCATCCCCTCCTTGGGTTCAAACTTCAGTCGTGATGCATAGGAAAACATCGTTGCGCGGATGACTGATTTACCATCTGGATCCTTCAAAGAAAAATACAGGTGACGGCCCTTTCGATTACCTAAGTTCGAAATTTCTCCCGTTAGATAGACCTTTGCCAAGTATGGATCACGGTCAAATTTTGCTTTCAAATAGCCGGTTAACGCACCGACTGTCAGGTACTGTGACGAATCTGCCATTAAGGCCTCCTAGAACGCATTCTTAGTACATATTATACCAGAGAAATCAGCCAATAAAAAAGCAGCTAACCGAAGTTAGCTGCTTAGTTTGGCATGCCAGATACGCTCTGACGGGCGACTTGAACAAAGTTCAAGTAAGTCTACGTCACCTCAGTCAAAGACTGATAGTCATGGTGAGATAATGGAATTCCACAATACCATTATCACCTACGCCAAATCCGTGGCTGGTAACTTAATACAGTAGGCCGCGTGTGCGTTCTAAAAACGCATTCGACTCATCGCATACCTTTATTATGCCAGATTCCCAAGCAAAAATCAAGCATGCCTCACGAAACCAGTCTTTACACTCAAACTGCCAGACCGTATAATAGGCACATGATTATCATTGAACAGATTAAGACAAAAGAACTGGTCCAAATGGGCCCAGCAAAAGACCGTGACTGGGAAGACCTGGCCCTACCCGACATGGGGCAAAGTCCAAAAGAACTAGTCAAGGCTGTCATTGAGGCTTATGACCTCGGCGAGCTCATCTCTCAAGCCCATACCGCCAACCCAAAGGTCTTAAAGGCCACCGTGGAAAAGGACCATGCTTCCTACCACTTGTCGGCTAAAATAAAATTTGACTAAAAAAGCAGCCATACTCGGCTGCTTTTTTACTGACGATTTTTACCCTTTTCAAGATGTGTAAAGAGTGCTTTTAAAGCTTGCATTTCCACAATCGATATCACAATCAATAGTATCTGAATTGGTAAAGACGTCCAGTGCAGTATTTGAAATGTCAACACAATTATCGCCCAAATCAAACCATTAATGGCCGCTTTGGTTGGTTTTGGTAACGTCATTTTTTCTCCTCTGCAGCCTTCTCTTCATCAGCTTTTTGGGCAGCCTCCGCAGCATCTTGTTCGGCTTGCTGCTGATTTTCCAAGATAACCTGCAGCTGGTCATCGAACCAAGCAGCAGCCTTAGCAAAGACACCATCACTGTCATCTAGCAGGGCCGCTAACGAAGACAATTTGGCAATCTTTAACCGTGACTTGGAGACATTGGGGTTATCAACGATTGTATAAACCTGCAGCTCGTATTCCTGATTGGCATAAACCAATTTTTTCTCCTGATTGGCATAGCGCAACGGTAAGTTAATCACGTTGACTTCCAAAGAAAAAGTTGTGCCCCCTTCTTCGATGCCACCGTCGATATCCGCCTTGGTCAATGCCAGGTTTTCCTTTTGGGCTAAAGGCAAAAAGGCTGAAAAAAGGACATCCAAATCAACGCTCTGGCCATCCTTGACTGCTAAGGTTTCTTGAGCATAATTTTGCTCTTCAATTTGATCGATAATGGCTTGGCCATTGATTGACATAGTCTGTCACTCCCCTTGTTTCTAATAAAAAAAGTATAGCATAATCCGCTACACTCATTAAACACTTTTATCAAAATCAGACCAGTGGTAAACGCCGTTGCAAAGTGTACTCGATTGATGGGAAAACATAAACTAAGTCGTTCAACTGTTCCTTGGTCATCTTCATTTGGATGTAAGGCACAATCGTGTTAATGGTATTGTCAGCATTATTCGACTTTTCCGCTGCACCAACCAAGGCCTTGCTATTCTTATCAAAAATCAGTGAGAGCTTAGCCCCCTGCTCATTTTCAACCTGACGATACCAGTCACCATCATAAGAGGCTTCCGTGACTTCATAACGGTCAGGTTCTGCCAAGGCCTGGTCAAGGTGTACCCCAACCTGGGCAATCCGTGGCGACGTGAAGACCACTTCCGAAATAGCTGGATAGACGATTGGGCCATCATTATCACCCTTAAATCGAGCAGTCAAATAACGGGATTCAAAGGCCGCGGTTGGCGTCAACTTTGGCACCTGCTTGTCGATGGCGTCACCGGCTGCATAAATGTTTTCAACGGATGTTTGTAGGTATTCGTTAACCACAATCCCACGCTGGTTAGCTTCAACCCCGATGGCCTCCAGGTTCAATTGGTCATGGTTTGGCACACGACCGGTCGCGTCCAAGACATAATCGGTTGTCAATTGGAATTCATGGTCACCGGTCAAGGCAATCTGGCCAGCCGCAGTCTTTTCAGCGCTCTTGATGTTCATATCAGGAATAAAACGAACACCATGGGCCTTCAAATCAGCCTGGACTTCTGCCACATACTGAGCTGGGAACTGACGCAATAAGCGGTTTGACCGAGTAATCACATCAACCTGGGCCCCGACGGCGTTGGCAATTGTCGCAAATTCAATGGCAACGAAACCGCCGCCCAAAATCGTCACATGCTTGGGCATGTGTGGCAACGAAAGAAAATCAGTCGAATTTTCAAAAAGTTCATGACCCGGAACATCCAGAACGTGAGGACGCAAGCCAGTTGCAATCACAATCTTATCAGCTGTATAAGTCTTGCCGTCGACAGCCACCGTATGGGTATCAACAAACTCAGCATGGCCGGTGATAGTTGTAATGCCAACATTATCCAACCGTTCCTTGCCGTGGGCATCCTGTGGCACAATTAATTCGTGCTTGTGAGCCATCAAGTCTTCCCAGTTAACAGTTGGGACACCATCAATGCCCCGTCCCTGGAGGTCTTTGACTCGGTTGATCAATTCCAAAGGTTTATCCAAGATAATCTTGGCATTGCAACCCTTATTTGAGCAAACACCACCGTATTGGCTTTCTTCAATCACGGCCACCTTAGCACCAGACTTAGCCAGTGGGACAGCCCCGTTCCAACTTGCCTGACCGCTACCAATGTATAGTACTGAAAAATCCATCGCGTTCCATCCTTTCATTTCTCTCCATTATCGAGACTTGATTTCACTTTCAACCAAGTACTTGTGATGCATGACTATCTTACCACCATTGGTTGGCTGATAGCTAACCGCATAAGCAGGACCATTGACTACCTTCGTAATGGTTGCTTTTGCTCCCTTCATCCCGGCCATATGAGTGCTTGTCAACGTGACCGTATCACCTTCTTGGTGGTCCATCATATCAGAAAAGTCTTCCTTGGTTAACCATTTGTGGCCGCTAACCTTTTTACCACCATTAGTTGGCTGATAATCGACCTCATATAGTTTAACGTCGTAAGCGGCTGCAACCGTTCCCTTGGCGCCCTTCATTCCGGTCATATGGTCAGCCTCTAAGGTAATCATTGAGCCAACCGGATACTTTGGTTGAGTAGCATTTGGTAAATCAGTTGGCAAGCTTTCATCCATGTCCATGCCAGACATCGAAGACGACATGGCCATCGATGATGAGGACGAAGACATCTGCATCTGACTACTGGACATGGTCATCTTCTTGGAATGGTGTTTATCCTGATCCTTTAATCCCAAAACCAGTACCACACCCAAGATGAACACTAGTAAAAGGGCCAGTAGCCAACCGATTGTTTTCTTCTTCATTTTCTTCTCCTTCTCTAATTTTTATATTGGTATAGTTTAAATAACCATATTTTTATTATAAACAAAGTCGATTAGATAGGCAAGTTATCTCTTTTTGGTCAAAATAAAAAAGAATAGGTTTCCCTATCCTTTTTTATGGGGCATTCTGTCCCAAAAATCATCTTTATTTGTTTGACGACTACGAGCGATGCCCATTTGATGAAAGTCAACATCATCCGTAATCGTTGACCCCGCTGCCGTGATGCTTTCATCGGCCAAAGTTACGGGGGCGATAATCTTCGTATTCGAACCGATAAAGACCCGGTCACCAACCGTCGTATCAAACTTGTTCACGCCGTCATAGTTGACGAAAATCGTTCCGGCCCCGACGTTCACATCCGCTCCTAACGTCGCATTCCCAACATAAGAAAGGTGACCAACCTTAGAACTAAGGCCAACCGTTGCCTTTTTGACTTCCACAAAGTTCCCCAAATGTGCTCGGTCTTTGATTTCAGCCAGTGGCCGCAGATGGGCATAGGGACCAATTGTTGTTTGGTTCTCAACTAGCGCTTCTTCAAGGTGTGAAGAAGTGATGACGTTTTCATCTCCAATGGTTGAATCCTCAATTCGAGTACCGGCTGTCAAAACGTTGTCTTGACCAATCACCGTCTTTCCCTTCAACGTCACATTGCCTTCAATCACCGTATCTTTGCCAATTTGAACACCAGCATCGATATAGGTATTATCGGGGTCAATTAATTCAACACCATTTTGCATGTGCCCGCGATTAATTCGCGTCCGCATAATCTTGTTGGCCGCAGCCAGAGCAACACGATCGTTAACTCCCATTGACTCGGAAAAGTCCATCGTCTGGTAGGCACCAATCTGTTGCCCCATCTCCCGCAAAATATCGAGCGTATCAGGCAGGTAATATTCAGCTTGCACGTTATCGTTACCGACCTGTGAAAGAGCCTCAAACAAGAGCTGGTTATCAAAAATGTACACACCAGTATTGATTTCTTGGATCCGGCGTTCCGTAACGGACGCATCCTTTTCCTCAACAATCTTCAAGACCATTTCATCCTCACCACGGACAATTCGGCCATAACCCGTTGGGTTTTCGGCAAAGGCCGTCAAAACCGTGACGGCATTCTTTGTCCGAGCGTGCTCATCCAAAAGAGCTTGAAGCGTTTCCGTTGTAAAGAGTGGCGTATCCCCTGATAAAATCAGCGTCGCACCCTCATTATCAGCTAATGCCTGCTTGGTCTGCAAGACAGCGTGACCTGTTCCTAATTGCTGTTCCTGAACAACGAAGTCGGACTTCCCAGCTAAGTGGTCTTGAACCTGCTTAGCCCCAACACCGGTAACCGTTAAAATTTTATTTGGCTTCAATGGCGCCACGGCGGCAACCACCCAATCAACCATTGCCCGACCGGCAACTTGGTGTAAGACCTTTGGTAGGTCTGATTTCATCCGCGAACCGTTCCCGGCCGCCAAAATGACAACGTTTGTGGCTTGCATCGTTTCTTATTCCTTACCTTGATAAATTTCTTCAAAATAGTTTCCTGGTTGCACATTAATAGACTGGCCAGAGTCTAAGTTTGTTTCAACGTGCAACAAGGAAGTATAATCCTCTAACAAACGGACATTTGACCGACCTTCAGCAAAGACAGCAGTCCCAACAACAGTACCACCGAATTCACGAACCAACGTTTGCATTCCCTGAATGGTTCCGCCAGCCTTCATAAAGTCATCGACAATCAAGACGCGGGCGCCGGCCTTCAAAGACCGCTTTGACAAGGCCATCTTTTCAACGCGCTTTGATGATCCAGTTAAGTAATTAACCGAGATCATTGAACCTTCCGTCACCTTTGCATCATCACGAACGATCACAAAAGGCACATTTAATTGATCAGCAACTGCTTGGGCTAAGGGAATCCCCTTGGTTGCAGCGGTCATCACGGCATCAATTTCTTCTCCAACATACTGAGTCGTAACCAATCGTCCGGTTTGGCGTAGGACATTTGGCTGTCCTAACAAATCAGATAAGTAAACATAGCCGCCCGGCAAAACGCGGGATTCATCGTTCACAATTTGGCAAATGCCATCCACAAAGTCTTTAGCCTCACCAGCCGCCATCAATGGCGTGTAATAAACCCCACCGGCTGCACCTGGATAGGTTTTCACTTCACCCGTACCACGGGCTTTATAGGTCCGACGAATGATTGACAAATCTTCGGAAATTGACGATTTTGCCGCTTCATAGCGATCGGCAAAAAAGTTCAGTGAAATCAGTTGGCGCGGGTGGTCCAATAGATAGTGCGACATATCGACCAAACGGTCAGCTCGACGTGTTTTCATAGGTATTTTTGTGGGCAAAAATACTGCCCTTTCCTCCTCAGAGTAATAATTTCCATCCCGACTATTATAGCATAAAACCGGAGTTAAAAACGAACATTCGTTTTTAACTCCGGCGTTTTTTAATATTTGTTACAAAAAAGCTGACCTAATGCACTTTATTCCTTAGCTAACCATATTGATAGCAGATAAATCAGCACTTCAATCCCAGCAATAAAGGCAGAGGTTGGCAGATTCGTGACATAAGCCAAAGCCAATCCTGCCCAAGTTCCGAACAAAGCGAAGAAGACCGATAGAGTCATCAAACGGCCAACAGAACCCTGATAATAGCGGGCAGATGCTGCCGGCAAAGTGACCAAGACAAAGATTAACAAGGAGCCAACTAGTTGTGATGAAATGGCCACGGACAGTGCCATCACCACCAAGAAAAGGATTTTCAACCAGGTCTTTTGCCCTCGTGAAAGTAATAGTCCCGCCTCATCAAAAGCCAGTAAGCGCAATGGCTTGTAAAACAAGAAAATCACGATGAAGACACCCAGGGCCATCCCCGCCAAGATTAACAAATCAGTATGTGAAATCCCAAGAACGGAACCGAATAAAATGCCGGTTGCTGCCGAATTGGCAGTGTGCCCCAGCGCCAAGAAAAGAATTCCTAAGGCAATGGCAAAGGCTGATACGGCAGAAGTCACGTTATCCTGGCGGACCTTGGCGTTCTCCAATCCCCCGATTGATAGCGCAGCGAGGATTGTAAAAGTAACCATCCCCAAAAGTGGTGGCCAGCCAATAAAGAAACCAAAGGCTGCCCCGGCAAAAGCAATTTCACTTAAAGAATGACTCAAAAAGTTATATGAACGAGCGACCACAAAAGTTCCCACTATTCCAGCAACAATTGAAATCACTGTGCCGGCAATAAAAGCGTTTTGCATAAAAACTTGATCAAGCATGGTTTACCTCCTGGCGGTGTTGTGAAGCAGCCGTGTCTGACAAATCAGCTGCCTGGCCACCCTGAATCTGGCCGTCATGTAGCCAAAGGTAACCATCAGCATACTCTTTAACCCAAGAAGTATCATGCGAAATCCACAAAACACCAATTTGCCGACTTTGTTGTAGAGCCCGGACGCTCTTAACGAGTGCCAAAGCGTGATTAGCATCCAAAGCAGCCGTTGGTTCATCTAGAATCAACAAATCAGGTTCTTGGACTAGAGCCTGGGCAATATAAGCCCGTTGCTTTTGCCCACCAGAGGCATCCGATAGCCGTAATTCGGCTAAATCGGCTAAGTCAACTTGCTTCAAGGCCTGGTCGATAGCTGATTTTTCATGGGTATTCAGCCAGGGACGCAAGCCCGACTTCAACCCTAAAGCAATAAAGGAGCGAATCGTCAGCGGGTAATCGTCTCCCAGGTCACGAAACTGTGGTACGTAGGCCAAGCTCTTACTGTTGACCTCAATCGTCCCCTTCTGTTTCTTGTTTTCATGGCCAAGATGTTTTTGACCAATGACCTCTTGGATTAAGGCCTTAATTAAAGTTGTCTTGCCAGTCCCATTTTCACCAACAATGACGGTAAAGCGGTGTTCATCAATTTTAAAGGAAACGTCCTTTAAAATCACGCGATCACCAAAGGCAGCGGTAAAGTTTTTAACAACAATCTGCGCACTCATGGCATTCTCCTTTTTCATTTTAAAACCAGCCCAACAAAAAAAGCCCTGACGGGCTTTTTATGTATTTCCTTAATCGGCAAACGTGATGTCCACGTTATTCGTTAAGACGTCTGTGTAACTGTATGAAGCACGCTCAAAATCAGCTTCTTCATCCAGTTCAACCACAAACAGTGATGGGAAAGTAGAACGCAAGATTCCGGAACGCTCCGTAAACTTCTTACGACCTGCCTGAGAAACTACAGTGACTGTTTCGCCTATGTGCGCGTCCAAGCGCGACTTAATATCTTCCAAAGTTGACATTTTCGACCGCCTTTCTCATTAAACAAGAATTATTATAACACATTAGTAACAAAAGTTCAATATTAGCAAAAAATGCGGTTTTCAGCGTTAACAGTTAACCTGCGTAGAATCCCTGTTCCATCAAGGCTAAATACAAGTCCGTTAATTGATTGAGGGTTAATTTTTCAGCTCGAACCCCCGGTTGAATATTCGATTGGTCTAGAGCTTTTGTTAACCGCCCCTTGATTTTTTCCTCTTTGCCGAAACGTTGCAAGAGGTTATTCCAAAGCGACTTCCGTCGATGGGCAAAGGCCGCCTTGACCAGTGAGAACAGCTGCTCAGGGTGATCAACCGATTGGTCAGGTTCTCTTGGTGCGAGAGAAACCACAGCTGAATCCACATTTGGTGCCGGATTAAAGGCAGTTCGTGGCACTTTCAACGCAGTCTGAACATTAGCGTAGTAAGACAGAGTAATGGACAAAACACCATATTCCTTCGTCCCTGGTTCAGCCGTTAAGCGGTCAGCCACTTCCTTTTGCATCATCACTACTAGGCGGGACCAGTTAATCTGTGCCTGCAATAAGCCTAAAAGAATTGGTGTCGTGATGTAATATGGCAAATTAGCGACCACCTTGACAGAACGCTCCGACCCAAAATGTTCAGCTAACGTTTGCTTTAGATTAACCTCTAAGACATCATCGTTTTGAACCGTGACATTATCATAAGGCGCCAAGGTTTCACTTAAGACCTTGACCATGTCCCAATCAATTTCAAAGGCTAAGACTTTGTCGGCAGCCAAGGCCAAATATTCGGTTAAACCACCAATGCCGGGGCCAATCTCGACAACGGCATCTTCCTTACTCAAATCTGCCGCATCCACAATCCCAGTCAGAATGTTTTGGTCAGTGAGAAAATTTTGACCAAACTTTTTTTTGGCCCGCAGGCCATACTGATTTAAAATTGCTTGAGTTCGCATTGGATTGGCAATTTTAATTGACTTTTCCATTAATGTTTCCTTTCAAGGCTGCCACAACCTGCTCTTGCATAATGCCATAGGCTAAAAGACGGTGATACAGTTGTTTCCCATTGGCATAACCAATTTGTAGGCTTTGACCGAGCAAAATCCGTTTCTCCTTGGCGGTTGGTCCACCAACTAGGCCCAAATCGACCAGAAAGTTCCGATCGATATCAGAAGCCGATCGAGACTGGCCAACTTGCTGGTCAGCTTCCACAAGGCAGGTAGCCAAAACATCCAGGGGTGCATGCTCTACACCCAAGGATTTGTGCGGATTGTCCTTTTGCGCCCGGCCCTGGTCCTGGCTAATTGTTGCCTGGGCAACTGCTGGGACTGCTTCTGTAATTAGACGCCGGAGCCGGTTCCCATTAAAATCAGGATCGGTCAGTACGATGGCACCCCGCTTCGCGGCTGCCTTTTGAATACGCAGAATAACTTCTTCACCCAGAGCCGAACCCCTGGTTTCGATCGTGTCACAATCAACCGCTTGTCTTAAGCGCTTTGTATCCGCCTCCCCTTCCACGACAACCATCGCCTTAATTTTTCGTCGGTCAGTCATGGTTCAAAAAAACCCGTTCAGCGTTTTGCTTAGTTCGTGTTGCCAGGTCATCAGCTGACATTGAAAGTGTTTTGGCCAAATCATCAATCACAAACTTAGTCCAACCAGGTTCGTTGCGTTTACCACGATTTGGACTTGGCGCTAGGTATGGCGCATCTGTTTCCACCAAAATTTGGTCCAATGGAATAACCTTGGCTGCTTCTCGAACTTCTTCTGCTTTTTTGAAGGTCACCACACCAGAGAAGGAAATATAATAACCTAAATCAGCGAACGCCTTGGCCTGTTCTTTGGTCCCGGAGAAGGAGTGAATGATCGCTTTTTTGACCTGCTGTTCCTTCAAGACCCGGTAAACATCATCGAAGGCTTCTCGGTTATGGATAACAACCGGTAAATCCTTTTCTTTTGCCAAACCAATTTGTGCTAAAAAGGCCTTCATTTGAACATCTTTATCGGTATCAAAGTGATAATCCAAGCCGGTTTCACCTACGGCAACAACCTTATCTTGGTCCAACTGTTCGGTAAGCGTTGCAAGAGCGGCCTCATCAAAATCAGGTGTATCTTCAGGCTGATAGCCTAAGATAGCGTAAACGCCGTCTTTTTCTTTTGCAATGGCTAAAGCCCGTTCATTGCCAACCGCGTTATAGCCGACAATATTCATCTCAACTACTTGAAATTCATGTGCCCGCGCTAAGTATGCTGGCACATCAAAGTACAGTTCATCGTCATTCAAATGTGTATGACTGTCATATGATGGTGCTGGTTGTTCATTTGGATGGTAAATCGCCATGATGGCCTCCTTTTTACTTCCTCTATTTTAGCACAGGATGGCATTTTTCTTTTGAATTCGTGAGGAAGCGCCTGTTGATAAAAAAAAGACTCCCCAGTAACTTATCCCCCAAAAGCTAGGTTTTAAGCTGAGCAGTCCTCATTTTAAGCACCAACTGGTGCATAATTCTTCAAGACACCGTTAACAAACTGTGCATCTTGCTGGCTAGCAAATTCCTTGGCAAGTTCAACCGCTTCGTCCACTACAACCTTGTAGGGCGCTGGTTCTGGCATCTGCAATTCATAAACTGCGATGCGCAAAATAACGAGGTTAACCCGTGCAATTCGGTCAACCTTCCAGCCTAAGGATAAGTGTTTTGCGATATCAGCATCCAATTGTGTTTTTCGCGCTAAAACACCGTTAACCAGTTGGGGCAAAAAAGCATAATAGTCTTGATTACCGACAACTAAGTCATAGACCAAATCCATTTCAGCTTCATCTGGCGTCTTGTTGACGCAAGCAAAGAGAATCTGGACGGCCGCTTGCCGTTCTTCATGTCGTGATAATTGAGTCATTAGCTGGGCTCCTTTGCCAGGTCATGATCAAACAAATGGTCTGGTTCCAGGGTATCGTTTGTCTCATCGGGGACCAAACCGGCAATGTTCACGTTCACTTCCGTGACCGTCAAGCCAGTCAAATCAGCCAAGTTTTTCTTGATTGATTGTTGGATGGCAAAAGCCACCTTTGGTACGACAACACCATAATGCAAAACAACAGAGACGTCAAAATTCAAACCATCTTCATCGTTTTCCAGTAAAACACCCTTTGCTTTGGCAATATTGGTGAAAGATTTTGGAAAGTGGTCATAGATATTTGTTTGCATGGCCGCGACACCATCAACCTCAAGGGTTGCTGCCTGTGCAATCAATTCCAAGGCGTGCCGAGCAACCATTGTTTGCCCGTCTTCCATTTTTTCAGCGGACAGTAAAAAGTTCTTATTCGTTAAGTTGGCTTGCTTGACCATCGTTCCTCCAATCAACCGATAAATCCGGTACCAATAAATACAAAAGACTGCTTCATAAAGAAAGCAGCCCAAGCAACCTTAGGCCCGACCTTTGTAGGACCCATCCTCAGTATTAACAATGATGGTTTCACCTTCGTTAACAAAATCTGGCACTGTAATAGTGGCACCAGTTTCAACAGTAGCCGGCTTGCCTGAGCCAGTAGCTGTTGCGCCCTTGATACCAGGTTGCGTCTCCGTTACCTTTAAAGTAACAGTTGATGGCAACTCTGCCCCCAAGACTTCTGAACCATACATCGTAATCTTAACTTCCATTCCTTCAAGCATGAACTTCAAGGCTTCTTGCAAGTTATCATCTGAAATGTTGATTTGTTCGTAAGTTTCAGTGTCCATAAAGACACGGCCATCGTTTTCAGCGTACAAGTATGACATTGGGCGCGTTGTAATTTCGGCCTGTTCAAACTTATCACCAGGACGGAAGGTTACTTCGTTAACAGCACCCGTCCTCAAGTTTTTCAACTTAGAGCGCACAAAGGCAGCTCCTTTACCAGGTTTCACGTGTTGGAATTCTAATACACGCCAGATTGAATTTGAATATTCAATCGTCAAACCTGTCTTCAAATCATTCATGCCAATTGCCATGATTATGTCCCTCGTTCATAAATTTATTTCTACTACATTATAACAAATTTTTAACTATCACGCACTTTTCATTCACAAAAGTTTAGAAGTTAATACGAGTTCTTCACTTTTTAAATCCTCCCCTTGAATTACTTCCTGTCAATGCGCACTACTTGCTTAATTTCACACAAATACCAATTTTTTTATTCAATCAATATAAATAATTAATATTTATGGCAAACAATTAAAACTATTTGAATTCATTAAAAAAAGAGCGACCATTTAATTGGCCGCCCCTTAAAAAATATTCTCAAACATTTAATTCA